>CBFDCR010000018.1:0-75354 GCA_965603365.1 uncultured bacterium
CGATATCCCCTATCTTCTCGAATATCTCCTTTGCCTTTTGGTAATGCTCCAGCGCGGCATCATAATCGCCTTTGTATTGATAGATCATGCCGATCTGGTGCAGGCTGGCGGCCACGCCCTTGATATCCCCGATCTTCTCCTCGATCTCCAGCGACCGGCGATACTGCTCCAGCGCGGCCTCATAGTCGCCTCTCTCTTCATAGATCATGCCGATCTGGTGCAAAATCCTTGATAAACTTGCCTCATCATCGGTTTTTTCGAGTTTTTCCTGGGCATTCTTATAGTTGTCTAAGGCTTCATCGTATTCACCTTTTTCAAGATATATGTTTCCAATTCCATGAAAATTTAAGGCCACTCCCTTTGTATCGCCAATATTCTTATCTATATTTAATGATATTTCGTAATGCTTTAAAGCGGAGTCATAATCACCAAAATGTCTATATAAATTTCCCAAATCCAAATGAACAATAGATCTATTTTTATCATTCATTTTATTTTCAGAAATCTCTTCCAGGAGGTGCAGGGAGAGTTGGGGGTGGCCGTGGAGGGTCAGGTGGTCTTCCAGGGAGAAGGTGAGGGATGCGGCCTCGTCCCAGGCTTCGGCCTGGAGGTAGTGCCAGCGGGCCTCCATTAAGTCTTCAAGGTAGTGTTCACCTTCGGCGGTTTCCAGGTTTTTGAAATAGGCGGCGGCGCGGAGGTGGGATTGGTTTTTTGGTTCCGGGGGGAGTTTGGAGAGGATGTGGTGGGCGGTCAGGCGGTGGACGTAAAGGAGGGCCGGGGTGGGGCGGTATTCGATGAGGGAGAGGGATTGGAGTCTGTGGCGGTCCGGTCGGGTGAGGGGGCAGTCGTGGGCCTCTATGGCCGCTTTAGGAACCGGGTCCCGGTAGAGGGAGAGCAGTTGGAGGAGGCGGTATTGGGACGGGGTGATGAACTCCAGCAGTTTGTCCAGGTAGAGGGGGGTAAAGTCGTCGGCGTCGCTTGCCTTGTGGATGATGCGCTCTTTCAGTTCCGGGATCAGGGTCTTTAGCTCTTGCCAGTCAAAGGCCCGCTTTCCAAACTCTTCCCTGGCGATGCGATCCAGCAGTTCCAAAGCCCGGGGATTGCCCCCCACCTCCCGGCGCAAAGACTCCATGGAGTCACCGTCTAACTGCTTGAGGGCGGCGGTGTTGAGCAGGGATTTGCGAAACTCCACCGGGGAGAACTCCCCCACCTCTAAGGTGTCGAAACCGGCCAGCCGGCAGCGGGTGGAGAAGAGCAGCAGGGACTCCTGGTTCTCCAAACACTCCTGGAAATAGATCAGGAATCTTTTTAGCTCTGTCTTCTCTTCGGGGAAACTGCCGTCCATCTGCTGGTTCTCCTCGAAGTTATCGAAGATCAAGACCACCTGGCGGCCGGTAATATAGTGCTCCAGGAACCAGTTGAGTTTCTGCCGGGGGGAGGCGTCTGCGGCATAGACCGCTTCGGCCTCCTGGAGACCCGTTTCGGCGGCCTTTTTGGAGAGGGACTGGAGGATGAGACCCGGCTCGGTCTCACCCCTGATCACGATGAATTCATAATCCCGGCGCCGCAGGTTGGCGGCGGCCCGGGTGGTGATGGTGGACTTGCCGATGCCCCCCGGCCCTTTCAGCACCAGTGCCCCGGCACCGTCGTTCACGCTCCTGTAGAGGCGCCTCAAGATATCCCGGCGGCCGATAAAGCCCCGGCCCATATATTTTGCCCCCTCGAAGTGGTGGCTCTGGGGACGGCCCGGCGCCTTGATGATGAAGTCTGAGAAGTCGTCCACGGTGAGGGTCTCGTTTTTCAGCAGCAGTTGGGGGATCTCCGCCTCGCCGACCAGGTCCCAGGAGGGGTCGTCCCGCAGCCTTTGCGCTTCGCCCCTTGCCACCGCCCGGCAGCCCTCGTCATAGGCCCGGCGCACCTCCTGTTTGTCCAGGAGAGCCTGGAAAAAACCCACGTTGAAGTCGATGGCGGCCACATGGCTGATGCTCTCCTTCATGCCCACCACCGCCCCGATACCCGCCTGATGAAGCAGTTGGGCGGTGGGCATCAAGTGAAGCTCCCGGCGGGCCGAATGGCAGGCCGACAGGATGACCACCCTGACATCAATTTCCTGCTCCTTTTTAAGAGAAATCAACAGCTCGGCCAACTCCTGGCCCTTTACCTTTTGGAGCTTGCCCTCCTCGTCCTCAAAGGAGAGCAGGCCATTGCCCTCTTCATCCAGGCCGCCGTGGGCGGTGATCTGCAAGATGTCGTGCTTGCCTTCCAGCAAATGCTCCCGGATCTCCTCCAGTGTACTCTTGACCGGATCGGGCATATCTAAAAAGACCCGCCGCCGCTCAAAACGGCCAAACACCTCCAGCAGCGTATCCTGCTCCATCTCGTAGAGCAGGGAGTTACTCCCTTTGGGACTGGCGGTCATGGCCAGCACCTTGATCTGCTTCCCCTTTATCGCGGCCTCTATCTTTTCTTTTGCTTCAATTTCATCTTCTTCGCGATGTTTTTCAGTTTTGGGTGTGAGGCGTTTGCCCAGATTTTGCAAATCCCGGCGGATGATCTTAGTCCTGGCATCCTGAATAAAGCGCAGCGATTGCATAGGTTTTTTTTGAATGAGTCTGTCTAAAAAGGTTTCTTGATGTTCTTTCAGACACTCCGCCACCAGGATGACCGTCAACTCCCGGTGCTGCTCTGTCAGCGAGAATTCGGACACCAGGTCTTCGGCAAGGCGGCGGTGAAACTCGTCCTGACCGCCGGGCAAGAGGAAGGCATGAAAATCCTCGATATTTTCCGAAACCATCTCCAGGAACCGCTGGCTGTTTGCCTTGACCGATTGTTTCAAATCCTTGAGCAGCCCGCCGGACACCCTGTCCTGATGCTTTAGGGCTTTATAGAAGGAGTCGAAGAATAACTCCCGGAAAGGCTGGCTGTCGATATGCCGGGAGAAGGTCTTGATCTTGTCATAGGTCAGGCTGGAGAGAATGCCCAACGGCAGCCCCAACAGGGTAAGCACGATCTCCAATGAAAGCATCTTAACATCTCCTTTTAAGATCCCTGGACCGTCGGGACGTTAACACGTCTATCTAAAAAATTAATCCAGGGGTAATAGATAGCACAAATTGGGGGGGATGGCAAGGTGGATAAAAAATGTCTTGCAAGTTGGGGTGAGAATTGATAAAATGGAGCGATGTCTTCGTATTTTAGTATTGACAATGTGGATCTAAAGAGGGGACACCTCTTCTTTATCCTCGGCCCCTGCGTGATCGAGGGTGAGGAGATGGTGCTGGAAATTGCCGGGGAGTTAAGAAAGATCGTCGATGAGACGGGGATTCAGATTATCTTTAAGGCCTCCTTTGATAAGGCCAACCGCTCTTCGTTGTCCTCTTACCGGGGCCCCGGTCTCGACAAGGGATTGAGAATCTTGAAGAGAGCCAAAGATGAGTACCGCCTGCCGGTGCTGGCGGATATCCATGAACCGGGGCAGGCGGAAGCGGCGGCCCGGGTACTCTCGGCCCTCCAGATCCCCGCCTTCCTGTGCCGCCAGACCGATCTGCTGCTGGCCGCCGGCAGGACAGGCCTGCCGGTCAATGTCAAGAAGGGCCAATTCATGGCGGCGGAAGATATGTCTCTGGTGGTGGAAAAGATAAAGTCCACCGGCAATGAACGGGTCATGCTGACCGAGCGGGGCAATTTTTTCGGCTACCGGAACCTGGTGGTGGATTTCAGGAACATTCCCCTGATGAAGAAAACGGGCCTGCCGGTGGTGATCGATGCCACCCATTCGGTGCAGCGGCCCACCGCAGCAGATGGGGTCTCGGGCGGAGATCCGGAGTACATCCCCATGATGGCCGCCGCCGGCATCGTGTCCGGTGCAGACGGCGTCTTCATGGAGGTGCATCCTGACCCGGCCGCGGCCCTGTCGGACGGCAGCAATGCTTTATCACTAAAAAATCTCAAACCCCTGTTAATTAAGCTAAAAAAGTTGTATAATAGTAACTTATGAGCAGCATAGTCGAAACTGGTAAAAAAGTCCTTTTAATTGAAGCAAAGGCTATTGAAAATGCTGTAGATAGATTAGACGGACGGTTTGAAGAGGCCGTCGAGATTCTGTATCAGACAAAGGGGCGGGTGGTCATTACCGGCATGGGAAAATCCGGCTTGATCGCCAAGAAGATATCCGCCACCCTGACCTCCACCGGCACCCCGTCGGTATTCCTTCATCCGGCCGAGGCCCTGCATGGGGATATCGGCATCATTAACAACGACGATATGGTATTGGCCCTATCTACCAGCGGCGAGACCCTTGAAGTCATCCGGCTGATTAATTATATCAAGCGCATCGGCGTTAAATTGGTCTCGCTGGTCGGCTCCCCGACTTCCACCCTGGCGGCCCAGAGTGATGTGTATATCGACTGCATGGTGGAAAAGGAGGCCTGTCCCATCGGCCTGGTGCCGTCCACCTCCACCACCCTGACTCTGGCGGTCGGCGATGCCATTGCCATTGCCCTGATGGAAAAGAAAGGCTTTAAGGAGGAAAATTTCCGCTTCAACCACCCGGCCGGGGCGATCGGCAAAAAGCTGCTGAAGGTCAAACACCTGATGCACAAAGGCAAAGAACTGCCGGTGGTGGATGTGTCTGCCGTCATGATGGATGTCATCCGGGTCATTAATGAGAAGAGGTTCGGTATGGCCGTCGTGGTGGATGACGGCGATTCCACGAATCCGGCGGCTGCCGGGAATCCTGGTGAGCGGGTAAGGGGGGTGATTACCGACGGCGATTTGCGCAGACATATACTGAAGGACATTAACTTTACCGGCACTACCGCAGGGCAGTGTATGACCGGGAACCCTCTTAGCATCGGCGAGGACAACCTGGCGGTAGAGGCATTGAAGATCATGGAAGAAAAGTTGATTACCTCACTGGTGGTCACGGAAGGAGATAAATTGAGAGGACTGGTACATTTACACGATCTATGGCGAACGGAGATGATATGATGGATCAAAAAGAACTGGCAAAGAAGGTTAAACTCATTATTATGGACGTGGACGGAACCCTTTCGGACGGTAGATTCTTTGTCTTCCCCGATGGGCAGGCGATCAAGTCTTTTGATGTAAAGGACGGTACCGGTATTGTTTTTGCCCGGTTGGCCAATATTAAGACCGCGGTCATCACCGGTAAGAGTTCCGAAGCGGTAACGCGGCGGGTCGAGGAACTCCAGGTGGACGACTACTATGAAGGCATTTTTAACAAGACCGTTCCCTTTTTTGAGTTATTAAAGAAATACGACCTCTCCAAGGAAGAGGTGTGTTATATCGGCGACGATATCGGCGATGCCGAGGTGATGGGCATGGTGGGCTTTTCCGCTGCCGTGGGGGATGCCCATCCGTTGATCAAGAGGATTTCCCATTACATTGCCAAACGCTACGGCGGCCGCGGCGCAGTCAGGGAGGTGATCGATTTTATCCTGGACACCCAGGAAAAGTGGCCCGAAATTTTCACCCGTATCAAAGAAGAAGAAAACTACGAAGAGACCCTGAAAAAAATCAATTCATAGCCTCCACTATTATTTCGATATAAAACGCTTGAAATTGAGCAGGGAGATGGAGATGACCACGGCAGCGATAGCGGTCAGGATGAGGAGTTCCTTGTAGAAAAAGGCGAGGCCGCTGCCCTTGAGGAAGATCTCCCGGATGATCTGGATCAGGTAGCGCAGGGGATTGATGTCGGCGATGAGGCGAATACCGGCCGGGATATTCTCCACCGGGGTGAAGAGACCGGAGAGGAGGATGAAGGTGATCATGGAGAACCAGGAGAAGAACAGCGCCTGCTGCTGGGTGGCGGCAAAGGTGGAGATCAATAGGGCATAAGAGAGGATGGCGGGCAGAAAGATCAAGGCGGTTAAGAAGAGCAAGAGAAGGTTGCCCCGCACCGGGATGCCGAACCACAGTATCACCACCAACAAGCCGATGGTCATCTGGATTAAACCGATCAGGGCCATGGGCAGGGCCTTGCCGATGTAGATCTCCAGGGGCGTCAACCTGGAGATGAGCAGGGTATCCATGGTCTGCTGCTCTTTTTCCCGGACAATGGATACCGAGGTGACAAACAGGGTCAGGATGGTTAGCAGCAGGGCCACGATACCGGGGCCCATGTAATTGATACTGCGCAGCTCAGGGTTATAGCGGATGAGGGTCTTACTCTCCACCGGCAGGCCGAGCCCCATGCTCTCGAGGTCGGTCAGGATGTACTTCTTGATGATGCCGTTGAAGTAACCGGCGGCAATGGCCGAGGTGTTGGAATCTACCCCGTCCATGAGTATCTGGATCTCCGGGTATTGGCGGGGTTGGCCCCTTTTAGCCGGGGAATCCCTGAAGACGATGACCGCCTTCACCTTACCCCGCTTCAGGGTCTCGACGCTGTCCTGCTTTTCGGCCGAGATCTTATTGACGTCGAAGAGGGGGGTGGCGCGGATGCGGTGGATGATGCGGTAGGCCGCCTGGCTGTGGGAGAGGTTGACGATGTCTACCGGGATATTCTTCACATCGGTGGTCACCACGTAGCCCAGTATGATGATCTGGATGATGGGGGCGATAAAAAGCAGGGGCAAAAACTCCTTTTGCCGGACAATCTCGATGAGCTCCTTCTTGATGAGGTAGAGAATTCTCATTTTGATTTTTTCCTGTTTTGATTGAATTTTGCCGTGGCCGCGGCCATCAGTACCAGGCTGAATAGCACCAGCGCCCCGCCTTCCACCAGGAAGTGTTTCAACTCGGCGCCCTTGACCACCACCCCCCGGATGATTTTTAAAAAATAGGTGGCCGGTACAATGCTGGAGATGGCGCGCAGGACGACCCCCATCGACTCCAGGGGGAAGATGAATCCCGACAGCATAATGGAGGGCAGCAGGGTAATGAGCAGGGCGGCAAACATGGCAGTTTTCTGGGAGGAGGCGGCGGTGGAGACAAGTATCCCCAGCGACAGCCCACAGACCACATAGAGTAAGGAGAAGAGAAACAGTACCAGCAGGTTGCCCTTGATGGGGATGCCGAAGTAGAGGGTGGCAAACAGCAGGATCACGGCTTCGTCGATCAGGGCAACCACGATGTAGGGGATGGTCTTGCCGACGATGATCTCCGGCGACCTGAGGGGCGAGATGAAGATCAGGTCGATGGAGCCGGACTCCTTCTCCCGGGCGATACTCAAAGAGGTCAGCAGGGCCGAGATCATCAGCAGCAGGATGGCAATGAGCCCGGGGATAAAGAATACCGAGCTCTTCAGTTCCGGGTTAAAATAGATCTGGGTGGAGACTTTCAGCAGTCGGTCCAGTTGCCGGTATTCGGAGATGAAGTCCAGCAGGATCAGTTCGTTGTACTGGTAGACCAGGTTGGCCACGTTGGCGTCGCTGCCGTCGATCACGATGCCGATTTCCGCCCGGCGGTTGGTTTTGACCTTTTGGGCAAAATCGGCGGGGATAATAATGATCTCTTTCAGTTTGCCCGATTTCAGTAGATGTTCGCCCTGTTGAACGGGGTTGGTGGGTCCGGCCCTCAGGTGGGTGACGGTAAAATAGCGGTTGTTTTGGAATTTTTCAATCAGCTTCCCGGCCGCCTCGCCTTTAGAATAGTTGATGATGCCGGCCTCCACCTTCTCCAGATCGAAGTTGATGGCGTAGCCGAAGATAAACATCATCAGCACCGGCATCAGGATGACGATGGTCAGGCTGGCGGGGTCCCGCAAAATATGGGCGAACTCTTTGTTGATGACGGCTTTAAGACGTTTCATTTCTGGCTATGGCTTCCTTAAATAAGGTTTCGATGGAGTCGGCGCCGTGGGCTGTCACCAACTGTTCCGGCTCCCCCTCTAAGATCAGGTTACCCCGGTGGATGATCAGGATGCGGTCGGCGTATTCGGCCTCGTCGAGGTTGTGGGTGGTCACCAGGACGGTCTTGCCGGCGGTCTTGAGGGTATAGATCTCGTTCCAGAAACTGCGCCTCGTCTCCGGGTCGACGCCGGAGGTGGGCTCGTCGAGGAAGATAATTTCCGGGTCTGTCATCAGACAGACAAACAGGGCCACCTGCTGTTTAATTCCGGGGGGCAGGTCGGCGATTTTTTGATCCAACAACCTTTCTTCCGCTACCTTTTCCCTTATTTGTCCCTGCCTGTGCCGTATCTCCGACGCCGACAGGCCGGAGATGCCGCCGAAAAACTCGATATTCTCCAGGGCCGTCAACAGGGGGTAGAGGGAAAATTTCTGCGACATATAGCCGATGAGGGGCTTGATTTTTTTTCGTTCTTTTTCGGCATCGCAGCCTTTGATCCAGGCCCTCCCGCCGCTAATTTTCAAGAGTCCGTTGAGCATCTTTATGGTGGTGGTCTTGCCCGCCCCATTGGGCCCTAAAAAACCCATTATTTCTCCCTGTTTAATATTAAAAGTGATGCCGTTGACCGCGGTGAACTTGCCGAACCGTTTGGTCAGGTCCTGGACGGCGATGATTTCTTCCATTTTAGACTGCTCCTTTCCTTTCTCCCCGGCGTCGCTCGTAATAGATGAAGATATCCTCTAAGGTGGGAGTCTCCTCCACCATTTCCTTAATGGGGATATGGGCCGGAAAGGGGATGTTCGCGGTCTGGCTGAACTTGATAAATTTGCCCCGTATGTGGACGTCGTCTTTTAAGGCCTCGATCTCTTGCAGTTGGTTCATGACAGCGAAGATATTGTCCCGGGGGAGAATGCGGAAGAGCCGGGCGGGGAAACTGCTCTTGAGATGGGCGATGGAATCCTGGGTCAGGATTTTGCCCGCCTTGATGAATACAATGTGATCCCCCCTTTCCGCTTCATCCAGGTAGGGGGTGGAGATGAGGATGGTTTTGCCCGACTGTTTCAGCTCTTCGATAATCTCGAAAAACTCGATCCGGGAAAGGGGATCTACGCCGGTGGTGGGCTCGTCCAGGATAATAATGTCGGGGGAGGAGAGGAGAATGGTCGAAAGGGACAGTTTTTGTTTCATGCCCCCCGACAATGCCCCGGCCCTCCTCTTCTTAAAGGGCATCATGCCGGTTTTGGAGAGCAGGCGCGCCTTCAACTCTTCCCGCCTCTTAGCTGGCACCCGGTAGATATCGGCAAAGAAATTCATGTTCTCGTCCACCGACAGGTCCGGGTAGAGGGAAAACCGCTCCGGCATATAGCCGGTGATGTTGTTGATCCGGGAGTAATCGCTGCCAATGGGTTCATCGTCGAGAAATATCTCGCCGCTGTCCGGTTTGGTCAGCCCGACCAGTATTTTGAACAGCGTCGATTTACCGGCGCCGTCGGCCCCGGTCAGGATGGTGACTGCCTGGGGTTTAATATCCAGGGAGACCCCATCCACGGCCCGGATAGAGCCGAAAGATCTGGAGATGTTTTTCAATTGCAGCATGGCTCCTGGCTTCTATTTTTTAAAGACCACGGTTACCGGCATGCCCACCTTAAAGCGGTGGCTGTCCTGGGGCGCTATCTTTACCTTCACCTGGTAGAGCAGTCCCTTGCGCTCTTTCTCCGAGATGATGTATTTGGGGGAGAACTCCGCCTTACGGCCAAAGTAGGCGATGTGCCCGGCGAAAGTCTGACCCTCCAGCCCGTCGATGAGAATCGAGACTTCCTGGTTCAACTTTAAGGCGCCGATCTCCGCCTCCTCTAAAAAGACCTCCACGTAGAGGCTGGCGGTCTTCAAGATGTCGGCGATGTTTGCCCCCGGCAGCACCGTCTCGCCGGCGGAGACAAAGGTCTCCAGCACAATGCCTGAAACCGGTGCCGCGATCCGGTGGTCTTCCAGTACCAGTTCCAGGTAGGCCCTCTTGTTTTTTATCTTAGCCTTTTGCACCTCTAAGGCGGAGAGTTGATTTTTGATATCGAAGAGGGAGGTCCGGGCCTCTAAGAGCCGCAGTTCGGCCTGCTCAAGCCTGTCGCCCGAAACCGCAGCTTTCTGCTTCAGCCGCTTAAACCGTTCCACCTGCCGGGAGAGGTAACCGATATTGGCCGCCACCAACTGCACCTTTTTTTGCAGCCGCTCTACTTTTAACCGGATGTCCCTTTCATTGATGTCCAGCTCTTCCAGGCTGTTGCCGATCTTCCGGCTGTCGATTTCCGCCAGGATATCTCCCTCTTGAACGGTCATGCCGCTGTCGATATTCCAGGTGGAGATGCTGCCCGTCGTCAGGCTCTTGATGGTGATGATTTCGCCGTCTACGATCCCCGGCGCCTTTATGGCGTTGTCGTTACCCCCGGCACAGGCGGCATACCAGAGGAGGCCGGCTAAAAGTATGAGTCGAAACATTCTGTTCATTTTTCTTTCTCCTGATGGCTCACGTCCTCAGTTAGGTAACCGATCACCGTATGGATGGATACCTTCAACAACTCCAGTTGGAACCGCATCTCCTGCTTTTGGGAGCGGTACCCTTCGGCAGTGGTCACCGCGGTGAGGTAGTCGATATTGGCGATCTGGTTTTCCCGGTACAACTGCTCTTTAAGCTGGGCATCCTCCCGGGCATAGCCGATGATCTTCTCTAAATATGATTGCTTTTGGTGCAGGGAGTTCCGGGCCGCAAACAACTGTTCCAACCGCTGGCCGGTCTCCAGGATGAAGTCCTGTTTTTCGTTTTCGATTTGTTGGGCATAAATCTTCACCACCGCCCGCTCCTGTTTTTTCCGGTTCCAGTTGAAGATGGGCAGGTTAAAGGAGAGCCCCCCCTGGAAATAGAGGGACCACTCGTTCTTGAAGAAATCGATGCCCGGTCTGCCGTAATGCACCTCGGCAAAGCCGTTGACCTGGGGCAGATACTTTCCGCCCACCATCTTATCCTGTATTTCCGTTAATTTTAGCCTCTGGTTGAGGGCCTCTAACTGGGGGTGATGCTGTTTGAAGTAGGCGAGGGCCGTCTCCAGATCCTGTTCTTTTTCACGGTAGGTCTCCTCCACCTCTTCGGGCCAGAGGCCGCATAGGCGAAAAAAATGGATGCGCTCCTCCTGGATCGACCGCTCCAGGTCGGCCAACTGCATGCGGATCTCTTCGATATTCTGCTGGGTCTCCAGCAGGTCCGACTTTCGCACCAGCTCTTCCCGGTAGTAATCCCGGATTTTTTTGAGGTGCAGTTCCAGGTTTTTCAGTAATTTATGGAGGGAGTGCTTTTTTTGCAGGAGCAGCAGGTGGCTGAAATATGAGGTCTTGATACTGCCGGAGGCCTCGATTTGTTTGAGCCGCAGCAGACTCTCTGCCGCCGCCGCCTGTACCGTCTCCTTACGAACCGCCGACGACAAAATTCCCCCGCTGTACAGCGGCTGGGTGATACCCAGCTTGAGGTCGAAGTTGTGCAGCGCCCCCACCTCCCGGGAGATGCCGGGAATAGTGACCCCGGGGGCCGCGCTGATATCCGGTAACTGGAGTTCCATGGTCACCGATCTGTAGAGGTAGGAACCGTTGAATAGGGCGGAGAAGAGTTTTTGCTTACGGGCCAGCTCCCGGCGGGATTGGCTGGCCGATACCCCGAGCCGTTGATTTTGCACGGCAGCGCTTCTGGCCAGCCCCTTCTTGACCGCCTCCGGCAGGGTAATCTTACCGTGCAAAGAAGAGGCAAAGCCTATCAATAAACAAATGATCCATATCTTTTTCATTTTAACAGTCCTCTCTTCAAAACATTGACCACGCTGTCGATTTTGTCCAACAACTGCCCGGGGTGTTCGATCAGGTACTCGGCGCCGTGGGCCAGGAGTTCATCGGCCTCCCGGAAGCCCCAGAGCACCCCCACCGCCACCATACCGGCCGCGGTCGCGGTCTGCATATCGATTTTGGTGTCGCCCACGAACAAGACATGTTGGGGCGCCACGTTCAGGCGCTCGGCGGTTGCCAGTGCCGAATAGGGGTCCGGTTTCAGGGGCACATCGGCCCGCTGTCCCCAAACCGCGGCAAACTGCCAGCGGGACAGCAGGGTCTCTACCATTTTTAAGGTAAAGGGTTCGGACTTGTTGGAGATGATGGCCATGGGGATATGCCGCTGCGTCAATTCATCCAGCAGTTCCGGGATGCCGTCGTAGGGCCTGGTGGAGACCGGCCAGGTCTGCCGGTAGATCTCCCGGTAATCCCGCACCAGTTTTTCCAGCGAATGAAGGGGTAGGGCCGTTTCCGGCAAAGCCCGGATCACCAGTTGCTCGAGCCCCTCCCCCACGAAATAACGATAGGCCTCTTGCGGATGCTGTGGATACCCCAACCGCTCCAACAACACATTCATGGCCCGGGCAATCCCAACCAACGAATCCAGCAGCGTCCCATCCAGATCAAAAATCACGGCTCTCTGCTTCAAACTCATTTCTACATCCATTTCGATTCCTATTATACCTGAATCCGCCGTCAAATAAAATGAGCGTTATCCCGTCAAGACGAAATTAATTCTGGAGTTACCCCAAAAAATAATATCCCTATACCCATCAGGTCGGGCAGCTTTACTTTACTGCCGTTTAAGTCCGTGACCGGTATCTGCTCAAAGTCGTCGAAATTAAAGGGGGGTTGGGGATTGCGGTTGATGACAAACTTTAATAGTATCACTGCCATGATCCCGGCAGCCAGAAGGCCGACAGCCAGGTTTAGCAGCCGTTCATTTTTTGTCTTTTTCATCTTTAAACCGGTAGATGTTGATGACCGCCTCGTCCGCCTCTTCATCATAGCAGGGATTGCCGTTTTTAAAAAAGTAATATTTGCCGTCCCGGGAAGCCAGCAGGAAATCGTCGGTGAAGATCGTTTGTTCCAGTTTGAAATTATCGGCGTTGTAAAAAAGCAGGGCGAATCTCTTCAGCTTTTCAGAGCATGTCCTGATCTGTATCACCAGCCAGTGGCCCTCGATCAAGACATTGGCAATCCGGGAATAACTGGTTTTCCAGAAATCCAATTCTTTATAGAGATCCGCGTAGCTAATCGGTTGGAATTTATCCGGGTAGGCGTAGTAATCTTTGGGCATGGGCTTGTAATAGTCGGGGGTCTCCAATTGTACCTCCCTTTCTACCTTCAACTCTGTGGGAGAGATGATCCTTACGTGCAGCCTGTTCTCAATCAGGAGATAAACCTTGTTTTTATACAAAGCCAGATAGTAATCCATGTGGTGGTATTTATATGGTTTGGGAAAGACCTCCTCCACCATGTTTTTAATAAATTTCCCTTCGGCAGAATATACCTTGAGGTAATATACCTTGAACTCCTTACTCCCGGGACGATAATAGTTGCCCATCCCGGCGAAATACCATTTGCCATCATGAAACAAACTGTCATGGGTTAGAAAGGCCCTCTGGCCTATCTGTTTCCAGATGGTTTTTTTCCAGGTATATTTGCCGTTTTTCTTTTCAAAAACCTTGAGTTTACCGGCGGCGCCTTCCACCACCAGATCGTTGTTATCGAGAATAAATATGGTATTATATCCGTCCAGGTCTCCCGGCCCCTGGCCGATGGGCCCCAGTTCACTCATGCCCTTTTCATTGATGACCATACAGTTAGGTATGGAAAAAGCGGCAATCAAATCGCCGTCTTTGTCCACCGCGGCATCGAAAAAATACCTGCCAAAGATCTGGTCACCACTGTATCTATCCACCAGTTCAAACTTTTTCTCCCCATATACTAAACTGGCTAATAGAATAGTTATCAGTATCGAAAATATAAATTGTCTCTTCATATTTTTCTCCTTAAAATGTTTTTTAAAATAAACACAACAAGGCTCTCCGGGGACTAATTGATTATTTTCTGCTACCGCACCAGCACTCTGCTGGCGAATAATCACAGACACAGGCAGGAAGTTGACCTGGACCGAGTGTCTGGTATCCAGGGGACCAGCCGATACTGGCTTTAACCGGCAAGTATATTAAAACCATCAGAACGGCCAGTAAAGCGATGATCAGAATGATCTTCTTCTTTTTCATGACACCTCCTTTTGCGCTTTCTTTAAATCGTTTAGGGTTTCCTTATATAGATATTTGTAAAGAGCCTTGTTGTGTTCTCTCCATTGTTGGATATAAATATAGTTTCCATTTAGCCGCAGCATGGTAAATTTTACCATTTCCAATTTTTTGCTGTCAAGCTCATGTTGAAATAATGTGGGTTTTTATATAAAATAGTAATGGTACAGTTGGAGGCACCATGCTAAGTAGTACGGAATACAGTCAAATTAAAGGATGAAGAGTATTTATTTTATTTCTGATGTGCATCTGGCGTTTGAGGAGGGGGGGGAAGAGAGGGCGAAGCGGGAAAAATTGCTCGGTTTTTTTGATTTTATTATGGAGCGGGCTTCGGCCCTCTATATCCTGGGGGATCTGTTCGATTTCTGGTTTGAGTGGCATCACGTGGTGCCCGGATACTGGTTCCCCATATTACACCAACTGCGCCGGATGGTAGACGCCGGCATCGCCGTCCACTTTACCCCCGGCAACCACGATTTTTACACCGGCGACTACCTGCAAAAGGAGATCGGCCTGGTGTGCCACCAGGAAGCCGCTGAATTCTCCATCGGCGGCAAGCGGTTTTTTGCCGCCCACGGCGACGGTCTGGCCAAAAAGGACCGGGGCTACCGGCTGCTCAAGAGAATCATCCGCCACCGGTTTTCTATTTTTTGTTACCGGAACTTCATCCCCGCCGATATCGGCATGTTCATGGCCCGCCTGACCTCCCGCTCCAGCCGCAAGCTGGTAAAAATCGACCGGGCCGCCTGGGGAGAAGAGTATTTCCAATTTGCCCGGCAAAAATTCCGTGAAGGCTTCGACTATGTGCTGCTGGGCCATATCCACCAGCCCATGCACCGGCAAGAAGACGGCAAGGTCTATGTCAACTGCGGCGACTGGCTCAGCCATTTCAGCTATGCCCGCTTTGACGGCCGGCAATTAACGTTAAATCACTGGCAGTAATCTCATTTCAGGTATTGACATCTTTTTCTTTAGTAGGTAATATAAATCGGGAATGTTCAAAGTACAGGAATATGTGGCGAAGGTGGGGGTGAAATTTTAGTTTAAGGTGACAGGGATATGTCGAAGACAAAGAGATGCTCGATTTTTTTAAGCATGTTGGCCTTTTTAGCAGTGACTTCCGGCCGGGGCCAGGAGTACAATTTTAGAATATATTCGGTGGAGCACGGCCTCGCCCAGTCTCAAATTAATTGTATTTGCCAGGATAGTAAGGGCTACCTCTGGTTTGCCACCCACGGGGGAGGGGTCAGTCGGTTTGACGGCAGAAGATTTCGTAATTATACGGAAAAGGATGGATTGTGCGATAATGTCGTCTATTCGATTATAGAAGACCATGAGGGCAACCTGTGGCTGGGCACGGATAGGGGGGTAAACAAATTTGACGGCCAGCATTTTAGCCATTTAACCGGGAACAAAGTGTTAAAAGATGCCTGTGTCTGGACCATCCTGGAAGACCGGCAGTTTGATTTATGGTTTGGTACCTACTCCAGGGGGGTCTTTCACTTCGATGGAGACAGGATTTCCAACTACGACAGCGATAAGGGATTGGCCGGTAATTGGGTAATTTGCCTGACCCAGGACCGGATGGGCAACCTGTGGTTGGGCACGGATAAAGGGGCCAGCAAATATGACGGCGTTCGTTTCGTTAGTTATAATAAAAAAAAGGAGTTGATCAACGATAGAGTGAGATCTCTTTTGGAGGACCAAAAGGGGGATTTGTGGTTTGCCACCGCCGGTGGGGTGAGTCGCTTTGACGGCAGCCGGTTTTCCCATTATACCGAAAAAGAGGGTTTGTGCGATAACCGGGTGCTGACAGTGATGCAAGATAGTAGGGGAGATTATTGGTTTACCACCGAGAACGGGGTCAGCCGGTTTAACGGCTCCAGGTTTACCACCTATACGGAAGAGAATGGATTGTCGTTGAATTATGTGGGGGCCATTTTAGAGGACCGGGAGGGGAATATATGGTTGGGCACCGATTCCGGGATTACCAGGTATGGTGGGAAGACATTTATGTCGGTGGCCAAAAAGCACGGCTTGCCGCATGATTCGGTCTGGGCGATCTGTGAAACCCCGGACGGCACCATGTGGATCGGTACCGAAGAGGGAATCGGCCTGTACAGGAGGGGTAAGGACAAATCTTCTATCCTTAACCTGGACGGCAAAAATGGCAAGGCGGTGGCCTATCTCTTCTACTATGACAGCAAAGGAAACCTGTGGTTTGGCTCAGATGAAAGTAATATCATCAAATATGATGGAAAAAAATTCACCAACTTTTGCCAAACGCAGCGACTTGGCAAGGTTGATCTGCATTCTATCCTGGAAGACCAGCGGGGGAATATATGGTTTGGCACCAAAGAGAAGGGGGTGATTCGCTATAACGGCAAAACCTGCCGGTATTTTTCTGAGAAAGACGGCTTAATTCACAATACCGTCAATACAATGGTCCAGGACAAATGGAAGCGGATATGGCTGGGGACCGACGGCGGCATCAGTGTGTACGACGGCAGCACGTTTGAAAATATTTCCGAAAGTGACGGATTACCCAGTCGATATGTCATAACGCTTCTGACAGATTCCGAAGGCAGCATATGGGCCGGTACTTACGGCGGCGGTGCGGTTAAAATCAGCCTGCCTGCCGACAGCGGCGACCTAAAGATGAAGAGCTTCGACACGTTTAGCACCGCCGATGGCTTAAGCGATGACGAAGTACTCTTGATGATTTTTGACGATTCCGGGAACCTGTGGCTGGGCACCAATAAGGGTATCAATAAATTGGATTTAGCGGAATACAATAGAACCGGTAGAAAAAGTATTCGATTGTATAGTAAAGAAGATGGCTTTATGGGGATCGAATGTAACCAGAATGCGGTTTACAAAGACCGCCGGGGCAAGATATGGTTCGGTACTGTCAAGGGGGCGATCCGCTACGATCCGGCAGAAGACCGGCTCAACCCGGTTGAACCGCTGACCCACTTGATTGGGGTAAAACTGTTTTATGAACCGGCGGATTTATCTCCCTACGCAGCGGCTGCCAATGTTAAATCCGACCTGCCGTCCGGCCTTACCCTGCCTTATAACCAGAATCATCTAACCTTTGAGTTTGTGGGCATCTGCCTGACCGCACCGGAGAGAGTAAGGTATCGGTTCATGTTGGCGGGTTTTGATAAAGATTGGTCACCGGTGACCGAAGCCACACTTGCCACCTATTCGAATGTACCGCCGGGGGACTACTCTTTTAGGTTAAAGGCCTGCAACAACAACGGTGTATGGAACCGGGAACCGACAATGTTTAAATTTACCATCACCTCTCCATTCTGGCAAAAGTGGTGGTTTTATCTTATGGTGGGCTTGCTGGGAATTGGCGGTATGATTTTGTTTATTCGCCTGCGAATAGTTGGTTTGAAGAACCGGCAGAAAGGGTTGGAGGAGAAGATACAGGAGCGTACCCGGGAGTTGTCGGGGGAGAAGCAAAAAGTGGAGCAGATCAACCGGGAACTGGAGAACCGGGTACAGGAACGCACCGAAAAGTTAATCCAGGCCAACAAGCAGCTTCTCCAGGCCCAGAAGATGGAGGCCATCGGCACCCTTGCCGGCGGGGTGGCCCATGATTTGAATAATGTCCTGGCCGGGATTGTGTCTTATCCGGATATGCTATTGAGGGAGATACCGGAGTCCGATCCGTCAAGATCGTATGTCCTGACTATAAAGAAGTCCGGAGAGAAGGCCGCGGCCATTGTGCAGGATCTGTTGACGTTGGCGAGTAAAAATGTAGAAATCGGTGAGGCGTTCAATTTAAACGAACTCATTGTAGAACACCAGAACAGTCCTGAGTACAGGAAGCTGCTGACCGATTGCCCTTCAGTTCAGGTGGAAACCCATCTGGGAGAGGGTCTTTTCAATATACTGGGCTCAAGGATTCATCTTAATAAAATTCTAATGAATTTAATTGCCAATGCTGTCGAGGCCATGCCCGGAGGCGGGAAGACCGTTATCTCCACCGCCAATGTTTACCTGGATAAATTCAGCAAAGAATACGGCGAGATGGGAGAAGGTGACTTCGTACGTTTGGCGGTCTCCGATTCAGGCGTCGGCATCCCGCCGATGGATATCGAGCGGGTATTTGAGCCCTTTTATACCAAAAAAAAACTGGGCCGGCGGGGAACTGGCTTAGGGATGGCGGTGGTGTGGGCCGCGGTCAAGGAGCATAAAGGGTATATCAAAATAGACAGCGAAGAAGGAAAAGGAACCACCGTGTCAACATATTTCCCAAAGTCAGATCGAACCTCGAGGGAGACAAAGCCGCCTCCGCTGGTTGGCAGTTATGACGGCGGAGGAGAGTCCATTCTGGTGGTCGATGATGAACTGGAACAGCGAAAACTCTTTCATGTAGTACTCAGCAAATTGGGATATACTGTGGAAACGGTTGCCAGCGGCGAGGAGGCGGTGACGTACTTAAACAGTCATTCGGCAGATCTGGTGGTTTTGGACATGATTCTGGGGCCCGGTCTGGACGGGCTGGATACTTATAAAAAGATACTGGAAATCAATCCCCACCAGAGGGCGATCATCGTCAGCGGCTACTCCGAAAGCGAGCGGGTCAAAGAGGCCCAAAGCCTGGGAGCCGGGACCTATATCAAAAAACCCTTCTTGATTGCAGAACTGGGGAGGGCGGTCAAGGCCGCATTGAATAGACCTACCTGATGAGGCTGTAGAGGCAGCGGGTGGTGGCCGGATCGATGATGACGATATATTGTTTTTGGGATTGTTCTAAGGGCAGGGTTATTTTGATCCCGCTGGAGACCGTTCGGCTCTTGAAGGCAATGCCGGCGTTCTGGCTGACCGGGTCCACCTGGAGGGTAAATATGTCTAAGGGGCGATCTCTCATCTCCGGGGGGATCACCACTTCCAGGTGCCGGTAGGTTTTGCCCTTGCCTGTTGACTGGCCCAACTTTCCGTAAGAGAGTCTGTCGATCGCTCCCGTGACTCGGCTCCACATGCCGCTGTTGGCCACATTCAGGGCAAATAACTTTTTCTGAAAGGGGGGCATCTGCCGGTAGAGAACTTTTTTAGCGGTGAATTGCACCGTATGGATACGGACACCTGCGCGGCCGCATTCGATGCGCAGGCGTAAACTCTCTTTTTGATCGGTCCCTGGGGGGTAAAAGAAGAGTTCATAGTAGGCAGTTGTGCTCCGCTTGATCCGCTGCACCACCTTCTGGGTATCCAATCCGGCAAAATATTGCCCACCCCCTTCTTCGGCCATATATTTTAAGCTCTCTCTGCCCGACGTATCGTGGTCGTCGTCGGCTTCGATTTTCCTGGGATTTATCGTGTAAAGGGCACCGCCGCCTTCGTTGACGGCCCGGGCCACCTGTTTGAGGTACTCATAATATATATGATGGTTTTCGTAGGTGGTGGCGGTGAGTTCATAAAAGGCGGCGCCTTTGCTCAGCCCGTTGCTTCCTGCACCCTTGTCGGGGAGCCATACCTCTTTAAAGGCCCCCTTAGACACCCCTTCGGAGATGAGGAATACGATTTTGGGCTGGGTGATGGCCTTGAGTGCATATCTAAATTCCGCCAGCACCCTGGCAAAATATTTCAGGTCCGCCTTGTAGCGGAATTGTTCCGATTCCCGGTCTTTCCGCTTCTGCTCTTCGTTGAAGGAGCGGTTTAAATGCCCCACCATTCCCTCCTCTGCCGGCAGAAAGTGTCCGAAGGATTGACTGTCTTGCACTTTCTTCCGGTATTCCGGCAGTTGTTTGATTTTTTGGATGGCTTTTTTGATTCTTTTCCGATTTTTTGCGGGGCCGATCACATATTTAAGGCCTCCGCCGGGATTGCATTCTAAAACGATAAAGGCGTCGCTGGGAGGAGAGTTATCGACGAACCCGGCGGCGATCTCCCTGGATCGCTTCAGGCCGGCCGTACTGTTGAAAATCGAATCGATAATGATAAAGACATATCTGTGCGGTGTTCGGACCTTTTCCTCGATCTGTTCGAGGTTGTAGCGGTTAAAGGCGGCTGTGGGGACGGCTTTACCGTTGATGAAAAGCCGGAGATCCTCCTTTGCTAAATCGTAAACCGGCAGACCGCGAGAATCCAGGGCAAACAGCGGGATCACCTGAACCTCCACGCTGACTTCATACTTGAGCCGGTCCTGTGCCTGGGGCCACAGGTTCACCGCTGCCAGTAACAGGATTAAGATGAGACGTACTCTTTTCACTAAAATCTCCTGGAATTAATCCAATACCTTTCGGATGGCGGGAGCAATCTGTTTCAGGGAAATGGGTTTTGGCAAGATCGCCTTGATGTCGAGGACGGCGGCCTCATCGTCCGGAATCACATCGCTGTATCCGGTACACAGGATAACGGGAAGGCTGATCCCTATCTGCCTCAGGTTTTTGACCAGCTCTACTCCCATCATGTGGGGCATGATCTGGTCGGTGATGAGAAGATCGAAGCGGTGGGGATCCTGTTGAATCATATTGAAGGCCTCGGCGGTGCTGGTGGCGGTGGCCACCGTATAACCCAGGCTTTCCAGCATGAACCTGGTGACGTCTACGATCTCTGGCTCATCATCCACAAACAGGATGGACTCAGCCCCACCGGGCAGGGATTGGATCTTGCGGGCCTCGATGGAGGAGGCTCTCTCGACCCTCGGCAAAAATATATGAAAGGCGGTCCCTTTGCCCACCTTACTTTCCACCGTGATTTCGCCGCCGTGGCTTTTAATTATTCCGTGTACCACAGACAAGCCTAGACCTGTGCCTTCCTCTTCATTTTTGGTGGTGAAGAAAGGTTCGAAGATGCGCTTCATCACCGCCGGTTCCATGCCTAAGCCGGTATCGCCGATAGTCAACTCTATAAAGGGGCCCGGCGCGATTCCGGGGTAAATCAGGGCATCGTAGGCATCGAGTTCTATATCTATTAAACCGATTTCCAGGACGCCCCCCTGTTCTTGCATGGCATGGGCGGCATTGGTGCAGAGGTTCATGAGTACCTGGTGTATTTGATTGGCATCTGCCAATACAATGCTCGATGTTGCCTTGATATTTTTTCGGAATTGGATGGTGGTGGGCAGGGAGGCCCGGAGAAATTCAAGAACCTCTTGAATCACCAGGCTGATCTGGATCGGTTTTTTTTCGTACTCTTTTTTCCGGCTGAAGGAGAGGATTTGTTGAACCAGGTTTCTGGCTCGATCCCCGGCCTTCAGGATATGTTCTAAATTTGATCTCAATCTTTCTTTGTTCTGGATTCCTATCAGGGAGAGTTCGGCATAGCCAATGATGGAAGAGAGGATATTGTTAAAATCGTGGGCAATACCCCCGGCCAGTGTGCCGATGGCCTCCATTTTTTGAGCCTGCCGCAATTGCTCCTCCATCCTGTGCTCCAGGGTGACGTCCCGTTTCACCGCCACGTAATTGGTGATGTTTCCCGTTTTATCTTTAATGGGCGAGATGGTGGCCTCTTCCTTGTAAATGGTGCCGTCCTTTTTTTTATTGATGAAGTGACCATCCCAGATTTTCCCCTCTTGAATGGTTCTCCACAGATTTTGATAAAAGATGTCATCCTGTTCACCGCTCTTCAGCAAATTGCAGTTGCGGCCCACTGCCTCCCTGCCGGGATAACCGGTGATTTTCTCAAAAGCGGGATTCACATATTGGATGACGGCATCCTTATTGGTGATGATAATGGCCTCTGCCGCCTGCTCGATGGCCGTTGCCAGCAGGAGGCGTTCCTGCTCTTCTTGAACTCTTTCGGTTATGTCCCGAAAAGCGGCCACCATTTTCCCCGGGGCGGTCTGGAAAGCATGAACTTCAAAGGCGCCCTTGATCTGGTTTTCCTCATAATCGATCTGCTCTGACTTCCAGGCTGTTCCTTCCCGGGCGACCCGGCGATACATTTTCGGTATTGGCGACGCGGCTAGAGCAGGGAATGCTTCTTCAGCCGATTTTCCCACAAATTGGGCATTATCGACACCCAGGATATGGTCGGCTGCCGGGTTATAATCGACGAATTCGAGCCGATCACCGGCTTTGAGTTCATACATGTGCATCCCCAGGGGCATCGATTCGATGATGTTGCGAAACTTTCTCTCCGATTCACTGAATGCGTTCCCTGCTTGCTTTTGGGCGGTGACGTCCAGGGCAGTGAAAGTCACGTCGGTTGTAGGGTTCGAGGGATCTATAGGCGTTGAGCTCAACAGGATATCGATAATCCGGCCATCCTTGCGTATCAATTGAGTCTCCACCGTCCCCATTCCATTCTTCCTGATCTGATCATATTTTTTTTTACCCACCCGTTCAAATTCTTCTGGAGTGGGGTAGAGCATGAGGGCACTCTTGCCTATCAGTTCTTCGGCACTGTATCCCACCATTTCGCACAGCCGGTTGTTGACCCATTTGAAAATGCGGTCTGAGACCACCCCGATGCCGACCGGTGCGGCCTTAAGAATACTGTTCAGCATGGCCTCGCTCTGTCTGAGTTTCTCTTCCGATTGCTTTCGCTCTGTAATGTTCCTGGCAATGATCTGAAAACCGATGTCTTTTTCGCCTTTTTTAAGGAAGGTGACGTGAATCTCCGAGAACTCGGTGGAACCGTCTTTTCGGGCCCATTCGATTTCGATCGGTTTGGTGCTTTTCCCTTTTAAGAGGCTTTGAAGCATCTGTTTATATCTGGAGATTTGTCTTTTTTTAAATAGGGGGATTTTGGAGAAGTGTTTGCCCACAATTTCGTCTCGGGAAAATCCGGATTGAAATTGAAAAGCCCTATTGCATGAAGTGATCACCCCATTCATATCCAGGGTGCACATCCCGTCCGGGGCGTTTTCAAACATATATTTATATTTTTCTTCAGAATTTTTTAAATTTTCTGCTGCGGAGTTTTTTTTCATGGTCCTGTCTCCCTTGAGACTCTCCTCTCTATAGAGTTCGGTTTTAAACAAATTTTCTGACTCACATCCTGAATTGTAAAGCAAATAGCCCGATAATTCAATAGGCTTTTCCAACACTTTCCGTTTTGACGTTTGCACCTTTGCACGCACCGACCTGCAGACACATGTTACGAACTGGTGACATTTTTGTTATAAAATTTAGACCAATTTCATCTCTCGGCGAAGTAGAATATATTCAGAATGTTAAAACTGTGTGTCGGTTTATATATATTGTATGTACTGTTCATCGGCTCTTTCTTGGGGGCTGCCCAGGAAAAAGAGCTGTGGGCGGTGCGAATCGATGGGAAAGTGAAGATCGATGGCCGGTTAAGCGAAGGCTTTTACCCACAGTTGAGGCCGGCCGGTGATTTTGTCCAGTTTCATCCCCAAAACGGCGCAAAGCCCACCTTTAAAACCTATGTTTACTGCTTTTACGACAAAAAGAACATCTATTTTAGCTTCCGCTGTCCGGATGATGAGCCTCACAAGATAACCGCCGATATCACCCCCTTTGGCGAGTATTACAACAACGACGAAATCGAGATCTATCTGGACACATTCCTGGACAGGCAAACCTACGAGTATTTTGCCGTGAATGCCCGGGGTATTAAGGATGGCAAAAAAACCGTCTGGGATGCGGCGGCAGCGATCGACGATTGCGGCTGGACTGCCGAGATCAGTATCCCCTTCAAGTCCCTGCGCTTCCCGGTAAAAGAGGTGCAGCAGTGGGGAGTGAACTTCCGGCGCCGTATTTTTCGGCTCAATGAGACCCATTACTGGACAGAGGTGAGCCGGGATAAATTGGCGGTGTTTGGGGATACCTTCGGCAGGCTGGAAGGCATCAAAGACATCAGGGGGGGCAAAAACCTCGAAGTCTTTCCCTATACCGGCCTTCGCCACTCCCGTTTGCTGGACGAGAAGGACAGCCAGTTTGCCTATGGTGTCGATCTAAAATACGGCATCACCTCCAATCTAACCCTGGATTTCACCTCCTCGCCCGATTACTCCCATGTTGAGTCGGACCCCTTCTTTTACCAGACCGTCCCCTATGAGCACCACCTGCAGGAAAACCGGCCCTTTTATATGGAGGGCCGCGACTATTTTTCTACCATGTTCACCCTCTTTTACTCCCGCCGCATCGAAAATCCCTTTTTGGCGGCCAAGGTGAGCGGGAAACTGGACGGCTACTCTTTGGGGGTGCTGCTGGCCGGTAACCGCGGGGAGGATGAAGGGGGAGACCGTCCCTCCAGTTTCCACGGCGTATTCCGTTTGAAGAAGGACGTATTTAAATTTTCCAACATCGGCTTTATATTTTCCAATATCGAGGCGCGGGACCACTGGAACCGGAATGTGGGGCTGGACTTTAATTTCAAGTATAAGGATATTTACCGTTTCCGGGGCATAGCCGCCTTTTCGTTTAATAAAGATATGCCCCATACCCGGAACGGCATGTATCGACTCATCGTCTCCCGCATCAAGGATGAGGGCCTGACCTTACTGGGATTGTACAACCGCATCGACCCCAACGTCAGTGTACCGGCGGGCTTTATTACCCGTACCGATTTTCAGCAGCTTCGCTTTATCGGCCGCTACAGTTTTCGCTGGCAGGGGAAGTGGCTGGAACGCCTCAACCTGCGCCTTTTTAAAGACAACGAGAGCTCGGTGGCCGACCACTTAAAGATCCAGGACAGTTACGAGCTGGAGGCAGATATCGCCACCCGCGACCGGTTTCGCCTTATGGTCTCTGCATTCTGGGGAGAGGAACGGCCGCAGTTGTACGATGAAAACGACGAACTGGTATGGGGCCGGCGCCTCTTCCCGGTAAAGGGGCACTTCTTTTCCTTCTCTTACAGCGGCAATCATACCGTCCGGCTGGGGGTGGACAGGTTTTTCTTCTCCGGTTATGTGTACAATGACGATTTTAGCGAACTTAAAGAGGGCAGCACCTCCGAAATCTCCTTATGGAGCAATGTCAAGTTTTCCCCCCAACTTCAGTTGCATCTCAATTACGGCAGGACTGCCTACCGTTCGGATGATCAAACCATCCGGTTCAAGGGGCAACTGGTCTCTTCTGCCCTGAATGTCCAGATCAACAAGAGGCTGTCGTCCTTTTTAAAGTTTCAATACGATTCCCATTCCCGGAGATTTCAATACGACTTCCTGATCGGCTATGAACCGGCCAATGTGAGTCACATCTATCTCTCCATTAAAAATTATTCCGAAACCCGCTTCCGCCTCTTCAATCCCGATGCCCGCAGTATCGTCTTCAAAATCTCCTACCTCTTCCGGATATAACAAAGATGTCCCGATTCTAAGGAGGAATTGCGGAATATTATTCCGATTATCTCAATTTTCCCTACATAATCCTCTTTTAATTCGGAAAAAACTACTTTAATTCCGCTAATCCTACTATAAGGCGGGAAATCCTACTTTAATTCCGCTAATCCGCAGCCAGATCGGGAAATTGCCGGAAAAAAGACAAAATTCTCTCCTAACGCACCCCATCCCCCACCCCCGGTTGACAAGCCCTTTCCTGGTAGTTGACCCCTTCGGACGCAACCTGGACCCGTCCGTACGGGGCTTTGACCCATTCATACGGAGGCTTGACCCGTTCCTTCGGGAGGCTATCAATGGGTGTCCCCTTCCGGTTTATGGTCTTCCTCTTCAAAATCCCGATGAGTTAAGGATTCAATTTCAAAGGGGCCGGGGAATGCTCAATTGTTGATGTCATGATCTCAAACTTTCAGATCTCGAGCTCAAATATTCAGGCCGTGAACTGAGTTGTTCAAGTTTGAAAGAGAAAAATTTTAGCCCTCCCCTTTCCTGTTCCGACTAATTATCGATAATCGTATGCTCTTGCCCAAATTGTATCCCAGTGAAAAAACTATGCACTTTTGAATCTTAAATGACAAAAGTCTTTTTTCGAGGTTGAAAATTTCTTCTGTTTATGGTAATCAATACTGTGGTTTTTATTTTTTTGTGAAAAAATTTTTAAATTTGATTTAGGGTTAATATGCGAAGTTTTCCATTGCATGATTTGACTCCCAGGGAGTTTGAAGAGTTGGTGGTATTGATTTGTGAGCGGGTACTGGGAACCGGGACCATTAATTTCTCTACCGGGAAGGACGGCGGCAGGGATGCTAAATTCACCGGCAAGGCGGAACAATTTCCCAGTAAAGAGCGGCCCTGGGAAGGTAAGTTCGTCGTTCAGGCCAAACATACGGAAAAACCCGTTGCTAAGTGTTCAGATCCCGATTTTAAGGGAGTACTGGAAAAGGAGGTGAAAAAACTAAAAGTGCTGAAGGAGGAAGGGAGAGTCGATTATTACCTGGTATTTACCAACCGGCGGCTGTCCGGTATTGCCGAAGCTAAGATCTCTGATTTTATCGAAACCCAGGTCGAGGTGGAGAATCAGGTAATCGGGGATGAGCGGATTCAACTGTGGCTGGGGGAATATCCCGATATTAGCAAGACTCTAAATTTGAACAACCTGCTGCTGCCGCTAAAGTTTTACGAGCAGGACCTGAAAGATATCATTATCAAATTTTCTAGAATTAAGACCGAATTGGCGGAAGAAATCGATAAAAAACTAAGATATGTCGGGCTGGAGAGGAAAAATGAACTCAACAAATTGGGCAAAGAATACTTTGATTTTATGAGAAAGAACTCCTTCTCCTATTTTAGGAAGATCGATAAATTTCTGGAAAATCCTGCCAACCGAAAATATAAAATGTATTACGATAATACAGTTTCCGATCTTCAAGAGGAGATTATCGTGAAAAGAAGTGAATATGATCAGTTTAGAGAGATATTTTCAGATTTGTACAAGTACATTCTCGATAATAATATGGATTCATTAAAAGAAAGGCGGAAGTTGGTGCGTGTTTTTCTGCACTATATGTATTTTAATTGTGACATCGGTGTTGGAGAATAGCCCGTGATTCGGCCGGATAAACACTGGAATCCCCGTTTCTCGGTGGTGAATATCGGGGGCCTGGTTATTCAAATATTGAAGGAAACCGCCATTATGCCCTTTGATGAACTGCTGGCGATGCTCATCCACCGCACAGATCGGCAGGTGAAAGAAGTGTTTGCGCCTACCCTTGCATTTTTATTTTTGCTGGGAAAGATCCAGTATCACGACAAAATTGATGCGATAGAGTTAATCAAATCCAATGAAACTAACTAAAATATTTGCCAACAAGCCCTTTAAGGCGGTTCGTTTTAATAGGGGATTTAACGTAATCCTGGGGGAACCGAAGGATAGAAAGGACAGGGAGAAGGATACCCATAACCTGGGGAAGTCCCTCCTGATCGATGTGATCGATTTTTTGATGTTAAAGCAGACAAACAAAAATCATTTCCTGGTGAAGTACAAGGATAAATTTGAAGGGTATAGGCTTTTCCTGGAGATTGCGCTCAACAACGGGAGATATTTAGTTATCCGCCGGGGGGTGGATAAACCCTCGAAGGTCTCGCTTAAGACCAATTCGTCGGCATTAAGGGGTTTTGATGAGAATATTTCCTGGGATCACGAGGATATTCCCCTTGATAAAGCAATTGAATTGCTGAATGAGATTTTAGGTTTTGATGTGGCGGTGAAATGGAAATACCGCAAGAGCATCTCTTATTTTTTGAGAGGACAATACGATTATAAGGACGTATTCCAGTTGAGTAAATACAACAAAGGGAAACACCGCGAGTGGAAACCCTTCTTATTTAATCTGCTGGGATTTGAATGTGAAGCGGTATTAAAAAAGTATGAACTGGATGAAAAAAAGAAAGAATTAGAGATTACGATTGAAAAGGATAAAGAACGATTCGCAGCCGGAACCAAAGAGATGGATAAAATAAGAGGTATTATCGAAGTCAAAAGGGAAGAGAAACGGGAAGCAGAAGAAAAGATCGATGATTTTGACTTTTTTACCCGCAGCAAGGAGATTAATCGTCAGTTGGTGGACGAACTTGATAACCGGATCAATACCCTCAACACCATCCGCTATAACATTACGGATGAGATAGAGAAAATCGAAGATTCACTAAAGACCGAAATACCCAGGGTGGATATGGAATCTTTACAAGATCTGTATAAAGAAGTGGAGATATATTTTCCCCGTAACCTGGTGAAAGAATATCGGGAACTGGAGGATTTTAACCGAAGGATATCTGAAGAGAGACAGAAGTACATGAGAGAACGATTCGAGGAGTTGAAACAGGAACTCCAAACAGTGGAATCGGAACTGCAAAAATTGGAACGCCGGAAGGGCCAATTGCTATCGATTTTGAAAGATCAAGACAGCTATAAAAAATTCAAACAATTTCAAAAAGAGCTGGCCAAAGCGGATGCCGAAATTGCCCGGTTGGAAGAGAGGCTGGAAAACATGGACAAAGTGAGGCAACTGGAGAGCCAGATCAAAGAGATTCAGGAAGAGATAAATGATCAAAAGGAACGCATTCGGGAGTTAATTGATACAAGTAACGACATATATAAAAAAATAAGAAAGACTTTTAATCAAATCATCCACTCTATCTTAAATGTCCCGGCCATCATTTCGATCTCCCAGAATAAAGAAGGCAATGTAGAATTTCATGCCGACATTCAAAACCCTGAAAAGATGGAAGTCACCGCAGAGGCATCCGGGACTACATATAAAAAGTTGCTGTGCATGGCCTTTGATCTGGCGGTTTTAATTGTCTACAGCGATAGGTCGTTTTACAAGTTTGTCTACCACGACGGGGCCCTGGAGACCTTAGATGATCGAAAGAAAATTAATTTTTTAGATAAAATTCGGGAAATTTGTCGACAATACGGCCTGCAATATATATTGACAATCATCGATTCGGATTTACCCCTAAACGAAGGCAATGAAATCATCCGTTTCCCCGATGAAGAGACTGTGTTGAGGCTGCACGATAGAGATGACAGCGGCAGGCTTTTTGAGATGACTTTTTAATCTTGTTTCACCGGCACCTATCAATTTATCTGCCGACAGGCTGGCCATTTTAGCCTGGTTTATGAAGTAATAGGGGGGCACTCTGGAAGTTTTTCCGGGGGCGTTTTCAATTGGGCGAAAAATTGGACTGTCCCCTTCCCTTCCCTTTCCTACCAAACGATTCACAACGGCAAAAGAGATCAACCATTCAGGTTGAAATCTGAAATATTCAGGCCGTGGGCTCAAACTTTTTAGTTTCGAACACCAATTTATAGAGAGTCTTTTGAGTAGTTATTGTAACTTTTTTTCCTTTATGTTATAATTTAAATTCTATTTTAGTTAGAGGTGAATTTATTGAGAGAAGGGAGGCGTTGAAACAAGAGGAAGAAGGAGCGGTTCCTCCCAGCCTTCAGAGGTACGGGCGGTTTAGTCGGTATCGGAGGGCGGGAGCCTAATAAATTTTTAGGTAAGGAAGGAAACGAAATAAAATATTACCAACTGATTGGAAGAGGGAGGACGTCGTGTTAAAAAATAAAAAAATTCAAAGACTAATTAAGTTGTGGTCAAAAGATTTTGACCCGACCAATATTATCAGAATAGATAAAAAATATGTTCACAAAGCAAATGAGCAGAATGTGTTTGTATCGCGTATTGACTGTGTAGAGAAAGGTGACAAAGATACCTTTATTATTCAGGTAGCAGTTGATTCCACACATCCTTATTTTTTTGAACATTGTTATGATCATGTCCCTGGAATGCTGCTTCTTGAAAGTGGTAGGCAGGCGGCCACTGCAATTGCGCATCTTTTTTATAAAGTTAATTTTGATGCAGTTTTTATTCTAATGGAAATGTATGCCCGCTTCTATAACTATGTTGAGACATCAAAACCATTATTTATCAGCAGCACAGTTAAAAACAAAAAGTACAAAAAGGGAGAATTAATTCAAATGGAGCAGGATGGCGTTTTCGTCCAGGACTTTAATGAAGTCGGATACATGGGAGGCTCCTGGAGAATGTGCAATAAAAGAGTTATCGAACGGATGAGACAATATGCCAAACCGTTTAGCGGTGAAGAGTTACGATGAGAGTTTGTCGATATATCTATTGCCAAAATACTTTTAGCAGTGATCTTTCTCTTTGTCCTATTTGTGGTTATCCGATTGATATTACAGCACTAAGTGATTTTGAGTATATCTGCAGTCTAATTCCTAAACTGCCTATTGGCAATATCATTGATATGCATCAGATTATACCGGATCAGGAAAATGCATTTGATTTCCAGCTAAAGATAATGGAACAATTAACAATTAGCAAAGTACTGATACAGTCTGTCCCATCCAGAGTGACATCAATTTGGAGTAATCGTAAATTATTGGAGTTACAGCAAAATTATAGTAGCCGGTTTATTGTTTCCCATTTTATGGATCCCAGGCATCCGTTTGCATGCAGGCGATTACGGCAATATAAAAAACAAGGGATTAAAGTAATCAAGCTATTGCCCTGTTTGGGTTATCAGCCTGATGAATCCCGTTGGGGAAAATTCTGGGAAACCATGGAAAAACTTGAATTAGTTGCCATGATTCATACCGGGTTTATTACTGCCCGTCATAAAAAAGAAGAGCGCGCTGCCGGCATATATCTTCATTCAAAATTTGGCCAGCCGATATTTTTTGATATACTGGCTCGAAAGTATCCCACCCTGCAGTTTATCCTGTGTCATATGGGGGGAGCAATGTGGGTAGAAGAAGCTGTACAGATGGTCAATCAACATGAAAATGTTTGGGGGGATCTTAGTGGCTTTGGCATTTTAGCCCTAAAAAGAATCGTTCAAAGTCAGATATCTGTCGATTGGACCAAATTGTTTTGGGGAAATGATTCATCTCCTTACAATTATCCCTTCAACTTAAAACTCCTATTGTATTATCTCAAAATAGGCAAACTGCCTGAATTGTTGCCGCTGCTTCTTAGAGATAATGCTGTAAAATTTATTGAGAAGTATTTATAAAACAACATGCAGCATCCTGTATCCAGTATCCGGCACGTGAACAAACCAATTTATCTTTTTCTCAGGAAAATTTTAAAAATTTTGATCAAACCTGTTCTACGGCTATTTAAAGGTCTCACAATTGTCGGAAAAGAAAATTTGCCCGGGCCAGGGAGATCGTGCATGATAATTGCCAATCATGCCGCTTTTTTTGATTCCATCTATATTATTTGTGCCGTTGGGCCCCGGTTCACCATTTGTGGTGCCAAACCAAAATATTTTAACTCAAGGATCAAACGTTTTGTTTTTAAGATTGCCAATATTATTAAGGTGGTTGATAAAAACCAGTTTCTTGAAGATTGTAGGACATTATTGGAATCGGGAGAAATCATTTTAATCTATCCGGAGATGGGAAGAAATCACGGTGGCCTGGGGGCGTTTAAAACCTGGGCTGCTGAGGTGGCTCTACTTTATCGTGTTTCAGTCATTCCGTGTTATATCTACGGAACCACAGCCAATCAAAATGGGGCAAAGAGAGTTATATTTGGCGCGCCGATTGATCCCTGTGGAACTCCGGATGAATTGACCCGCTGCTTCCGGGAAAGGATTCTCAGTCTGAAACCGGGGGCTACAAATTGAGACACATATGATATTAATTACAGGTGCCACCGGCTTTATCGGTCAGCATGTTGTAAGGCAATTTTTTAAAAAAACTGCTGCTGAAAATATTCGTGTGTTATTATTTGAATCGGAGAGAGAGTTTTGTGGTAAATTTCCCGGGATAGGGGCGGTTTTCGGTGACCTTTCCGATAAAAATACACTTTCTAAAGCCTTCGAGAATGTCGATACGGTTATCCATCTGGCCAGTAAAAATATTGATAAAGACGGTACAGGCTTTGATGTGGTAAATGTACAGGGGACAAAACTCTTATGTGAGCAAGCAGTTGATGCGGGCGCCAGAAAAGTTATTTATATGAGTTCGGTGGGGGTGTATGGGCACCATATTCATCGGGATGCAGACGAAACCACACCGGTCAACCCGGATAGCGGATTTTCCCGCTCAAAGGCTGCGGCTGAAAATATTATACTTGGGCATCATTATAAAAAGGATTTCGAGGGAATCATTCTTCGCCACCGGTTTGTTTATGGGGAAGGTGATGAACATGTTATGGCCCGGATGATAAAAGCAGCACGCAAATACAAATTTTTAATCAGCGGTGGGCGAGCGAAACTATCACTTATTTTAGTTAATGATCTTGCAGAAATTATCGTTAAATTTGCAGCCAATAAAGGCGAGCGTGACGGGAATCCTATTTATCAGGTAACAGATGGTGTTCCCATTCGTTATCGTGACATTATTTTTAGGATATGTGAGGCCTATGATTTCAAACCGCCAATGATTTCTGTGCCCTTTTGGCTTTTATATATACCTATTCGGTTTTTTGAGTGGATAAAAAAAATAGACCCGGAGAACACAAATTCATCTATTTCTTCACTTCGTTTGAAACTTATCGCCAGGGATAATTATTTTTCAAATAAGAAATTGGTAAAACTTTTTCCCGATTTGAAGTTCACTCCATTTGCCGAAGCGTTTAAAAATTTATCCGGATATTATTCAATATTTAAATGATATATGAAACTTCCTTAAGCGGAGGATAAATTATTGCAAAAAACAGTATGGAAGTCCAAAGAGGAGATTAAATATTTGTTGAGAAATGCACAGAAGGTTGCCATTCTAAGTTGTGGCATTTGTGCGAGCCTAAGATTATGAAGGGAGGATATGATGAAAATACTTTTTGTAAAGCCAAAACTCGTGTACAGTACGCTGGGAGGGCTTGATTATTCGCTTTGTGAGCCCCTTGAGTTCGAGCAGTTGGCGGCTGCCGTCCCGGACCACGACGTACGGATACTGGATTTGCGATTCGATCCCGATCTCGAGGGGGAGCTGGCGAAGTTTAAGCCGGATATCGTGGGAACCACCTGCATGTCTGTCAATGTCTATGCTGCACGGGACATCCTTGAACAAGTCAAGAGCTTAGACCCGTCTATTACCACGGTTGTCGGCGGCTACCATGCCACGAATGCGCCGGAGGATGTGGCAGAAACTTATGTGGATGCAATTGCCATTGGAGAATCTGTGGACACGTTACGTGAGCTGGTGCGAGCAATGGAGAAAAACCAACCGCTTGAGTCTGTCCCGGGTCTCGCTTTGCCTATTGCATCCGGTGTTGTTAAACATACAGCTAAGCGCTCCAAAGTATTTGACTTTGATACCCAGCCTATTCCCAATCGAAAACTTAATCCCCATCATAGGAAATACTTCTACTGCGAATATTGGCAGCCTACCGCCATCATGCGTGCCTCCATCGGGTGCCACGCCCGCTGTAATTTCTGTGCGCTCTGGCATATGACCGACGGCAAGTACTTAGCTCACTCAGTAAAACGGGTGGTGGATGAGATCGAGAGCATCCCGGAGAAGTACATCTTTTTTGTCGATGATAACTTTATGCCTGAGGGAGAGGAACATGAGGCCCGGATCGAAGGCATCAGGACTGAAATCAAACGACGTAACCTCAAGAAAGAATTCTATTTCTCGACCCGAACCGATTTTGTTGCGCGCCGGCCCGACATCATTGAACGTTGGACCGAGGTTGGACTTAAGCGAACCTTCTTCGGCCTGGAATCCCACGAAAATGATCGTCTGAAAGCCCTGAACAAAGCCAACACCGAGGATTTGAACCGCAAGGCCGTAGACATATGTCACGCCAATGGCATAGCTATCACCGGGTGCTTTATCGTCCATCCCGATTTTACCAGGGATGACTTCAAGCGCCTGGTTGACTACGCGGCCTCGCTGGACTTGAATGTTGCCGCATTCCTGGTACTCACGCCCCATCCGGGAACCGTGCTGCACACCATGCGCCGGCATGAAATTGTGCATCCCAACTACGAAATGTGGGACCATATGCACTCTGTATTCGCGACCGCACTTCCCGAAGACGAATTCTACAATGAATATGCAAAACTGTGGATGCGGGCCTATACGCCGTTCACCTGGGACGGTGCCAGGCGCCTTACCCGTATAATGACTCGCGCCTCATGGAGGCAAAAGGTAACTCTAACCCGTGTAGCCTTTAAAGTTTTCCCCAAAATTGCCGCAGGTGCACGCGGGCACAAGCAACTTCTTTACCGACGCCTCCGCTGGAAGCATGACAAAGGTAAACCGGCGCCAGGCCAGGCGCTAGACTCGCCGCACCCGGTGCTGCCATCTTTGCGTCCCGGAGCCATGGCATTCGTCCCGGAAGAGGAGCTGGAACCGGAACTCAAGCGTATGGTGTCCATTGGCCGCCAACTGGATGCCGGGAGAAAACAGTCGAGAAAGGAGGGGCTTGATGCATGTTAAAATCATTGAACCGTCGCATTACTTTCCCAACGGTACCCTATGTCGCTTCCCGAAATTATGGGTCACGGGCTTGACCGCCATCTACCTGGCTGCCCTGACCCCTGCCGAGGATGAAGAAATCGACCTGGTAGCCAAACTCATGACGGTGAGTGTTACGAATTTACGAATTCAGGACATTTAGGAGTTGCACAAAAATGCAAAAATTCATAGATTCGAATTCCCGGTCTGAACAATTCAAGCGTTCTTTACATCGCCTTTATGCGTCAACTCAGCATCTCAAGATAGGTGTGGTTAATTACTGGCGGCATTATATCCGCGGACAGGACCTGATGCGGCCGCTGTTCGCCATCTGGGAACTCACCTATGCATGTAACCTGGACTGTTCCTACTGTGATGACGGGGAAGGGCACTCGTACCCACGCCAGGTGGGACGCGCGCAGCCTCTGCCACTGGATGATACCTTTCGCATGCTATCCCGATTGCGGAGTGAGGTGCCGGCAATTTATCTCAGCGGCGGTGAACCCACCTCGCATCCCCATTTCATTGAAATCTTGCATAAAATTTCCCAATTGGGATTTAAGCCCGTCATGCTCAATACCAACGGTTTGCTGCTGCCCCGTCTTTTAAAGCAGGTCCCTGATCTTTTCAGTCATATTGATATCCTTATCTTTAGTCTGGATGCCATTTCCCCTGAAACACTCGACCGTCTGTTTCAGTCGAAACCCGGGGACGGCGCACGAGTCTTAGCGGCGCTAGAACTGTGCCTGGAGCACGCTCGACCTGCCGGTTGTTCAATAATTGCCAACTGTGTCGTCACACGCGATACGATTGAGGATGCAATGGATGTGGTTCGCCTCTGCAGGGAGAGAGATATAATGTTTACGCCAGTTCCTGCCAACAATGGAAAAGGGCTGATGCACAACTTTAAAGGTCTCCCCAATTACCAGGCATTAGTGGAAGAGATCTTTGCCCCCAATGGCCTGCGCTTGTTTAGTGACCCTCAAGTCTTTCACATCCTGATGCGGTTCCTCCCCTTTGAATGTCATCCGATGATTCGTCTTCACATTACGCCGGACGGCAAGATTCCCTGGCCCTGCCAGAGCGATCAGCAATTTGCCTTGCCTATCCTGGAATACCCATCGATCTCAACCCTTATGGCCGAAGCCCAGTCCCGACTCTCTGTGCAGCAGTGGGGAATACATTGCGGGAGCCCCTGTTACCTTGCTGAAAACGTCTGTACCTACTTATATGCAACTCGAATGCTCTCCTTGCTCTGGAAGGTTATACCGGGTTTCTTTTCGAGAAAGGGTCAATGAAGAACGGATGAGCAATTTTGCTGAAAATATTCCTGGCAAAGCATATGTGGGCATCGATGTCGGTTCGGTAAGCGTTAAAGTTGCTGTAATTGGAGATGAAAATTGCCGGCACCTGTTCCAAAAGGTGTGTGCCAACGGGAAATTCTTCTCAAAATCCCTTCCTGAAAATGGGAAAATTTTGAGATCCAAACAGATAGTGGTTTCCCAATATCAAAGAGTGTTGGGGGAACCCGTTAAGGTTACCTATGAAATTTTAAAAGCACTTTTTGAAATTATCCCGGCAGAAAGGATTGGCGGTATGCGGGTCACGGGTTGCGGGGGGAAACGCATCAGCGAACTTTTAAATATAAAATTTGAAAATGAGTTTCGTGCGGCAGCCAACGGCGTGGGCCTGCTTTACCCGCAGGCCAGAACAATCCTGGAGATGGGGGGGGATAATTCCAGGTACCTGCGAATTGACGTTGACCCCTCCAATGGGATGTTTGGAATTATTGACTATGAGAAAAACGGTGATTGTGCCGCTGGTACAGGTTCATTTATGGATCAACAGGCGTCGCGATTGCTGTATGAAATTGAAGAGGTGGGGGATATTGTTATGGCAGCCGTACGGACTGCCAACATCGCAGGCCGCTGCTCTGTGTTTGCCAAATCGGATATGATCCATGCACAACAAAAAGGCTTCCAGCCCCCGGAGGTTTTAAAAGGGCTGTGTGAAGCTGTAGTGCGGAATTTTAAAGGCACCATTACCAAAGGCAAAGAAATTTTACCCCGGGTGGCTTTCATTGGCGGTGTGGCGGCTAACAAGGGAGTTGTAGAAGCAGTAAGAGAACTCCTTAAACTGGGCGGTGAGGAGTTTTTTGTGCCAGGATATTATGCCTGGATGGGAGCTATTGGCGCCGCCTTTTTGGCGTTAGCATCAAAAGAGAAAAATAAACCACCACACCTGCATAATCTTCAAACCTATTCTCAACAGGCAAATGACAATTTCCCCTTCACAGGACCGTTATCCCTGGATAAAGTGGTTCTCCTGCGCCAGATGGTAAAACCCTATCCCTTTGAAGGCAAAAATGGTAAGATTAGAGGCTACTTAGGAGTGGACATCGGTTCGGTAAGCACGAATCTTGCCATTATCGATGAGGGCGGGGATGTGGTTAAAGAGATTTACACCAAAACAAATGCCCGCCCCATTGAGGTGGTCGGCCGCTGCCTAAGAGAGATCGATACGGAACTGGGTGATGAGATTCACATTTTAGGTGTAGGCACTACCGGCTCTGGCCGAGAACTCATCGGCGAATTGATCGGAGCCGATTCCATTAATGATGAAATTACAGCTCACAAGACCGGGGCCATGCACATTGGTGAAAAATTAACCCGCCCAAAAGTAGACACCATTTTCGACATAGGCGGACAGGATTCCAAGTTCATTTCCATCGAAGATGAAATCGTTGTGGATTTCACCATGAACGAAGCCTGTGCCGCAGGTACAGGCTCATTCCTGGAGGAGCAAGCCGGACGATTGGGCATAGATATCAAAAACCAATTTGCCGAGATGGCCCTGCGGTCGAAAAAGCCCCTTCGTCTCGGTGAACGGTGTACCGTTTTCATGGAGCAAGATGTCAAATCCTGTTTACTAAGGAGTGCTTGTAAAGAAGATATTGCAGCCGGCCTGGCCTATTCCGTCGTCATAAATTATCTCAACAGGGTGGTGCGGGGACGAAAAATAGGGAATGTGATCTACTTTCAAGGGGGTACCGCTTATAATGACTCGGTTGCCGCCGCTTTTTCGTCCCTTTTGCATAAAGAAATCATCGTGCCTCCATACAATGGAGTGATAGGCGCTGTTGGTGCGGCTTTGCTGGCCCGGGAGAAAATGACGATGTCCCATCGAAAAACGGCTTTCCGGGGATTCAATTTAGATTCGGTAAATTACTCCATGCGAAATTTCATGTGCAAAGGCTGTCCCAATCACTGCGACGTAAGTGAGTTCAATGTGGAAGGTGAAAAGACCTACTGGGGGGACAAATGTTCCCAACGTTATCGAACCAAAACCAGGTCTGAGAAAAAGCCTGTTATCGAGGACTTAGTAAAACTGAGGGAACAGGTGCTGCTGGAGCGTTACCAGGCAAAGGCAAATTTCAATGGCGGTCCCCGAATAGGGCTGGCCCGAAGTATGTATTTCCATGATCGATTCCCTTTCTGGAACACATTCTTTACAGAATTGGGCTTTCAGGTGGTTATCTCAGGGGAAACGAATAAACAAATCGTTAATTGGGGGTTAGATGCATTGGTTGCCGAGCCCTGTTTCCCTATTGCCGTGGCCCACGGGCACTTGCAAGACCTCATTGAAAAGGGCGTGGATTACGTGTTCCAGCCCAACGTAATTAACGCCCAAAGCGAATTTCCACAGACCCAATCCTGGTTTTGTTCCTGGGGTCAAACCCTTCCCTTTGTTTTTTGCAGTAACCCCTCCTTCAAGGCCTACAAAAAACAGGTTCTAAGGCCTACCATCCATTTTCGTGAGGGTATAAAGGTCGTTAAAAAAGAACTGGGAAGATTTGCGGTTCAATTGGGAAAATCAAAAGCCAGAGCCTACCGGGCTGTTGAAAAGGCACAAAAAATTCAAGAGGAATTTGAACTTAAGCTTCAACAGGCGGGCCAAAAGGCACTGGAAACCCTGGCGACCCAAGATGAATTGGCCATTGTTTTACTGGGGCGCCCCTACAACATCTACGACAAAACCATCAATCTGAATGTGCCGGGGAAGCTTCGAAAATTTTACGGTGTGAATGTCATTCCCCTGGACTTTCTGCCCCTTGACTTTATAGACATCTATGACGTTAACGAGAACATGTTCTGGCACTATGGCAAGAAGGTTATGCAGGCGGCCAAATTTGTAAAGCAGTACCCCAATCTGCATATTATTTACATTACCAATTTTAAATGCGGGCCTGATTCGTATTTAAAACATTATATTCGAGAGGCTTCGAACAAACCGTTTTTGTCGCTCCAATTTGACGGTCACAGCAATGATGCTGGCATAATGACCCGCTGCGAGGCTTACCTGGACAGCAAGGGTTTCTTGAGATGGTGGAAGCCTGAGAAGCGGCAGGAGATTTATGATGCCAACCACCAACCACCGGGACAAAAATAAACGTTTACAAGGAAGAACATTGTACATTCCCCAAATGAGTTATTGTGCAGCGCGGGCCATGGCCGCGGCATTTGAATCCATTGGCATCCGGGCGCAGCCTTCACCCGATTCCGATGCTCGCACCCTGGAGTTGGGCGGCAAATATGTCTCCGGGGACGAATGCTTGCCGGCAAAGGTGACGCTGGGCAACTTTATGAAAGTGGTGGAAGGCCCGGGTTTTGACCCAAAAAAGACAGCCTTTCTTCTACCCACCTCTGATGGCCCCTGTCGATTCGGACAATATCTGCCTTATTTGCGGAAAGTATTGAAGGACCTGGGATTTGATGATGTGATGTTTATATCACCCACCTGTGTGGACAGCTACGAAGGTATGGGAAAGTACGCCAGTGAGTTAATCCGAACGGCCTGGCGGGCGGTGGTGGTCTCAGATATTTTGAGAAAATTGCTGCTGAAAACCCGACCCTACGAATTGGAAAAAGGTATTACTGACAGGGTATTTCACCAATGCCTCCAACAACTGTGTCAATCCCTTTCGGAACGAAATATATCCCACAAACGGCGATTAAAGAATTTGGTGTCCGCCCTGACCCATATCCGGGCTAAATTCCGTAAGATACCCACCAACAATACCAGGAAAAAGCCGCTTATCGGGATTGTGGGCGAAAGTTTTTGTCGATTTAATGATTTTAGTAATAACTTTTTGATAGAAAAGATAGAGGCGTATGGCGGTGAGGTCTGGTTGTATAATATGGCCGGATGGATCTGGTATTCCAATGAAGATCAAAAAAGAGAATTGATCGAGAAGGGGAAACGGTTCTCTATACAAATGTTAGGCGCAAAATTAAAATTTGCCATCCAGGGGTCTGACGAGCGCGTTTTATATGAACCTTTTTCAGAAGATTTCCAGGGGTATGAGGAACCGCCGGACATCCATCAGATTTTAGACAACAGTGAGCCTTATCTTCCCTTCACTGGGGCGTTGGGTGAAATGGTGGTGACCGCTGGTAGTTCGATATACCTGTATAAAAAAGGCGCCGATGGCGTAATAGATATAAGCCCCTTTACCTGTATGCAAGGCATCGTGTGTGAGGCTGTTTATCCCCAATTGAGCCAGGATCATGACCACTTTCCTATCAGGACCTTTTTTTTCGATGGGAATCATTCGGACCTGGACCGGGATGTAGATATATTTATGGAGTTGGCCAAAAGTTATCAGCGAAGAAAAAAAATAAATCGGGTGTATCCCTAAACTAAGGAGTAAATAATGGAAATAAAACGCATTAGTTTGATTGCTCCCAGGCCGACGACACCTTTAGGCGCTGCCACTCGTCATGTGGTTATGTTGCTAAGCGGTCTACCCATCGTGGGCACGAACCTTAAGCAGCATGGCTATGAAGTCCGAATTTTTTTTGAGAATGTCAAAGCGATTGATTGGGATTTTGTCTACAGTTCTCAAGTAGTTGGTTTCCAGACCATGGTCTGTACTGCCCTACGAACCTTTGACTTTATCAAGCGCATCAAGGCCAAAAATGGGCGAGTGGTAACTGTGATTGGGGGAACGTTTCCCACGTCGATACCGGAGACCCTGTTGACGCATAGTGATTTTGTGGTTCGCCAGGAAGGGGATGAGACCCTGCCTGACCTGCTCAATGCCTTGCAGACCGGACGTGATCTGCGTAAAGTTCCCGGGATCAGCTACAAGATCAATGAAAGCAAGGTCGTTCACAATCCCGATCGTCCGTTGGTGAAAGACATTGATATTATTCCAGATCTATCCCTGATCCATGGTTGGTGTGAATTGCGAGCCTGGAAGCTGCTGTTCCGATTAAAACAGCATATGCAGATCGTACAGACATCCCGCGGCTGTCCTTTTACTTGCTCGTTTTGTACAGTGCCCATGATGTTCAACAAAGGTACTTATCGGGTAAGAAGTATCGACAGCGTGATTGAAGAAATTAAGAGTAAGATCGCTGAGACTGATTGCCGCCGTTTTATGTTTGTCGACAATTACTTCGGTGCCCAGCGGCCTCATGCCAAGGCTTTGTTACGACGCATTCTCGAAGAAGGCATTGAATTCAATTGTTTCGCCTTCACTCGTCTGGAAGTCTATAATGACCCGGAGTTCTTGACCCTCTTAAAACAGGCAGGCTTCGACCCGCTGCTTATCGGCTTCGAGTCCTTTAACGATGGGGCCTTGCAAAGCTTTGAAAAAAGTCAAACATCGGCACAAATTATTGAAGCCATCAACACGATCAAAGCGCACAACCTCCGTATATCCGGCTCCTTCATCATTGGTTCGGATGAGGACACGGTGGAGAGCATTCGGGCAACTATCGATTCCGCCATTCGTTATGGAATTGATAACTTTACCATCCTTCCGTTGTCAGTAATACCTGGTCGTGGGCCGACACCAGTACCCCGCAACCGGATTATTCTGCCGCACTATGATTTCGGAACCGGCAACTATGTGACCATATTCCCCAAAAAAGTGAAGCCAAGCACATTACAGAAAGAATATATTCGCGCCTATCGTCGAGTCAACAGTATCAAAACTGCCTGGCATGCAATCAAACAAGGAAATATAACTTCAGGTGTCGAACGTCTCTTCTCCTACCTGGCGCACCGAGCTGTAATAGAAGAAATGGAAAAACGCTACATACCCCTGCTGTACAAAATAGAGGAGGGGCTATATGACGAACAGGAACGGTTGCTGGAACATAAGTTACCACCAAATGGCGTTGTCGCCGAAGACTTTATCCTCTCACCTGAAGAGGAAAACCAACTTTCTGTGAGTGACATCCCAGATTTAAACTCCATAACAGAGCTTGATCAGGTCCATACCTATGAAATGGCACTGCGCAAATGTTACGGCAGTCAGTTTTGATCTGGATTATAGGAGATATCGCTGTGAAAGAAACAAAATTACTCCTCGTTTCGGTTTTCGGCCCATACGGAATAAAAAATAAATACGATGAAGGGCTTAGTACAAAAATGGAGCCAATACACATTACGGTGGCTCGCGAGCAAGGGCTTCATTCACCCCGATTAGAGGGTACTTTCAGCTTTGGCTTATATTTAATGGCGAAAAATATTTCAGTTCCTGCTGTTGTTTTAGACTTTCCCCGCTGGGAAGATTTTACAATAGAATTGAGAAACGGATACACTCATGTGGGAATAACATTTATTTGTGCAAATATTTTAAAGGCTCAGCGCATGGCCGGGTATATACGTAAACATCATCCTGACATTAAAATTATTCTAGGCGGGGATGGAGCAAATATACCTGAATTAAAAGAAATGATTTCCTATGATGAAGTTTGTTATGGAGAAGGAATCCGATGGCTGCAAAAGTATTTTGGAGAAGATGTCGAAGTACCCATAAAAGAATGTATTTACTCAGGCCCGCAAATCCGTCATCTTTACGGTCTTAAAGAAAGAATAATTACCACATCGATTTTTCCGGGGGTTGGTTGCCCGAATGCTTGTGACTTTTGCACCACATCGTATAAGTTTGGCAAGAGATACAATCCCTTTATTAAAACAGGAAAAGAGATGTTCGATCTTCTTCATAAAGAAGAGAAAAAATACGGCGTACAGGATTTCACGATAGAGGATGAAAATTTTTTAAAACAAAAAGAGCGGGCAATAGAAATGCTTGCTGAAATGGAAAAAGCAAACAAGGCATATACATACTTTGCTTTTTTATCCGTTGATACCTTCAATGAAGTCGGCATAGATTTTGTCGTGCGATTAGGCATCAATTTTATTTGGCTTGGCATAGAGACAAAAGTAGATAAATTTAATAAACACAAAAATACCAATATGCGCGATTTAATTCGGGAACTTCGTTCTAACGGAATTAAAGTGGTCGGATCGGCTATGCTTTTTTTAGATCATCATGATAAAAATAATATTCTCGAAGATATTGACTGGGCTGTAGACTTAGGGATGGACCTGGTGCAGTTCCTGGGATTTGCCCCTGCTCCCGGCACAAAGCTGTTTGAAAAATTGAGATCTGAAAATAGGTTAGTTGACGACTTTTCATACGATAAGCTAAGCGGCATAGATGAGATTTTGGTAAAGCATCCCCATTTTAAACCTGATGAAACGGGAAAGTTTGTAAGATATGCTTCACGCAAGAATTACGAGGTAAATGGCCCATTTATTCTTAATATGATTTACACTTCAATCAGGGGATACAGGAAAGTTAAGCAAGATCATGATTATAGAAAGAAAGAAGGGTTGGCCTGGAACGCTAAAAAACTTTGCTATGAAAAAAATGCTATTTCCAAACCCGATGATTTTATGGAATCACGACTTGAACAAATGCGAATAACAGCATTAAAGTATCGCCCATTACTCTTGACTATAAAATGCTTTTCACCAAATCAGGCTGCCCGTGAAAAATGCGATATGGTTTCTGCTTTGTATACTGATGTTTTTGGCAGACCGGGTTTGAAAGATCGACTAAAATCAATAGTAATTTTGGGATTAGCCAGTATTAAAGCCGTTAAACTTAAATGGCATGAGAAATTTGGTAATGGTGACCTGGTACTACAACCCCCCATGGTTAGAACAGAATATAATATGCTTGATTCTATGGCGGCGCCCCCCTAATAATGGTTTTTTTTGAGCTAAAAAAGGTGAGGCATTAAAAATTAAAAGTGAGGTATTATTATGAGAATAGCAATTATTTCAGATCTCCACCTTGGCGATACATTGTCGGTGATGGCTTTCCGGGATCAAACAACCGGGAATATCCAGGTGGGGTGTAGGTACAATGAGTTTAAGGAAAAAGTCAAGGAGAAATTTAACGGAGAGGAACTTGACCACCTGGTTATCCTGGGGGACATATTTGATTTTACCGTTGCCGATTACAGCGAAGCCTATGCCATCGGGAAATTTTTTTTTGAAAAACTAAAAAAAGACGGGATTGCCAAAGAGATCATTTTTGTCCCCGGGAATCATGATTTTGAGATCTGGCATACTGTTGAATTCCAGGTGAATGTGACAAACCGTGTAGAAAAAGGGAAGTTTCCGACTCCCTTTCGCATGTCGGTACCCGGCATTATAGATGACCGGGAAGGAGAACCCACAAGGGGTTTTACCTTGCACGGGGTAACGGCCAGGAAAGAAAAAGATGAATGCAAATATGGCGGGTTGTTCCTGGATAATCTTACAAATCCTCCAACCTGCTTTAATTTTGTTTATCCCAATTTATACCTGGTAACAAAGGAGGAAACCGTACTCATCACCCACGGTCATTACCTGGAGATGTTCTGGTCCGTAGTGGGAAAATGGGGGTTAAAAATAATAAATGGCGACCTGGACATTAAAGACCAGGAACTACTTGATTTAAAAGAGATGGTGGGCATGAATTTTCCATTAAACCAGTTAGGTAGTTCCGGCCTTGGTCAGGCAGGTCCATTGACAAATGTTTTTCAAAAGTTAAGACACGAGTTGAACGAATATGATGTGACGCGAGTTGAAAAATATTTAACTCGACTGGGAGATGAGTTAAGGAGACTTAAGATTATAAGAGGGTGTCTCCAACGGTTGGTATTTAAATATGCAAAGAAAAAGGTTCTCAAAGCCTTAGCCAGTATGGAAGCTACGCGGTACAGGATAGAGTTTTATAAAGACCCGAAAGTACGGGAGCGATTTAAGGATTTTTACAGTTCCACCGCTTATGAGATTGGCGAAATAAAAGATAAGTACTGTACCGATATTCCATTACCTACCCGGATGATATTCGGACACACCCACCAGCCCATCCCCTGGGGATCGCCGAAGGCACCGTCCATTGAACTGCCCCAATTGCCCAAAGGGGAAATTTTTACCATGTACAATTCCGGCGGCTGGTTGAATAAAATGGACGAAAACAGACAACCTCAATTTTGCGGTGCGGAGATTTTCTTCTACGATAGCGGGGAAGGGTGCTCATCTGAAAGCATCGGGTACGACCCTGAAACGGCTTTAGCATGGGCAAATAAAAATGTTTAGTATGAAGGGCCTTAAAAGTTTTATTTTAAATACTAATGAGAGATAACGAGAGGATTAAAAGTAACTCAATCATTTCTTCATCGGTTCCTTCGCAGACAGGAGTTGAATCCTTGAAGGAGAGGGCAACAACGCCAAAAGTCTTCATCGATGCAGGTATCGAGCATATCCATGTGAAGACCTGCGAATCGTCCTCCGGGACTGATTCTGAAATATCCACAAACGACATCATCATACCGAATAATGATGATCTTCAAAAACTATTCAGGGAGTCCGGGTTGAATGGATCGAGAAATAGTAATGAAGCCATATATATTACCGGAAAGCTCTCTGAGGTAACCGAAAAGGTCTTACAAAAAGGTGAAACGATTATGCCGGCGGCAGTTCTATGGTCTGCGGCAAAATCCCTGCTGCGCAGGGAAGAGAATAGAGATTTAGAGACGATCGGTATTATTGATCTTTCGGCTTCGGGCTATATGGTTATCTGTATCGATAAGAACGATGAATTGAGAGACGATCTACTAATCGTAAATCCCCGATGCGGCGCCGGAACCGGGGTTAATTTAAGCCGAATCCTGGAAAAACTGGACATTCAACGAAAAGATGTGGATGATCTCCTGGTGGCTTACCTGGGCCAGGAGGGAAAATTGAAGCGTGAGCAGGTTCCTGTCAGATCCGATCGCTGCGGGGTATTCAGCTCTTCGGCCACGGTCTCTGATAAAAACCAGGGCATTCCCCTGGACTATGCCCTGGCCGTAACCATGAAGTCCGAAGTCATGAAGCCCTGTAAAAAAATGGCTCATAAGACCGATAAAGTATACCTGACAGGCGGTGTATTCAGATGGCAGTACGCCAGGGATTGTGCCGAAGATGTACTGAAAGCCAATGGAGTAAAAGAAGTTGTCTTTGATGGGCAGCAGTCCATCATGATGACCGGGATGAAGTACCTGGTGAAAGGCGTGGGCGAAGGCAATTTTCGAAAACAAAATGCCGTTAAATTGAAAAAAGCCAATACTTTAATCCAATATCCTTCATTTAAAGTCCTAAAAGAAAAGTATGAAAAGCAAGGGCTGTACCAGAGGCTGCCCGATCCCGAAATAGAGCCTGTTGCGGCTGAAATATTTACTTTCTTACCGGTGAATGCCGGTCTTGATATCGGCTCGACCATGGCCAAGATGGTAATATCCGATGCCGGGACAGGGAAACTGCTTTTTCAAAATTCCTATAATAATCACGGCGATACCATTGAGACCGTCAAGCATATTTTCAGGAAATTAAAAGTTAGGGATATTGATAAATTAAAAATTCAAAACATTGGTGTAACCGGAAGCGGCAGATACCAGGTCCAGAAAGCCTTAAAGGCAATATACCCCCATTTGAACGACAGAATTTCCGTGATGGTGGAAAATTATGCCCATGCGTGGGGGTCCATCCACTTTGCCAGGGAGCACCTGGCAAAATTAAAACAACAGGGCCTTGATGAAGTGAATGAAGACTTCTACCTGTTAATCGATATTGGCGGAGAAGATACCAAGATTTCGGTCATTTCTCTCAAAAAGAATGAACTATTTGACAATGCCATGAACATCAAATGTTCGGCCGGCACCGGAAGCTTGATGGATACCCTTAAAGCTTTATTTAATATCGATGATATAGCCGAAGCCTATGGTAACGCTTTCGAAGCGCAGCAGGCCTATGGCATCAATGCCACCTGTGCCGTATTTTTGATGGAAAATGCCAGGAAAATGCAGGCTGCAGGCTATAAGAAGGATGAAATCCTGGCATCGTGCTGTTATGCAATCGTGGAGAATATGGCGCGCTCACTGTGGAACCAGGTGGAATTCCCACAGGATACCATAGTACTGCTGCATGGCCAGACCATGTTGAGTGATCCCTTGCCGTTAGCCGTTACTCACCGGGTACAGGAATATATGGAAGCGAAGGCCTTCTGTTTGGTTCCGCCCTTCCCGGGCCATAGGGCATGCATTGGTCTCATCAAAAGTATTGAGGAAAAAGACCTGCCGGGGATCGAAGAATATTGTTATCTGGATGCTCTCCTTGAACGTAAGTTCGCTAAAAAAATGATTGTATGTCGAGGCGCTGCCTGCGGAGACAAAAATGCACGGTGCGCCCGGACAAAGCTTAGCTCTGAGGCTGTTGATGGCCCAATCTCACTGACCCTGGGGGGCTGTACTGCAGTTAATGAGCTTCAGGCACGGAAGAATAGGAGCGAAAAGATTGAGATTCCCGACGCCTACAAAGAAATCTGGAAATTCATCGACAGCAGGCTGCCAAAATCCGGGGATAAAGAGAGACTCGTGATTCCAAGGTGCTTTGCGTTGTCGGAACGAGCGTTTTTCTTTGGGAAGTTGATTGAGCAATTCGGTATACCGGTGCATATTGATAATGTGCAGGAAAGAGATATCATGGAGGGCCAACCATTATTTACCATAGATACCTGTGCCCCGAATATAGGTACTACCGGGCAGTTTCTACGTCTTGCCAGGGAACAACATGGAATTATCCTTGTACCCCAAATAGACTTTTTACCCGTTGAAGGCGCCGGTGTCGGCAGGACGTGTGCCACAAACCAGGGGGGGGTTCTGATCGCCCTGCATTTTGCTAAAATAAGGTGTCCTGAAGCCCGTTTCAAAATTTTTGATATAAACCTGAAAGATCAATCTCCCCAATCCATTGCCGACCAGTTATACCCTGAATTTCGCTCCATTTTCAGTTACTATGACGTAAAGGTTTTAAGAAGTGAGTTTATTGGCGCGATTGTATATGCTGCCGGGGAGTATGAAAAGTTTCGCGCCGAAAGTGCAGAGATTGCTGCAGATTTCATCGAAGCGGCCATTAACAAAAAATTAAATATTTCCATCATCAGTGCCCGGGAATATATCTTGAACCCGGGCATTTACGACAGCCACATCGGTAAGCTGCTCAAAGATAAAGGTGTGGTTGCCATCCCGGCTTATGTATTTGATGTCCACCCGGATAAACAATTTGACTATATCTATTGGAGAAATCCCCATGATCTGTTAACTAAATCCAACGCAGTGGCCAACAAGCGGTTTCATCAAATCGTTAAACATCCCCGGTTGAAAAAATTAATAAAAAAAATTGAGACCGGTAATACAGACACCCTGATGTCTCTGGTGACCGTTTCAACTTTTAGGTGTGGGCCGGACAGTATTACTCTTCCCGTGTTATCCGAAATTACCCGAACCACACCTTCACTATTGATTCAATCGGACGCCATGATAGCCGAACTGGCGCATCTTGAGAATCGTGTGAACACACATTTAAATCAGTTAAATAAAAGGTTACATAACGACCTGTCCCGGCAAAAAGGAAAGAATTTTTCCATAAAATTACTGGATGAATTCCTACTAGATACCCTGGATAAGGAAACGGATGTAATCTACTTCCCTACGATGAACGATAACCGGGCGGTCACTTCTGTGTTTAAGGCCTCCGGGGTCTGTGTTATTGACAACTATGATGATGCATATGATATAGAAGAAAAAGCAAAAAACGGCAGAAAATTTGTTGGAGACTCGGTGTGCGTTCCATTGGCATCTGTGGTTTCAGATATGGTACAGGCAGTAGAAGACTTTATTAAAAGAAAAAAGGAAGATGATCCCCTGGTCAGGGGCAAAAAAAGGGTCGTATTGTTTATGCATACTGGAGATGGGCCCTGCCGTCAGGGACAGTATCTCGATATTTGTAAACTCATTTTTTACAGGCTATCTGGAAAACTCCACAATCAAACCAGCCATCGGCAGGACAAGCGCTTTCCGATAAAATTCCTGGCAAATATAGCTACTGAAATTCATAACCAAAAGGATTACATCTCTGAGATCGAAAAGTGGATGGTTATACAGGGATTTCATGCCTTTATTATGAAGGATGTATTACATTCCATATATTTAAAAGTGGGGGCGAACTGTAACGGTTATGAGGATTTCAAGGAGTTTAAAATTGATTACAGGAAATTACAGCAGAGGGTCTATGAGGCGTTAGCGGCCAATACAAAACCGGCTAAATTTCCCCGGTTTATCGTAGCTAAAATTGAACGAAGATTTCCCAGGCTTGGTGCCCTTGCCCAGTATTTTGGCTACGGATTATTTAAGAATAACGGTCTTCGCAAGATTCTTAAAGAGTTCAATCGCAAATGGATAAATAAGCACATAAATAAAAAAAATTTAAAAAGAAAAAAATTAAATGTTCATATCGAAGGTGAAATTTATTTACGGGTGGCTCAAATCGGCGAGATTCTTAAGTCTATGATAGATATTCTCGGTTTTGGTTCCTTTGACCTGAGTTTCACTCCTGCCTGGAGTTATTTTGAATATATATTAGAAGGAAGAATCCTGTTAGCTTATAAAGATATTGAAATGTACATAGACAAACGAAAGGATACAAAAGAAAAGGCAGAGAGAGATAGATTAGTGAATTTAATTGAGGAAAGGAAAAGCAGGGTCAAAGAGACAGCCAGGACTATTAATAATCTCAGGCATATTTTGGCCAGGCCATTATATAAGGCCGCCGGCCTGGAAATTCCTCATGAAATGAAGAAAATCGTGGGGGCAGCCAGGCCGGTGATTACCACCCTTAAACCAGTGGGTGAATTGGTCCCCTATGTCGGGGAAACAATATCGCTGCTCAATGAGGGTATGGACCTGATTCTGAATGTTGCTCCTGAAGGATGTATGGTGGCTTCAATGGGTGAAATCCTGAGTCCCAGGATTATGCAATTTGTAGGAAACAAAAAAGCGCGAATTCAATATTTATCATCCACAGATGGCGAAGTCAATGAAGACCTGCTCCGGTTGTCCCTGTTAAAAATGTTAAGTCCTGAAAAATATTATTCGCAGTGACTATAGCGCAACCCGGTTGTGGTTGAATGGAGTGATTCAATGGGAAACTTAATTTCACTTTATAGTTGGTTTGTTGGTGTAACTTTCTTTACCTTTATCCTGTGTGCCACTCTTACCTGTTCATATCTTTTCCGTCCGGAGAGGTATGATCCCTGGATGAAGAGACTGCTCCGTATTCTTTTTAAACTCCTCTTCGTAAGGGTGAAGGTGGAAGGAAGCGAAAAGATTGATCAAAATAAGCCGTATTTGTTAATGGCCAACCATGTCAGTTTTTTTGATATTCCTCTTTTCGGTGGCTATATACCCACGTTTTTCCGCAGTATTGAGGCTGAGTGGCAGCATAAATTGCCCCTTTATGGCTGGGCGCTGCGGAGGTATGGAAATGTTACCATTGAGAGGGGAAATATCCATAGTTCCATTCGAAGCATACGGAAAGCAGAAAATTTTATAAAGGGCGGAAAATCGCTTCTTATTCTACCTGAGGCTCATCGCACAGCCGATGGGAACCTCCAGCCCTTTAAAAAGTTACCCTTTTTCCTGGCAAAACGGGCCGGTGTCGATCTGGTTCCCATTTGTACGGCCGGCCTTTACCGTTTGATGCCAAAAGGTTCCTGGCGTATTCGTCCGACAACGATAAAAATCAGGTTTGGAACCATCATCCCGGCTGAAAAAATTGAATCCCTTTCGATTGAAGAGTTACGTGATTTGACATACAAAGAAATCCAGGGCTTGAGTGAACAACCATAAGATTGTTTTGCTTCAGCCCAAAAAAAGGTTGCTCAAAGATGTGATAGATTTGTAATGGAGAATCCGGCTGAAATCGGCGACCAAGAGGCATAATGATTCCTACCAGAGATTTTTGCAGGAGGATCTCTGGCCCTCATAAACTTCTTCATCATCTATTATCGATGGCCTATCCATTAATGCACGATGCGGAGTAAATCTCTCCGCTGACGACTTTTCCAGGTGCAAAATTGGAATCATGGCAATGTCGCCCATCGGATTGACTTGATTCCCGGTATTAACTATAATATAGCATGATGAAGAAAAAAGTATTCTCAATGAAGGTTTTGTCTCTGGTACATACATTTGTGTGTTTGTTCTTGTTGGCGGGAACTTATGACTGCTTCTCGGCCCCGAAAAAGATTTCCGTCGAAAAAAAACTCAAGCAATTGGATGAGAAATATCAGAAGTGGTATGAACTGGTCTACCATATCATGACCCCCACCGAGAGGGCGGTTTTTTTTGATCTGACCAACAACCGGGACCGGGAGGCGTTTATTTCGCTTTTCTGGAACCAGCGGGACCCCAGCAAGGGAACGCCGGATAATGAATTCAGGGATGAGCATATTAAACGATTCAACTATGCCTCATACTATTTCGGCTTCGGCTCTCCGCTGCCGGGCTGGAAGACCGATCGGGGAAAGATATATATCTTGCTGGGAGCTCCCATCGGCCGCAACGAGGTCATCACCAACGGGCTCTACCCGGTGGAAATCTGGGATTATTACGGCGGGCCCAAACTGGGTTTACCCACGGCCTTCAGGGTGGTATTTTATAAAAAGTCCGGGGCTGGCGATTACCGGCTTTATCTGCCCACCATGGACGGTCCTGAATCTCTGTTGATCAAGGTGGGTGAACAGATCGATCCGGCCAATTATTACAAGCTTTACGAGGAGATTAAGAAAATCAATCCCGAAGTGGCAGAAGCGTCGCTGAGCTTGATCCCGGGTGAACCGCTTGAGAATTTCCGCCCCTCCCTGCAAGCGCCTGTCTTGCTCTCCAAGATCTACGATCTTCCCAAAAGGACTATTAATGCCACTTATGCCCGGAATTTTTTAAGTTATAAGGGGGTGGTGGATGTCAGTGTGACCACCAATTATATCAACAGCCGCGGCGATTTGTATGTGGTGCCGGATCCCATCTCCAGATTACATTTTGTCCACTTTGCAATTTTACCGGAGCGGTTGTCGGTGGATTATTCCCAGGAAAAGGATAAATATTACTTTAATTATAGTTTGATGGTCATCCTGAAGCAGGACGATACGGTGGTGCTGCAGTACTCGAAGAACTATCCCTTTTACTATACTAAAGGGGAACTGGATAGTGTGCTGTCGCACGGTATCATCATCGCCGATTATTTCCCGGTGGTGGAGGGGGACTTTAAGTTCAGTGCCGTCATCGAAAACTCGGTTAACCGGGAGATTACTTATTTTGAGAGAGACCTGCGGATCGATTCGGTGGACCTCTCCATTCCCGGACTGTCGGGCCCCCTGGTTACTTATCAGGTCAATCGCTCCGCTCAGCTCTCTTTCTCCTCTTTTAATTTTCTTGAAGATCAGGTACAGGTCGATCCCCGGCGGGAATTCGGCCTGAGGGAACCCCTGTTTTCGTTTTTTTGTGTCAACAGGGGGAATTATAAAGGTAATCTTAAGGCGGAGGTGGAAGTCCGGAATCTGGAGGGGTACCGGGAGTATGCCAAAACCTATTCGCTTGCTGTCCCGGCAGGGCAGGATTTCCGGTGCTTTAAGCCCCAATTGGAGAATCCCAACACCGGCGCCTATACGATCAAGGCCCGGTTAATCGGTGAGCAGGGGATCGTTTTGTCGGCGGGGAAAAATGATTTTACCGTGTCTCCTTTAGCTGCCATTCCCCATCCACCCTCTGCCTCGAAAAAACTGGCCCGATCCAACAACTTTCTCCTCTACATGATGCTGGCCCGGCAGTATCAAAATTTAAACATGGCTGCCAGGGCCGAAGCGAACTATGAAAAGGCCTGCCGCCTGAATCCCGATTATCCGAATCTGCTTAAGGCTTACGCCACCTTTTTATTGCAGCAGGAGAGATACGACCGGCTCCTGGACGTGATCGAGGGTTTAAAGGGCCGAGAGAGTGAGGCCTTTGATTATTATGCTTACCGGGGGAAGGCCTATTATAAGAAAGGCAATTATAATCTGGCTGCAGACAATTTGCTGCAGGCCAACAAACAGTATGACAGCGATATCACGGTGTTAAATGCCCTGGGCGCATCCCTGGTGCAACTGGGAAATATTGATGAGGCCAAAAAGGTATTTGCCGCTTCGTTGAAGATCGAGGCGAAACAGCCGGATATTGCCGAATTGGTTCGGAGGTTAAATAACAATGAAAATCAGAAAAAAAAGTAAGTGGAAGAAAAATAGAAGCATCTTATTGGCGGTGTGGACAGTTGGCTTGATCTTTTTGTCGGGATCTTTGCTCGAATCGGCCAAACTGGACCCGGAAAGTGAAACGTTTTATCAAAAGACCCATTTTTTGCTGACCAAAGACGAACGCAAGATCTTCAAAAATCTTGTGTCAGCGGAGGCCCGGCAGCAATTTATCCAGTATTTTTGGGAAATCCGGGACCCCGACCCCTTCACCGAGGTCAATGAATTTAAAGAGGAGATCGAGAGCCGTTACGAATACGTCTCCAACCATCTGAATGAGGGCGGTCGTCCGGGCTGGAAGTCCGACCGCGGCCGGATATACATGCTGCTGGGGCCTCCCAGCCAGATCGATCTAAATCCCTATACGCCGGATCCCCGTCTTCAAGGACGGCTGATTGACTGGTATTATGATTTCTATGATCTCGGCTCCGATATGGTGACTTCCGGCGGTGTCGGTATATTTTTGCGATTTGTCGACGATGAGGCTATCGGCGTCTATAAACTGGATCCTTTACGTGTTTCCTTGAGGGCACTGGAGGTGATGGAGGAGATGAAATACAATTATATTGCCAGGGGCCCGGGGAGAAAGTATGCCGACCATAAACTAACTTTTGACTTCGAATACCGGGCGGCAGATAAGACGATCCTGGTCTCTGTCGATCCCCGACAACTGGAGTATGAAGAGGATGGCGAAAAAATCGTAACCCGCCTGAATGTGGATTTGATTGTATTTGATAAAAGTGCAAAGGGGTTTAAAAAGCATTCCCTGTCGAAAACCTTAGAATTACAGAAAGAGGACCTGCTGGAGCGGAAGTCTCCCCTCAAAATCGAGATACCGGTAAAGCTGAAAAAGGGAAAGGTGCTGGTGGATGTGATATTAACCGATGTGATGGCCGGCAGAAAGGCCAGGAAGACATTCAAACTGAAGATCAAAAAGTGAAAATAGAAAAAAAAAGATATTTTTTGAGAAGGGATTCACTCAATTTTTATTTAATTGTATAGGAGGAAAAAAAATGAAAAAATACTCAATGATGGTCGTACTGATCCTGTTTGTGGCGGCGTCCTCTTTTTTGCTATCCCAGGAAGGCAGGGGCACCGGCCGGGTGGCCGGCGTGGTCGAGGATGAGGCGGGAAGTCCTATAGAAGGGGTGAAAATTACCTTAGAGTCGTTGAGTTACGATTTAAAGTTGGATACCGTATCCGATGAGAAGGGTAAGTGGAGTATTTTTGGCTTTGCCAGCGGCGCCTTCCGGGTCACCGCGGAAAAGGAAGGGTACCTGCGAGCCACTTCGCAAGTGGAACTGTCCCGCTGGCGGAATCCCCTTCAGAAGATTGTCATGAAAAAAATTGCCGCCCTGGAACAACCGGTAGTCGGCGAGGAAGCCAAAGCGGATTTCAGACAGGCCAATGATTTGTATGAACAGGGCAAATATAAAGAGGCACTGATAATCTTTCAGGGTTTTATCGAACAGAATCCGGAATTGTACAAGGTCTGGATTAATGTCGGCAATAGCCAACTGGCGTTGAGGGAATTCGATAAAGCCATTGCCGCCTACCGGAAAGTACTGGATGGTTTGGAGGCGGAGGGCGTTGAATTTAAAGGCAACCGGACGGTGGCCCAGCTCTATGCCGGTATCGGCGAGGCCTACATGTCGAAAGATAATCTTGCCGAAGCCGAGAAGTACTTTAAGTTGTCTATCGAGATCGACCCGGCAGACCATGCCTTAGCCTACAATGTGGCGGAGATCCTGTTTAATATCAACAAGGTGGACGAGGCCATCAAGTATTATCAAATGGCTGCCACTATCAAGCCCGATTGGCCCAAATCTTATCTAAAACTGGGTTATGCCTACTTAAACAAAGGCGATATGCAGAAGGCGGTGGAAGCGTTTGAGAAGTTCCTGGAAAAGGCCCCCGATGACCCCCAGGCCGATACTATCCGCAGCATCGTCCAGGATTTAAAATAGAAGGTTTTTTTCACCACAGAGAGGGTAAAAAAAAAGGAGGTGCCGGCACGGCACCTCCTTTTTTATTTGAGGCGAGTCTTTGCTCTCGCTTAAAACTCGATCTTGGCGCCCAGACGCAGCATCCTGGGATCCAGGATGTCGGTCATCTCCTCGAATGTGCGGGTTGTGGGGGTGCTGGAGCGGGTTTCCACGGCAGAGGCGGGATTGGCGTTAAACACGTTGAACAGGTCGGCAAAGATCCTCAGGTTGACGGGCCCGATCTTGAATACTTTTTCCAGTCTCAGATCCAACTGCACGATATCGGGTAGGCCTCTGGAGCCTCTTTCTTCGGCAAAGATGGTTTCGGGATCCTGGTTGAGGGCCACGCCCAGGTCGCCGCTGCTGATGGTCCGGGTGTATCGGCGGCCCGACAGCCAGCGGAAGTAACCGCTGAGGTTGATGCCCCATGGCCCCTTGACCAGGCCATTGACTTTAAACTGGTGACGTCTCTCGTAGGGGAACCGGCCGTAGGCATTGGTGTGGTTGTTGGGGTTGTCGTAATAACCGGTGGCGCCGTAGCTGTCGTTAAAGTCGGTGGCGACGAGGCCCCTGGAGTTCTGCCAGACATAGGACAGCATCAACTGCCAGCCTTTGGAATACCGTTTGTTCAGGGTGAATTCGATACCGTCGTAATCTCTCTCGGCACCCGGGGGATTAACGGTGTAGAGCTGGCTGGGCTGTGGATTGATCAGAGTCCAGAACCTCTGGCTGCTGCCGTCGTAGGGGTCGGTGATGTCGATGGGTGCGTAGTTGGTCCATATCAGCTCGCCGTCGTTCATCAGGGCATCCATATCCAGGGCGGTGCCGTCGGCGTCTTCGATGAGATCTCTGTCCCACTTCTTGATGTAGCGGAGACCGACTGACCAGTCTTCCCACAATTCCCTTTCGAAACCGACTACAAACTCGTCCACATAGGGGTTCGCAAGGTCTTTGTCGCCGTAGCCGGCGGTGGCGCCACCGGGCAGGTACCAGTACCAGGGACCATAGATGGAACCGTCTGAATAGAGGTCTATGCCGGCGATGGTGAAGTCGTTGGGGTTCAGGTAGGTAAACCACTGGGTGATATTGGCGGCATAATACCTGGAGTAGCTGGCTTTCAACAGGGTCTTGCCGTCGGAGGTGATGTCGTAAATCAGGCCGACCCTGGGGGCCAGGGTAGACCAGGTCATGGCCGTTCTCTTTTCCGTTACGCTGGGGTTGATGGTATAACCGAAGAAGTTGATATCGACGGAGTCTTCAGCCTGCACCGGGATGATTCCCTTCTGGTTTTCGTATCTCAAGCCCAGGTTCAGGGTCAGGTTGTTGGATATGGACCAGGTATCCTGCACGAATAGGGACCAGTTCTGCATATCTTCGTAGCGGTCCATGTCTAAATAGACCCAGCCGTACCAGGGGACGCCGCCGTAACTGATCACCTGCCAGCAGCCGTTTCGGGGATCGGTGTAGTACTGTCTGCCCCAGTAGTTCTTGGAGTAGGTGTACTCACCGCCGAATTTGATTTCGTGGGCGCCGGCTAAGTCGTCCACAAAGACGGTGCCGTCCGCGTTGATCTGCAGCCGGTCGCGGCCGTTCAGGTCGTCATAGCCATAGCCGCCGGCGTCGCGGTTGGTGGTGTATTCGGTGGCTCTGTAATTTGTGTTTTTGGCCAGCAGGTTGAAGGTGGAGTCGACATATCCTACTTTGAAGTTGGCGAAGAAGTTGTTGCCGAAGTTGCGGGTCCAGTGGGCGTTGAATACGTGAGTGGGGGTTTCCTGTATCCAGGTGGTGTCTACTGTATCAAATCTGCTGGCGGCACGATGGTTTCTCTCGATATCGGAATAGTTGTAGGAGAAGATGAACTTGTTGGCCTGGTTGGGCTGGAAGGTGAACTTGACATAGGGATAGGGACGATAATCGTCGGGCGGAATATCTTCACCGTCGTAAGGATAACCGGGGACGTAGTTTTCACTCTTTGTGTAGCTGGCATTGAAGAAGAACCAGAGCTTATCTTTGGCAAGGGGACCGCCTAAGGTGATGCCGGGTTCTATTTCATATTTAAACCCGCTCAAGTTGCCCTCCAGCGGGGTGCCCTTGGTGTTGGTGGACTGAAAATCTTCGTTGCGATAGTAGATGCTGGCGGTGCCGCTGAATTTGTTACCGCCGGACTTGGAGACGACGTTCACCACCGCGCCTCTAACCGCACCGTATTCAGCCGAAAGACCGCCGGACTGTACGGAGATTTCTTCCATGATATCCATGCCGAAGAATACACCCTCGGTTCCCACCGCCGGGTCGCCCAGGTTCACGCCGTCGAGATTGTAGGAGTTGTCCCTGACGGTTCCGCCGTGTGCCGTATCCGCGGTCACACCGGGGGTCATGTTGAAGTAGGTACCCAGATCCCTGACTGCCGGAATGGATTTGAGAAATTCCTGATCCAGGTTGGCGGCCTTGGTGGTGCTTTGCCGGTCAACGGTGGGGGATTTCCCTTCCACTACGATGCTTTCCTGGATGGTCTGCAGTTCCATCATGATGTCAACGCTAGAAGTGACACCCACGTTGACTTTGATACCCTTGCGCACGATGGTATTCATACCCTCCAACTGGAAGGTCAACTCATAGGTTCCGGGAGCCAGTGAGGGAAAACGGTATCTGCCGTTTTCACTGGAGACAGTGGTCATTTCCGGCAGAACCATAGCCGGAGATTTAGCGATCACCGTCACGCCAGGCATGGGAGTGCCATCCGGGGAATTGACCACGCCGGTGATCATTCCGGTCTGGTTGAGCTGTGCCTGGACAACCGTAAACGTGAATAATAGAGTGATAGCTAAAATTGAAAAACGCTTTAGCATATATACCTCCTTAAATTTTAGTTGTGGTAATTGATTGCTTTTATATTTTTTACTGTCCATTGTTCATTATGATAAAGATTAGAAGCAATAAATGTGCCAGATTCACTCGCTGGCGGAAATTGATTGTCGACGGGGCGGGCGCTGAGATTTTTTCGAATCAAGGGAATGATTGATATCGCAGGGATACCTTATGGGATCATACTATCTCTGGAATTACGGGTGTTTGGCAGGCACCTGGAGAGGAGTGTTTTAATGCCAATATGGAAGCGGTTCATAATGTAGGTGGAGAAATATATAAGAAGTAATCCAGTATTTTGAATAAATAATCCAAAATTTTGATTTTATTTGGCCTGACTCCGTCAGATCATACTATAAAGGGGATTCAACATTCCGTCTAAATTGGCAGCATAATTGCTTACTATATCTATCAAGAATCAAGAATCAATAACATTTAAGGAGGTTTAATGCTTAAACACAAAGGTTTAATCCTATTTTTTGCAATTGCGCTGCTCTGCAGCGGAGTGTCTTTCGCCCAGGAGCAAGCGGGTGAAGTTATCGGAACGGTAGTTCTGGAAGACGGTTCTGCCATTCCGGGAGTTTCGGTAGAGGCAACCGGTACCAACCTGGTCGGTACAAAAAAGACCGTTACCGACGAGAACGGTAGCTTCAGGCTGCTGGCCCTGCCTCCCGGTGAGTATACCATAGTCTTCACTCTCGAGGGTTTTAAGACCATCAAGAGAGAGAAGATCAAGGTGGAACTCGGCCGGACCATCAAGATCAACGTGATCATGCAGACCGGTGCCATCCGGGAAGAGATCGTCGTAACCGGACAGTCCCCGGTGCTGGACGTTCGTAAGAGTGCCACCACGGTGAACATCACCAAGGAGACTTTTACGAAGCTGCCCAAGGGCCGTAACTTTGATTCCATCGTTACCGTGTCCGCCGGCGTGAACAACGAAGAGGAACTCCTGGGCATCTCCTTTGACGGTGCCTCCAGTTCGGAAAACGTCTTTTACGTCGACGGCGTGGATACCACCGGCCTGTTCGAGGGTACTGCCGGCCAGGATGTCAACTTCGATTTTATCGAAGAGGTCCAGGTCAAGTCCTCCGGTTATGCAGCCGAGTACGGTGGCTCCATGGGTGGTGTTATCAACGTCATCACCCGCAGCGGCGGTAACGAGTTTCACGGTTCTGCCATGCTGTACTTCGACGGCAGCTCCCTGGGCTACAACGAGGTACCGACCCTGCGGATCAACCCCTTGAATGATGACCTGGCCGAATATGTAACCTATCCCGAAGACTCCTGGACCCGCTGGGAACCGGGCTTCGGTCTGGGCGGCTACATCATCAAGGACAAGCTGTGGTTCTTCGGCAGCTTCATGCCGAAATTCTACAGCCGCACCCGGCCGGCGAACTTTATTGGTCATGAAGACGCGAACAGGGACGTCACCCGGGATCGGACCTACTACCAGGCCTCTCTGAAGTTGACCGGCCAATTGGCCAACAACCTGCGGCTGTCCATCAGCGGTACGCTGGACAGTTGGAAGGAAGAGGGCGAATTGCCGACTCAAAGCGGCGCCAGCCCCTACGACCGGGACTATGAGGCCCAGAACTGGAAGTATCCCAGCTACACCGTGGGCGGCAGCCTCGACTACACCCTCGGCAACAACCTGATGCTCAACGTTACCGGCGGTTACTGGCGGACCAACCGCATCCAGGGCGTGCAGCCCGCAGGCCCCAGGTGGTTCTTCCTGACTTCCGGTTACGGCTACAGTAATCCCGAACAGGCCTATGGCTGGAACAACTATCCCTATGATGCCGGTTACGCCACCCTGAAGGACATCAACAACAAGTTGACCGCCACCGCCGACCTCACCTACTACATGAACCTGGGGGGCGAGCATGTCTGGAAGCTCGGTTTCCAGTATGTGCGCATCGGTGTGGACAAGAACGACGCCTATCCCTACACCTACTACCGTTTCTACTGGGGTGAGGACTATGAATCCCCCAACCTGGGCACTGTTCCCACCACCCTGGGGTACGTGGAAGCCAGGTGGCCCTTCGGTTCGGTTGCCACCATCAACAGCAACCGCTACGCCTTCTACATCCAGGATGCCTGGACCATCGGCGAAAAGCTTACCCTTAATGCCGGTGTGAGGTTCGAGAAAGAGGATATCCCATCCTTCAGCGACCTGCCCGAGTATTCCGATCCCCCGATCCGGTTCGATTTCTTCGACAAGATCGCGCCCAGGATCGGTTTTGCCTACGACGTATTCGGCGATTCCGACCTGAAGGTCTTCGGCTCCTTCGGTATCTACTACGACGTGATGAAGCTGGCCATGGCCGAGGGTTCCTACGGCGGTTTCAAGTGGATTTCCAGCTACTACGACATCGTGGATCCCAGCTATGCAAATTTCGGTCATGCGGACCATCCGGTTACCGGCGGTTTAAACGGCGGCAACTATTTCGAAAACCTGAACTGGCGACTCCCCTCCTTCGATACCACCCAGCCGGATATGAAGCCCTTCAGCAAGTACGAGTACACCCTGGGTGTCCAGAAGAGACTCAGCGAAGATGTGGCCCTCAGTGTCCGGTTTATGCACAACTCCATCACCAACGCCATCGAGGACATCGGTATTCAACTGCCCGAAGGGGAGACCTACTTCAACGGTAACCCCGGTTCCGCCTGGATCCAGGAGAAGTACGACGCGGCCCAGGCCGCCGGCCTGCAGCCCGCTGGGGTTGTGGCCACTGACCCGATACGTAAATACAACTCCCTCCAGGTCAACCTGGACAAGAAGTTCAGCAACAACTGGTTGGGCGGTGTCTCCGTGACCTGGAGCAAACTGACCGGTAACTTCTCCGGTCTGGCCAGCTCCGACGAGCACGGCCGGAAAGACCCCGGTGTGGAGAGGTACTTCGATGCCTGGTTCCTGACCTGGGATCAGAACGGCAACGACACCACCGGTTTTCTGCCCACCGACCGGACCTGGCAGTTCAAGGCCTACGGCGCTTACTCCTTCGATTGGGGTCTGACCGTCGGCTTTAACGCCTACGGCATGACCGGAACCCCCTGGCAGACCGAGGTCTACCTCAACGGTATGCAGGGCTGGTATCCCTTTGGCCGGGGCCAGGTCCTGGGTCAAGAGGGTACGCAGCGGACGCCGTTACTGTGGCAGGTCGATGCCTACCTGGAATACAACCTGAAGCTGAGCGACAAGTACACCCTGCAGCTCAACGCCAATATCACCAACCTCACCGACAACGAGATCGCCCAGCGGATTCACCAGTTGTACAATGATGCCAGGATCTACGTGGATGAGCAGGTCATTTACAACGGTTTCAACTCCATCCAGGAAGTCGCCGATAAGGGCGCCCATCTGGATCCCCGCTACGGCATGGAGCGCAGCTACATGGCTGCCCTCGCCGCCAGAGTGGGAGTTAAGCTGCTCTTCTAATTCGAGCGAAGAAGTTTCCAACATGAACATAGAGGCCCTCTTGCGGGAGGGCCTCCTCCCCCCCAAAAAAATCAATCCCTCAAACTTAGTATTAGTGCATAGTCTTATCTTTAGTTTGGCTACGAGTGTAAATTTTTAGAGTTTTAGGATTCCCTTTACTGCTGCAGGCTGTTGATGATGTCTTTGACCACCGGGGCCTGGGGATTTTCGGGGTCCAGTTCCAGGAATGTATTCATGCTGTCGATGGCTTTCTTAAAATCTCCCAGATTCATATACACATACCCCTTCTTCAGGTGGGGTTCGGCCCATTTGGGTTTAATCTGGGCCGCTAAATCATAGTACTTGATAGCCTCTTCGTTTTTGTTACCGGCAAAACAGATTTCCCCCACGTTGTAGGCCAGGATTTCATCTTTGGGGTTCAGGTCGATGGATTTCTTGAAGTAACCCATGGCGGTCTGGGTGTCGTCTTTTTTCAGATACAGTTCACCGATGGCGGCAAAAGCCTTGGCTTTCAGGGGGATATCTTTCTCGTCTTCTTTGGCATTGTCGGTCACCTTCTGGAAGGCGGTCATGGCCTGGTCAAACTCCCCCAGTTCCTTGTGGCAGTTTCCGATGTTCACATAGAGCTGGTAAAATTCCGGGTTGTCGGTCAGGAATTTCTGGTAGAAATCAAGGGCCTCCTGGTATTTCCCCTCTTCGTAGAACCGGTTGCCCTCTTCCACCAGATTGGCCTCTTGTTTGAGTTTTTCCTGGGCAATGGTTTTGGCAGACTTTAACAGTACCAGCTTGACCACCGGGTTGATGTTGACCTGGCTAATGGTCACGGTTTTGACGACCGGCTCCAGGTTTTTATAGGAGGCGGTGATCTGCCACCTGCCGTAACCCAGACCTGAGATGATCCATTCTCCTTTTTTGTTGGTTTTGGCCTGGTGTTTAATGAGGGGTTCGCGGCTGTCCAAAAATTCAATGGCGACTGCGGCGCCTTTGATGGGTTGGTCATCTTTGTCTACCACCAGGCCCTTTTGCCGGGCGGTTCCCCGTCCAGATTGGCAGAAGAGACTGGTGCCCAGTAATCCACCTACAACGATTATGGTGAATAAGGTTTTAAGAATTCGGTTTGCTGTCATGTTGGTCTCCTTATCGTTCAAATGATCTATTATCGGCTTTAATTATTGAATCTGATCTTTTTACTGGCTTTGAATTGGTCATTTTGGCTTTCCACGGTGGCAACGATCTCGACGGGGCCGACAGCAGCCAATTTCAGGGGGATGTCGATGATGAAATTGTCCATCTTGCCCTGTAAGTCTTCGGCGGTCAACGATATCCGGACATCTTTGCGGACGGCGGGGAGCTTTCTCCCTTGGGCATCGGTTATTTTCAGGGTTACGGATAGGGCGGTTTCATAGCGGTTTTTGATCTCCTGGAAGAGAATATTTTTATAGGGAATCTTGATTCGGGCGGTTACCGAGCCGTCGCCGCTTTTCTTTACATCCACCTGGAAGTCCAGCGGCTGCTTTTCTATGCCCACCTGCGGAGTAAGCATCATGCCGGCCCTGGTGATGGTGGCGATGTGCTGGGCACTCAGGGGCGTCAGATCGTAGGAACCGCTGCGCAGCCGGTCTAAAAATACGATGGGATAGTTGTAATAGCCGTAATACCAGATTTCCAGGGGCAGGTTGTATATGCTGGGTTCTCCTATCTCCGTGGAAATAGACATGCCGGTGGGAAAGACCCGTTTGGTCTCCGGCGGACCCAGGAGGATGAGAACCCGTCCCCGGTCGGTAATCCAGCCGTTCTTGCCGAATAATTGGTTGGCCTGATCGATCCGTTCGAAGTAGACTTCCTTAAATTCGTTGACTTCGGTCTGGGGATCGGGGTCCCGTTTTTCCCAGAACTCTTTGATGAAGGCTTTTCGCTCCTCGTCGGACGTAAGATTTAAGAAGGTTTTTCTCTCCTGTTTGCCGATCAGGTATCTGACGGTGGAGAGGAATTCCTGATAATCTGGTGCCAGTTTTTTGACCAGGTTGCGGGAACCGCCGCAGCCATTCACGTTCATGATCATTGCTATACCGATTCCCACTGCCCATAAGGGCAGACTCTGGATTAATTTTGGTTTTATTTTGTTCATTGGCCGGATTCTCCTTGTTTGGTTTTTGACGTTTTTAATAATTTTACCCTGGCCTTGAGTTTTTCCTGGTTGGGTTCCAGTTCCAGTGACTTTTCCCAGGCCACCAGTGCTTCCTCGACATTTCCCAGCCTGACATAGCATTTACCAATGGTATTTAAGATATTTATATTGGTGCCGTAATATTCCAGGAAATCCTTGTAGTGCTTGATGGCCTCTTCATATTGACCCATCCCTTCCGCCGCCTGCCCCAGGATTCCCAAAAAGGTATTTTTATGTTCGCTGTTTAAAAAGGGTGTGGCGATCTGCTTGATTTTTTGGTATTTTTTAGCCAGCAGCAAGATTTTTGAGAAGTCCATCGTTATTTTGGGGGATATGGGGTTGAGGTTATAAGCCCTTTCCAGATAGATGTAGGCCTTTTTATACTCCTTTTTGTTTAAGTATTGATTGCCGATGGTGTTAAAAGTCACGGCACTGTCGGCTTCGTTTGACAGCGAAACCACCCAGGGCCTGGCCAGGTTGGACAGGGGAGAGATGTAGAAATTGGCCTCCTGCATGGCCAGGGAGAGGGCGTCACTGCCGTACAGCGTCACCTTGATGGAGTAATAGGCCGGCTTGAAGTCCTGAAGAGAAAATTTCTCAAGGATATGGGTTTTATTGGAGTAGTCGCCGAGCTGCCGGTTGCGGTCTAAGACCTTTTCCTGGTCTTTAAAAATAGTGTAGGTAATGTGTCCCTTTTCTTGCTGATCCGGGGACAGGCCGTGGATCTGATAATATAGATACAGGGCATCCTCTTTAGAGAAATCGTTTCTGGGACTGGGAACCAGTTGATTGCCATCAAACACCCACGGTTTTTCCATTTCTACGCCTCTGGCGGTTTTCTTGATGCGATTGGCCAGTATCAGTGAACCCAGCCGGGGCTTTGAGGGGTCGAGGGCGGGGACGATGATCTCTTTTTCGATAGAGCTAAATTCTTTGGAGACCGTGTTTCTGAACAATAAATTGAGGGTATATTGGCCTTCAATGAGAGGGAAGAAAGCCTGAAAACTGAATAGTTTGGCCTGGATCTTTTCCAGTTGCTCCCTTTCCAGTCGAATCGGTACTTTGCGGTTGAACTGGTAGATGGTGTTCTCCTGTGCGTCCACTACGTTGCCGTTGATTTCCAGGTTGGCGTAAAAAGTATTGTCGTATTGCTCGAGAGTCAATTTTTTGGGTTCCAGGAGGTAGTGGACAAAGGCGATGCCCGATTTGGCGTCCCGGCTCACCGTTAGCATGTTGCTGTTGTCAATATAATTGATAGAATAGTCGCTTTGTACATATTTTTTATATTTCAGCAATTTACTGGCGTAAGTGTCGTTGACTTTTTTCCGGGGGGTTTCGACGATCTTCTGGGAGAGCAGTATCTCGGATGCGATTGAGGGCGCCGTGACCGTGCGTTGTTCGCCTTCGATCAGGGAGAGCGAGATCCTGGCAATGTTGGGGTCGATATTTCTGAGCTCATCGTAAGCTCCCAGGTAATTCCGCGGATCGTTGTAATAATGGACCAACAGCTTCTGGGGCCCATGCTTGATGGGGCTGTAGAGGATGTAGTCGCCGGAACCTTCTTGTTTGAAGAACACCACATTGAAGGCATTGGGCAGACCGTACTTGACCATTCCCTGGTAAAACCAGACGATCGTGGGATAGACTTCGCTCAGGTTTTCGTAACGATCTATTGAGTTCGGCAGACCTAAGATGATATAGATGCGTCCCATCTCGGTCCGCCATCCCTTGGTAGGGGTTCCCCGGCCGTAGTGTTTGTTGGCGTACTGGATGCGGCCGTAGTGTTCGGATTTAAATTCGTTTTCCGTGGTATTGGGATTGGGGTCTCTGTTTTTCCAGAAGGCTTCGATGAATAGATCCCGTTCCCGGCTGCTCTCCAGTTCCAGGAACACCTTCTTTTCGGTGGGGGTGATGATGTAGACCACCTCCTCGGTCAGCCATCGGCGGTATTTTTCCGGCAGGTCCTTGACCCTGACTTTCCCGGCCAGGGGAATCACCAGGCCGATCATGATCATTGTAGAGATGATAGATTTAAAAAACTTTACTGTGATTGATTTCATATTGAGCCTCATCTTAGGATTGATTCTACACAATTTCAAAAATTTTGTCAAACAGCATTTACCGGCGGTGTTTTACTACCTGGAACTGCGATTTAGGCGAAGAAACTCTCCCAGAGCGGCGATTGGCAGTGCCGTGATTTTTTGCAAGGTAAAGGGAAAAAAGAAGATATACCGTTGACAGGCCGTACTTTCTTCTCTATATTGAGTTACATGTCCTATCAAAACATATCTGCCCAATTGAGTGATGAAGAGTGGAAATTGTCTTTTTTCTTTACTTCGCAGCCGGTTTTTTATAAAATAGAGGCATGGAAAAAGGAGGGTTTAAAACCAGTCAAGCGAGTATACGTTTTGAAATAGAGGAATAGGGGCCGGTGCGAGACAGCGTCGTCGATTTTTGGCCTGCCCGTTAACCTCGAAGGAGAGGATTATAATAAAAAAATAAAAAAAATTTTTTTTCTTATTGAAAAAATCCCTTTCTTCATATAAAATTTAACTCTGCGTTACCGCACTAAAGGAGATTCTGCCATTGTATTTTTTGAGTGGACTTTAAAATTAGATATAAATTGTGGGAAAAAGTGGGCAAATCAGGGGTAGATTACCCCCTGGAAATACAAAAGGGGAAAGTCTATTCAGGAGTAAAATCTATGAAACATTTACGATTTTTTGATTGCAAAAGATTGTCGGCTCTTTGGGTCTTGATCCAGATCATCCTGATGTTTGCCGCCGCCCCCAGTCCGATTGTTGCCCAGAAAAAGAAGGAATTTAAGGATTTCAGGGAACTGAACATAGAAGATTTATTGAACCAGGAAATCACCATCGCCACCAAGAGCAAGCAAAAGATAAGTGAAGCCCCCAGCATCGTAACGATCATCACCGCCGAAGAGATTAAAAACATGGGTGCCAGAGACCTCCGGGACGTCCTGGAAATCGTCCCCGGCTTCGAATTCTCCAGAACCAGGAATGGTGTTTTGAATATTGGACTTAGAGGTACTAAAGATCCCAGAACCTCTTCTAAATTACTGCTTCTTATTGATAATGTGCCCTATAATACGCTCATGTATGGATATGTCTTTTATGGCGGACATGAGCTTAATATTGATGCAGTAGAAAGAATTGAGATTATCAGGGGACCCGGCTCGGCGCTATACGGGAGAAATGCCTTTAACGGGGTGGTGAATATCATTACCAAATCGGCCAAGAATCGGGAAAATATAGGCTTGCAGTTTACGGCACTGGGTGGCAATTACAATACCTGGGGCGGCGGCGTATCGTATGGAGTGAAAAAGGATAAGTTTGACCTTTACTTCAATTTGATGGGGTTTAATACCGACGGGCACGAACCGGAATTTTACAACGGGTTTGGTAGGACATCGCCGTGGCAACTCTACCGGGATAATCTCTATATGAATATAAAGGCAAATGTTGGCGAGTTTGAGATCAGCGGAGTTTATGTGGATTACAAAGCCGGAGGTTCCCATGGACCCTTTATGACTGATTCGACTTTAGACACCAGGAGAGGCAGTTATTCTCTAAAATATAATCATAATTTCAGTAAAAAATTGGAATTCAATTTTAAAGGGTTTCTCCAGCATTTTAGAGAAATCCAGGATATTGAAATTCTAAAACCAGACTTGCCGCCGCCTTTTGGTTTATTATGGCCTAAGGGTAGATATGCACGGCCCCAGCATGAGGAATACAAATATGGCCTGGAAGCAGATTTCAGATATCAATTTTCCGAGAATCACCATTTGTTGGCGGGCATTCAGGTGGAGAAGTACGGTGTTGACGATTGCAGAGTAAAGGCAAACTATGATCTTGACCCTAATGGTATAGGGGCGGCATTGATTAATCCGGCCACCGGTGGATATTATGGTAAAGACGACATGCCTGAGTATGCGGGAGGCTGGATTCTGGATTATGGCCATAATTACCACAACCTGGCCTTCTTTATTCAGGATACCTTCTATCCTGCCAATAACTTCGGTATTACCATTGGCGGAAGATACGATAATGACAGTGAATTCGGTGGTGTATTTATTCCCCGGGGCGGCATTGTCTGGGAGTTTGCCAAAAATGTTAGCCTGAAAATACTCTACGGCCAGGCCTATCGGGCCCCCAACTGCCAGGAGCAGTTTAAGACCAACGGTTTTGCCATCGGCAATGTGGGCTTAAAACCGGAGAAGATCAAGACCTTTGAGATCGGTCTGGGCTGCCGGTTTAAAAACTTAAGTACCGGCATCAATTTCTTTTACAACAAACTGGATGACGTCATCTATGTGGAACCGGAATTTTTGGGTGAGGCCAATACTTATTTGAATATTGGCAGGAATATCGCTAAAGGATTTGAAATCGAAAATAGATTCATTCTTAATAAAAATTTCTCCATGTTCCTGAATTATAGTTATACCAAATCAGAGGATAAAAGGGACGATCAAACCACTCCTCATTTAGACGTGGCCCCCCACAAATTGAATTGCGGAATCAATGTCGGGTTCTTGAGGCATTTCAATTTCAACACGACCCTCATTTACCGCAGCAAACGGGAAAAGTATCCGGACATCTTATACAATGTAGGCCCCTATACCCTTCTCAATGTAACCCTGATCTCGAAAGACATCATCAAAAATCTCGAAATTTCGGCCTCCTTATACAATATTTTTAATAAAAAATACTATGATCAGGAACCCAATCTCTACTCTCAACCGTACCAGCCGGGTAGAAGTTTTATAATGAAATTGAAATACAAGTTTTAGATAACAGATTAAGTCAATTACAATTCTGGTTCATACTATATTTGAGGACAAGTTGTGAAAACATGTTCGAGTTTGGAGACACTGCATGACGGTCGAGTATAAAGAATTAACAGAAAAAGAACATTTCCGGCAGTGCGCCGATCTGCAAAAGCGAATTTTTGGAGTGAATGAAGTCGATATTTTAGCACCCCATGTCGTTAATATGTTGGTCAATAAAAAGCTGTCGTTGGGTGTTGGGTTTGGTGCCTTCGAGAAGGTAAACGGTAAAGATAATTTAATTGGCTTTATTATTAATTGCGCCACCTTTTCTGATCACTCTTTTTACGGGATTATGGTGGGGATCTCCCCGGAATATCGAAGTCAAAATATCGGATTTGGATTAATAAACAAAATAAGAGAGGTGGGCTTAGAAAGAAAAATTTTTTGGTTATATGGGATATTTGACCCTCTGGAGGGTAATCTGGGTAATTTGTATTTTAATAAATTCGGTTTCCTGGGTGTTAAGTATGAAAAGTCCGCTTACGAATTGAATGAGGACTATCATTCAGCAGAAAAGGTTCCTGTTGACAAAGTGTTGTTCCGCTGGGATATGTACAGTTCCAGGGCCAATGAAAAGCTGGCAGGGACGTATCAAAAAAAAACCTTGCCGGAAGTTCTGAAGCAATATCCGTTGATACAAGAGGACCGGTTTGTCGACAGTGATGGTGTATTGGTGGAAATTCCCGAAGATTTTTTGGCGTTAAAAGGAAAAAATAGGCAGGAGGCATTAAGGTGGAGGCTGCGTACAGGGAAGATCTTTGATGAATATGTTAACAATAGAGGCTTCCATATCACCGAGTTTTACTCAGAAAGGACCAATGGCAAGAGAAAGAACTATTATTTATTAGAAAGCAGATAAGGGATTAAAAATTGTTAAATAAAATTTACTGTAATACGCCGGCAATCTTCCTGGCCCATGGTTATGTAGGAGAAATGCTGGGAAAAACCATTAACGGTGTACTAATGCACAGTGAATTGTTCGATGTGGTGGCCCTGGTGGACCGGAATAGGGTGGGTCAGGATACCGGTAAGATCTGCCCCGGTGTGACTAAAAAAGTACCGATTTATGCAACCGTCGAAGATGCCATAACACATCAACCTCAGGTGATGATTTTAGTGGGAGATCCCGGTGAAGAGAATATGGCGGAAATCAAATTTTGCACCGAAAAGGGTCTGGATGTCATTAATTCCTCTTTTACGTTCTTGAAAAATTTTCCGGATCTGGTGTCATTGGCTAATAAAAGGGGGGCACGTCTGATTGATTTAAGAAATATTCAACGAAAATTTAGAGATGTAGACGGCGGCATTCTGAATATAAAGGCCAAAGTCGTGTTCGTAACTGGCACCGATTGCGGTCTGGGCAAGAGAACCGCAACCTATGAACTCGTGAATGAGGCGAAGCGGAGAGGCATAAACGCAGGCTTCGCTGCCACCGGTCAGACCGGCTTAATGATTGGTTGTGATGGCGGAATCATTTTTGATGCCATCACTGCCCAATTCTTAGCTGGATCGGTGGAAGAGTTGATCGTAGATCTCAATAAAAAAAATTTTGAGTTGATCTTTTTGGAGGGGCAGGGTTCGGTTATGCATTTTGGTACATCTTGTGTAATTACGCTGCTTCACGCCAGTAATCCCCATGCAATCGTTGCGGTGCATGACCCCCAAAGAGTTATGCATGCAGGTTATCCGGATTCGCCAATATTTAAGATGTGCGAGCTGGAAAGAGAAATAGAAATTATTGAAAAACTATCTTTGCCCCGGGGAAATAAATTTAAAGTGACGGCCTTAGCCACCATAGGGAAAGAGAATATTAGGACTTTAGAAAAAATTTCGGATCTTCCGGTGGCCGATACCCGTCAGCCCGGAGGGGCGGGGATTTTGCTGGATGCTGTGCTAAAACATCTGCAAAAAGAATATCGGTGGAGACCGCAAAACCTGCGGAAGGTGCTCGATGCAAATTAAAACGTACAAATTTTTTAACCAGTTTACCCGCCAGGCCATGTTTGAAAAGGTTTTGGGTTATGTAGACCAGAAATCTTCGGTCGAGTTTGAGATTCGCAGGCTCAAGGAGGTGTTCAATCTAAAAAAAATATACCGTTTCGACCTGGGGGAAAGTCCAGAAGGCTGCTCGCCGGCGGTCAGAGAGTTTTTGCTCAAGCGCTTGCCTCAGGACGAACTCCTGGAGAAAAGCTTGACTCGCTATCCCGATTATACCTATTCGGCGCTTCGGGAGAAGATTGCGGAGAGATTTCGGGTCTCCAGGAAATGGGTCATTGTCAGTACCGGTCTCGGTTCCATCGTAGATCTCATTACCCGGGTTTTTTTTGACAGCAAAGATATGTTCCTGATGCCCATTCCCAGTTTTTATTTATTCGAGGAGTACTCCGAAAGGATGGGAGCCATTCCCATCTTCCTGGAGTTAAAGGAGAAAGATCAATTCAAATGGACAGCGGAAACCACTGACAAGTTCAAGAGTTTAATGGCTAAATTCAGGCCCAAGATTTTCTGGATTGCCAATCCCAATAATCCCACCGGCCAGTTTATTGAAGAGACAGTTCTCGAAGAATTGATCGATGTTGCTCTTTCTTATAACTCCTTTGTGGTAGTAGACGAGGCCTACGGCGAATATACAGACCCGCCTGGTGGTGTCACCAGTGCCGCCCAATTTGTGCCCAAATATGAAAACCTGATGGTTTTAAGGACTTTCTCTAAGAAATTTGGCCTGGCCGGGATTCGGGTCGGTTACATGATGTGTTCGTCAAAGGAGATCATCGATGCCATGCTGGTACATCGGCAGCCTTTTCCGGTAACCCCTCTGGCAGTGGAGCTTGCCCTGATTGCCTTAGATGACCAGGATTTTTTGAATTGGTCCCAGCGTACCATGGAGAAAAATCGGAAGGTATTATGCAAGAATTTGAACAAGTTAAAATTTTTCTCTTTCATCCCCTCCAGGACCAGTTTACTGATGATCAAGAATGGCTGCATAAAGAGCTCGATACTCAGTAACCTGTTTAAGCAGCGGGGAATTATTGTTTCAGATCTGAACATCTCGGGCTTGAGCGGCAAAGATTATGTAAGAATAACAGTCGGTAAAAAGGATGCCAATGAGTATTTCATTAAGGCATGTGCTGAAATTGACGATAAGTACGGGGGCACGGATATTAAAGACACCAATATGAATGCCGGACATTCGCTAGCGGATATCCAGAGGATACTCTCTTGACAAATTTTGCTGTTGTGATAATGTTAAAATCTAAATACCGCAATATGGATAAAAAAATAAATAGGATCTTAAAATGAGTATTGAAATTAAAGAGTTGACCGAATTTAGCCAATTTAACGAGTGCCTTTTACTACAAGAAAAAATTTTTGGTTTATCCGACCGGGATAAAATCCCTTCCCCGTATATTGGTATGCTGGCCAGGAAGAGATTGCCTATCGGGATCGCTTTAGGGGCTTTTGAAAAAAAAGAAGACTCCAGTGAGCAGATAATAGGTTTCTCTTTTAGCACCGCGACCTTTGTAGAAAACTCAATTTATAGTATATTGATGGGCGTATTACCGGAATATCAAAATCGGAACGTTGGGCTGGCATTGTTTAACAAGTTAAGAGAACTGGCATTGGCAAGAAAACTCAATCATTTTTACTGCATCTTTGATGTTTTGGGAGCAAACCTGGGCAAATTCTATTTCAACAAGATCGGCCTCCTTGGCGTGAAATATGAAATCACTCCCTTTGAATTTGCCGGTCATAAAAATGGGGAACCAAGGAGTGAAGTCCCGGAGGATATCATTTATGCCCATGGTGAGCTGAATAGTATCAGAATCTGTGAGAAATTGGTCGGTTCATATCGTAAAAGAACTTTTGCCGAGGTTTTATCTAAATATCCCATTGTAACTGAAAACGATTACAAAGAGAGCGAGGTGGTACTGGTGGAGATTCCCGAAGATTTTTTGGTACTAAGGAGAAAGAATATAGAGGAAGCTTTAAAATGGAGACTGAGTACCCGAAAGATATTTGATGAATATATCAATAAGCGAGGATTTTGTGTCACTGAGCTTTACTCTGAGAAAATTAATAATAGGAGAAATAATTATTATTTGCTAGAGAAAATTATACGGAGTTAGGTTTGGGCAATGAAAACAATGAGTTTAGCTTGACAAATTTTGTTCTATTTTCTATTTTAAACTATTTTAGGAGTATGTTAAAATTGCTTTTTAAACGGAATTTCTAAATTGAGAAAAAAGTTAATTAGCTTAATTGTTCTTTGTGCTCTTTGTCCCGTGCTGATAGTAGGGGAAACGACATTCGGGGATCTGCCCATTTACGAGCAAATCGTATGGATCATCACCTCCCTTAAATACAAAAAGGGGTTTGTGGAAGATTTAATGCACGACGAAAAGCTCAGGATAGGACTTTTTTATACCAATACAAAAGACTCAATTAAATATAAGGAGGATTTTTTTTCTGTTTTTAACCGGGAATTTAAAAATAAGTCATTTTATGATCGCCAGATTAAATTGGAAGCCATAATGGATATCGAGAGCTTGAGATCATGGAATTTCCATCTGCTGTTTATAGCTCCGGATGTGGGCCAATCCATCGAAAAAATTCTGGAGATTACTGCGAACAAGAAGATCCTTAGTGCCACCGGTGTGACTGAATATTTGAAATCCGGCATTACGGTTGTAGTGGGCTTTGATGGAGAAAAAGGCGTATTGTACGTCAATATGGAGAACTCAGAAAGGGAAGATTGCCTTTTCAACGCCAACTTTTTACAGTTTGTTAAAAAAGTCGATAAAAAATGACGAAGTATATCACACTGCGTAAAAAGGTCACTTTTATTTTGGTGGCTATCGTCTCTTTCATCAATCTCATCTTTGGGTCTTATCTAATTTTGTATTTTAAAGATGTTCGTTTAAGTAGCTTTTATGAGCATAAAAATAATCTGGCCAATATCACCTTATCAAATGTCCTTCCGGGTATGGAGTTTGGTCAGAAAGATTTTCTGGAGGAATTTTTTACTCGCCTTGAACGTGATCGGGAATTTACCTTCAGCGCCATCTATGATCGTTCAAATAATCTCTATATGAACCATATTAACCCTTTTTTCCCCCAGAATTTTTCTGAACTGGAGGGTAAACACTTTGAGGATAATCGATTTTTTGTGATCCAGCGTAAGATTATTTCGGAGGTACAGGGGGAATTGGGAACATTGGTTCTCGGCTTTAACCAGGAGCAAATTATAAAAGAAATTAATTCTATTTTAGTCCAATTGGTTGTATTCCTGCTGTTACTCACCCTGGTTATTATAATCACCTTGTATATCGTAATGGAAAAGGTGGTGATCGGCCCAATAAAGACTTTGATGCAAATCACTGAAAATTTGGCCGGTGGGGATTTGTCGGCCCGGGTGCCTATAAGAAAGAGGGATGAATTGGGGAATCTCTCTGCCAATTTCAATTTAATGGCAGAGAATTTGTCTGAAAATTTTGATGCCCTGGAAAGAAATAAGAATGAAATTTTACAACTCCAGTTATTTCTCAACAATATTATTGAAAATAGTCCCAACGGCGTCATAACCATCGATCACCAGGCCAGGATCATCAAAATCAATAAATCCGCAGTTTACATGTTGAATTGGCAAACGTTGGACTTTGATCGAAAGGTAATTTATGAGATGGATTCGAATTTTTTTGATTATAAAGATTCCATTTCTGAAGTGTCCCATAAAAATATCACTTTACGTTTTGATCGGCAAGTATTAACGGTGGCTAACAAGGAAAAAGTATTTAACATGCTTATGTACTCGATACCCTATGAAGATGCCGCCGGTGTAGTTATATTGTTGGTCGATATGACCGAACAGGTTTCTCTGGAGAAGCAATTAATCCAATCGCAAAAAATGGAAGCTGTGGGAACGCTGGCAGGGGGAATTGCCCACGATTTCAACAACATTTTAACCATCATCATGGGATATATTTCAGTATTAAAATTGCAGGTAGAAAACAGGGATATGACCAATAAAATAAATCTAATCGATGAGGCTGTTCAAAGGGCAACGGAATTGGTAAAGCAGATCTTGCTTATTTCCAGGAAAGATTCCGGGAAGTTCGAGCCCACCGATTTATCAAGTGTAGTGGACAGTGTATTGAAGATGGGCAAAGAAGTATTTCCCCGCTCCATAAAAATTGATATTGATTATGAGAAGGAGTCATTCCCGATTTATGGCGATAAGAATCAATTGTCCCAGGTGTTGATGAATATCTTGATTAACGCCAAAGATGCGATTGAAGTATCCTCCAGGAAAAATAGCGGTCACATCCAGCTCTCCCTTAGAAAAATCTTCGTCGATTCCTTTGTTAGAAAGTTTTACAAGGATGTGGAGTCTGCCAACTATGTGGAAGTAAAAATTTCCGACAATGGCTGCGGCATGGAAAAGTCGATAATAGAGAATATTTTTGATCCTTTTTTTACCACAAAACCAAAGGGCAAAGGTACGGGATTGGGTTTAGCGATTGTATACGGAATTATAAAAAATCATGGCGGGGAGATTAGCGTTTACAGTGAGAAAGATAAGGGGAGTATTTTTATCATTCTTCTTCCACTTAAGGAGAAGAAGGTCGTCGAAAAAGAGATTCAGAAACAAAAACTGTTTTATGGGAAGGGTAATATTATGTTGGTGGATGATGAGGCTGATATATTGGACACCACCGATGAAATGCTCGGGTTATTGGGTTACAAGTCGAAATCTTTCGAGAATGGCCTGGATGCCTTAGAGCACTTTAAGCGTCATCATGAAAAAATTGATCTCATCATTCTTGATATTATGATGCCGGAATTGGATGGAATTAAAATGTATTTAAAGTTGAAAGATATTGCCAATCCTCCCCCCGTTGTTTTCTGTTCCGGCTATTTTGAAGATAATTTGATCGACGAATTGAAAATGGAATACAAAAACGTCTATTTCCTGCAGAAGCCCTTTAATATCCATGAACTGTCAAAATGTGTCTACCGCCTGGTGGGGAAAAAACAGGATAAAACAACTGAAGATGACGGAGAGTGAGGAAGTTTTTAAGCCCAGGAATTTTAAGCCCCCTCATATTGATAATAAAAATGAATTGTGGTAGTATAAAGACTCTATCCTGCCGGAGTGGCGGAATTGGCAGACGCATCAGATTCAAAATCTGACGGGGCTTAGCCCTGTGGGGGTTCGATTCCCCCCTCCGGCAGTACCTTTCGGGGGATTCCCAACAAAAAAGTCTGACGCCGTTGTGACGTGAGAGTGA
>CBFDCR010000019.1:0-75339 GCA_965603365.1 uncultured bacterium
GGCCGCTTAATATGTTCACCACCGATCTATGCTCCACCATCACCCCTTTTGGTTTCCCGGTGGAACCGGAGGTGTAGATGACATAGGCCAGATGGGCCGGGCTATTATTGTGTGCCGGGTTAATAACAACACCGTTTCCCCTGGAATTATGGACATCTATTTGCAAAAGTTCCGGGGTACAACAGACAGAGACATTGCTGTCTGCCAGGATATAATCGACTCTCTCTTGGGGATAGCCGGGATCAATGGGTAGATAGGCTCCACCGGCTTTTAATATCCCCAATATACCGATAAGCATCTCAAAAGAGCGATCTACCATTAGGCCCACGATGGTATCCCCTTTGATGCCCCTGTTCCTCAACATATGGGCCAGTTGATTCGCCTTTTCATTTAACTCTCTATAAGTCAATTCACTGTTCTTAAAAAGCAGGGCAGGCTGGTCTGCTCTCTTCTTTACCTCTTCTTCAAATAACCGGTGTACAGTCTTGTTGTCCGGGAAGGCTGCCCCTGTATGATTAAAATCAAACAAAATCTGACTCTTCTCCTCTTCATTAATAACTTCTACAGCGGACAATCTCGAATCCGGATTTTCCAGTATGAAGGATACAATATTTTTAAAATACCCGGCAAACCGCTCAATTGTCTTTACTTTAAATAATTTGGTGCAGTACTCATATGTAAAGAAGACCATATGCCTGTCTTCCCTGGCAAATATGGTGATATCAAACCTGGCGGCTTTGGTCTCATGTTTATAGGGCCGGAGCTTTAAGCCGGGGATCTCTCGTTCGGCTATTTCCCCGGTGTGCAATTCAAAATTTTGCAGGACAAACATGACATCAAATATAGGATTCCGGCTCGTATCCCTCAATACCAATACACTATCTACCAGCTCATCAAATTGGTACTCCTGGTTCTCAAAGGCCTTTAATGTCCTCTCTTTTACCTCCCCCAAAAATCCCCTGAACGTCTTATTGCCAACCGGGAAGTTTCGCAGGGCCAACGTGTTTACAAACATACCGATTAGACTCTGCAGCTCCGCATGCCTTCTACCGGCTATGGGCGTGCCCAAAACGATATCTTCCATTCCCGTTAATCTGGAAAAAAAGATATAGTGAAGGGCCAACAACATCATGTGCAGCGTCGCGTTCTCGTTCAATGTCAGCGATTTTAACTTCTCTGTCTCCCCTTTACCGATGGCAAAATGAAGGCTGCGGCCGGCAAAACTTTGCATGGTGGGCCTGGCAAAATCGGTGGGAAGATTCAATATGGGTATCTCTCCGGCAAACTCTTCCAGCCAATACTCTGCCTGTTCCCTTACTCGCAGTTGGGCCTTGTCACTATTTTGCCATTGGCAAAAATCTTTGTATTGAACTCTTAAACCGGGCAGCTCTTTTCCTGAAAAGAGAGCCATAAACTCTTCGACAAAAACCAGCAGGGAGGTGCCGTCAGAGATAATATGGTGCATATCCATCAGCAAAATGTGACTCTTTTCTTCCACCTCAACCATGCCTATCCGCAAAAGCGGTGCTTGCCTTAGATCAAAAGGCCGTATAAAATCCTGTATGATTTCCTCGACTTTTTGGTCGGCCCCGGCGGCATCCACCGGCGCTTGATCCTGCCCCATCCCACCTGATGGTAAATCATAATTACCGATCTCAAAACAACCATCATCGCGTATCTTCTGGCGCGGCTCATCTTCTACCAGCACAAAGGAAGTCCGCAAACTCTCATGCCGCCGGATCATCATCTTGAATACCCCGGCAAATTCCTCCCGCTCGATATCCCCTTCAAGTAAAACAACCTGAGAAATATTGTAACCTGTACTCGCCCCCTCCATCTGCTGGAGCACATACAATCTCTTCTGGGAGGAAGATAATGGGTAATATTCCCTCTTTTCCGTTACTTTCAGGGGAGAATAGAGGTCTTTCCTGGCCCCTTTAACATAATCCGACAAGCCACTCACCGTCGAGGCTTGAAATACCTCCCGCAGGGGCACGACCACATTTAACTCTTTATGGATCCTGGTGACCAGGATGTTGGCCTTTAAAGAGTGGCCTCCCAGTTCAAAAAAATTAGCGTTTATGCTTATGCTGTTTTTTTCTACTCCCAGTACCTCCGACCATATCTCTATCATCTTTTTTTCTGTCTCATTTCTGGGGGCGGCATAGTCGGCACTGAATTTTATGTCCGGTTCCGGTAATGCCTTCTTGTCTACCTTGCCACTAAGAGTTAAGGGTATGCCTTCTAAGGGCATAAAATAGGCAGGAATCATATAATCTGGCAAACTCTTCGCCAAATATTCTCTTAACTCCCCGGTAGCCGGGGCCCCCACACCCTTCTTGACTGTCATATAGGCACAGAGATATCTTTCGCCGGTTTTATCCTCTTTTAACAGCACCACCGCCTCTCTAATGCTGCCGTGCCTGACCAATTGACTCTCTATTTCTCCCGGCTCAATCCTGAATCCCCTTACCTTTATTTGATCATCCACCCGGCCTAAATATTCAACATTGCCATCGGCCAGCCATCTGGCCAGATCCCCGGTTTTAAACATCCTCTCCCCTTGCCTGAAGGGGTTCGATACAAATACGGAGGCGGTCAGCCCCGGCCTGTTTAAATAGCCGGCTGCCAGGCCGTCACCGCTTATATACAGTTCCCCGGCTGCGCCCACAGGTTGAAGCTGCCGATTGCCGTCCAGGACATAGAGCTGGGTATTATTGGCAGGCCTGCCTATAGGCACAATGGCGGTATCGGTACTATATGGAACCTTATAATGCAGGGTATCATCCGAGCACTCTGTCTGGCCATAGGCATTGACCAAATTTATACTGTATCTTTTGTAGAATCTATTCACCAATAGAGGCGTAACCTTCTCCCCCGTCAATACCAGCACCCTTAATTGCTGGAGCTCAACTTTAGCCCTGCCGGTCTCCAGGAATTCCAGGTAGGCATTTAATAAAGATGGCACCACTTCCAACAGGGTAAGGCCATCCTCCCCGGCCCTCCTGAATAGTTCATAGGCATTCATGATTAAATCTTCGGGGTAAACGATTAATCTTGCCCCCAGGAAGAGGGGAGCAAAAAATTGCCATATGGAGGCCACAAAGGCAATACTCAAATTATGACAACAGACATCATCCGGCCCCAGTTCCAACTCCCTTATTTTAGTAAACACATGATTGGTTATACCGAAATGATGCACCAATATGCCTTTGGGTTTCCCGGTTGAGCCCGATGTATATATAACAAATGCCAGGCGGTTGGCCCTGTCTGGAGCCTTTTTGCCGGGGGCCCGGAAGGGATACGGTTCCGTGACATCCAGATCTAATGTTACCCCCTCGAAACAAAAGTTACATTCATGTTCTTTCCCCTTTAAAAGAAATTTAGCACCGCTCTCTTTAAGTATTCCGCTTATCCTGTTTCCAGGATATTTTAAATCGAAAAGAATACAGGCGGCATCGGCCTTCAAAATGCCCAGGATGCCGATGACCAATTCTGCCGTGCGGGGAACCAGGAGAGTCACCGGCTCACCGTCCTTCACCCCTGCATGTCTCAATAAGCCGGCGACTTGATCGGATTTAATGTTTAATGCCCCATAGGTCAACTGTTGACGCCGCCGGGTTGTTAGATCCGGCACCACCAGTGCGGTCTGGCCGGGGGTCTTCTCTACCTGGACTTCAAATAACTCATTTATGGTTTTCTGTTTCGGATAGTTCACCTTAGAATTATTAAAATCGATGAGTAACCGTTCCTTTTCTTCTGCCGACAAAAAAGAGAGCTCATTAATACTAATATTTACGTCTTCAACGGCGTGCTGCAGGAGTTTAATAAAATGCTGCGACGCTTGTTTAATGAAGTATCTCTCATAAAAATTGCGATCATAAAAAATAGTACCGCTGATGCCGTCTTCTTCTCTTTCAAAATAAAAATTGATTCCCATCTCAGCCTGGATCTCTTCGATATTACGCCCATCATGAATGTTTCCCAGGGCACACAGGATATGAGAAATGCCGTTATGATTCTCACCTTTCCGGACATGGGGCAGATGTGTCAGTAATTTATCGAATGGATAATCCTGGTTTTCATAGGCCTGGAGGGTAGACTCCCGGATGCCCAACAATAGTTCTTTGAAGGTGACACCGCCTGAAACCCGGTCCCGTATGAGCAAACAATTATTTATTGTCCTGCTGGTTGCCTCCAACTTGTTTATGGGGGACAAAATAACGACATCTTCATTGCCGGTATAACGATATATCAATGACTTCAGGCCCGCCAATAAAATGATATATATTGAGAGATTATTTCCTTTACCCAGCTTCAACAAACGACTGCCCAGACCGTCAAGAAAGCACATCGTTAGCCTCTCCTTTTCCCGGCAGGGGGTCAGGCATTTTTTATCATTGCCATAATGGCCCAGGAGTAAGGTACTGCCGATGTCGCCAGCCAATTTATCGAGCCAGTACTCTTTCTGATTTACAAATCTCGACGTAAATAGTAATAAATTCCTGTCAATTTCACGACTCATAGTGACGTCCCACTTTTCAATTAAAATCGAATTCCGCCCGGGAACTATCCAACTTCTTTATTTCATCCTTCAGCACACTCTCTCCCAGGCAGGCGGCTTTCATGTCTTTTATGACTTCACCACCCACTTCCGTTAAAGACCGATCTACTATATTCTCCTTAACACCATCGTTGAAACTTCTTAAAAACATCTTTATTTGCCCTATACTCATCCCCTGGTGAATCAGATGCCAGAGGTTGTCAAAATCAAAGTGGTGATAAGGAATCCACACCGATTTTTTCATAGTTAAAAATATTTCATCTATCCAATCACAGGCGCTGCCGGAATTCATTGTCTCATGCTCCCATTCAAAACTCCCCCCCCGGATTTTATATTTTTCCCTCTCTTTCCAGATTGGTGTGATCGGATCACAATACCATAATTGTGCCCGGTAAAAATCAATCTCAGTGTCCTTTATAAAATTTATCGTCTCCTGTACGGTTTCAGCGGTCTCCCCCGGAAAACCAATAATAAATGAACCGTAAGACACTATGCCGTGTTCCTTCAGGTAGGAGATACCCTCCTTATACCGTCTAACACTGGCTACTTTGTTCATGTTCTTCAGGATTTTATCGCTGCCGGACTCAATACCCAGAAAGACCCCCATACAGCCGCTCTCTTTCATTAATCTCACCATCTCCCTGTCGGCAAACTGGCATCTAAAATGGGAATGCCAGCCAAATTTATACTTATTCCCGATCATCATCCTGAGAATTTTCTTAAATCGATCTACCGGGACGTTATAGGTATCGTCTACAATATGAACACTCATCAGGCTTTCAATCTTATTCAGCCGGTTAAATTCCTTTTCAAGGACCCCGACATCAACCGTCTGGTATTTTCCGGCATGTTCCGGCGAAGCACAGAAGGCACATGAAAAAGGGCAGGATATCGATGTCCTGGTGGCCACATGCTTTCCTACACCGGTCTCAAACAAATCCCAATCAACCATATTTTCGGCCAGCCGGTTATCTTCGACTAAAATCGGGGTGGCTGTCAGACCATCATCTGTCCTATAGTAAATATTGTTTATGTGATCCACCGGCAGATTATTTTTTAACGACTGGATTATTTTGACCAGGGTGGCCTCTCCCTGTGAGCTGTTCACATAAAAATCCGCCGCCAGCGTGTTGTTAAATAGGCAGGCCAATTCCCTGGCCTCCATCGTACGGACTTTGTTGGAAATATAGGGCCCGCCAATGATTATTTTGGCGGTATGGTTGTACTGTTTGATAAAATCGATAATCTCGATTATGGGAAACTCGGAAATATAGAGGGTCGTTATAATGCCAATGGTCAAAATATTCTCTTTCATCAATTTTTTGGCCAACGCTTCCTTCTCATCCTGGAACGAATTTACATAATCGAAGGTATACCCTCTCCTGTGTAAATAAGTTCCCAGGTAGGCTATGGCCGAACTAAATGTTTCCAGCATCCTTACGGGCTTAAAAGGAATACCCTGATCATTTTGACAGAATAAATTAAATGTTTCCAGGACCGTATAGGGCCTACCATTGTAGGGGATAAAATTTAATTTCAAATCCCGGTACGCACCGGAATTTATGCCGATTTTCCCGACAATCTTCTCATATTCGGCAAAATCCATCTCATTATGACCGATAAATAGACAATCAACCATTTTAATCATGACACTCGAGCCCTCTCTCAAAATCTCCAGGTTATCCTTAATAGACAGATACTATCCTCAAATCCCTGCCAACATTAAGACAAAGGCGGCAATGATGATCAGGGCCAGGATGACGGTGACCGGCCGCCTGAAAGGATGGGTACGTTTTTTGATCTTTGTTATCTGCAAAAAATTCATGATCACAAAGGCGACACCGATGACGCCGATGTGGTAATTTTTGTACACCAGGCCAACCACCGCAACAATTAAAAATATAGTTCCGATCACGTAATGGATCGTGTCAACCGTTGAAACCTGGCTCTCTTTTGTTTTTTCGTCAACCATTTTACTCTCCTTTTATTTCGACTTTAAATACACCTTCATCTCTTAAAAATCAAAACTCGCCTCCAGGCTTTCGGACACCTCCGGGCTACCCTCGATATCTTTCATCTTACTAAATAGCCTCTCTTCTTCATCTCTGCTAATAATCTCTATTTCGGCCAGCCTCTTGTCGGGGTCTTCGATCATGGAGGCGATAATCCGTTTAAAATAGACGGTAAACTGCCGAACTGTACTTCCCCTGAACAGGCGGGTACTGTATTCCAGTTCAAAGAAGAGATAATTTCCCATCTGAACGCCTGTTAACAGCAAATCCACCTTGGCTGTGGGGTTGATATCGTTTAATTCCGTCCGCACCTCATCTCCCATCTCTAATGGAGATTCTTCCTGGTTAAGAAAATTAAACATCACATCAAAGATGGGGCTGCGGCCCGGCTCTCTTGTTTTTACGACTTTGCCGACCAAATCTTCAAATTGATATTCCTGGTTTTCCAATGCCTGTAAAGAGTTCTCTTTTACCTCTTCCAGGAAACGGATGAGTCTCTTTTGTTGGGCAGGCTTATTCCTGAGGGCCAACATATTTACAAATAGGCCGATTATATTTTCCAGATCCGAATGTCTTCGACAGGCTACCGGGGTTCCGATAATGACGTCTTCCTGACCGGTTAGTTTAGACAGAAAAATATAATAAGCCGCCAGTAATATCATGTACATGGTGACATCCAATGATTTCGCCAGTTTAAGGAGAGCCCGGGTCTCTACCATCCCCACCTTGAAATGTATCCGATCTCCTTCCAGGCCCTGCATCTTTGGCCTCTCAAAATCGGTGGGGATATTCAAGACCGGCAGCGGCCCGGCGAACTCCTTCAGCCAATAGGCCTCTTGCATCTTAATGGACCGTCTTTGTTCTTCACTATTTTGCCACTCGGAGTAATCTTTATATTGAAGCCGCAGCCGGGGTAGTTCGTTCCCGCTGTAAACCGACATAAAATCCTTTCGCAGCACCTGGAAAGAGAAATCATCGGCGACGATGTGGTGCATATCAAAGACCATGATATATTTCTGTTCCTCGATTTTTATGACGCCTACCCTCAGCAGCGGCGCCCGACTCAACTCAAAGGGTTTTATAAACCCATGGATGATGTCCGCACTCTCTGTCTCCTTCTCTTTCTCCAGGATAATTATTTTGAAAGGGAAGGTGTGATTGATGACCTGTACCGTCTCATCGTTTACAACACGAAACGACGTGCGCAGACTTTCATGTCTCTGTATTAACATGTTGAAGGCACTCTCTAATCTCTCTAGATCAATGGCGCCGTCCAGGTACGTCATGCCATTCAAGTTATAATTTACACTTTCGGGGGCCATCTGGTGCAAAATATACAACCTCTTCTGGGCGGACGACAGGACATGATACTCCTTCTTTTCAACGGCGTGAATGGCCGCATATCCCTCTTTGGCCGCCCTCTTAATATATTCCGCCATGCCGATTACAGTCGAGATATTGAATATCTCGGCAAGAGGCATCTTTACGTCAAATTCCCTATGTATTTTTGAAATTAATACAGTCGCCTTCAGTGAATGGCCGCCTAAGACAAAGAAATTTGCATGAACACCCACCGCCTCTTTTTCAATATTCAATACTTCCGACCAGATTTCAACCAGTCTCCTTTCAACATCATCCGCCGGGGCCACATACTCGTCATAGCCTACGACTTCGGGTTCGGGCAGCACTTTCCTGTCTATTTTGCCGTTGGGGGTCAAGGGCATCGTCTCTAGCTCCACAAAATATGAGGGTATCATATAATACGGAAGATATTTTGTAAGCTGGCTTCTTAACTCTGCAGCGCCTGCTGCCCGGTCTGCCGGTTTATAGAATACCACATAGGCACAGAGACATTTCTGCCCCCCCTCATCTTCCCTATCTACCACCACTGCCTGGTCCACGCCTTCCATATTCGACAAATAATCCTCTATCTCTGTCAATTCTATCCTGAAGCCCCTTATTTTCACCTGGTGATCGATCCGGCCTATATATTCAATATTACCATCACTCAGCCAGCGGGCCAGATCGCCGGTTTTATATATTCGTTCGCCTTCGGCAAAGGGATGTGATACGAATTTCTCTTTTGTCAGTTGTTCATCAGCCCAATATCCCCTGGCCAGGCCGTCACCCCCTATACATAACTCACCCACAACGCCGGTGGGCTGCAGCAAACCGCTTTGATTTAAAATATAAACCTGGGTATTGGCGATCGGTTTGCCTATATTTAAGGCCCTGTTGCCCGTAACATCTTTTATGGTGGACCATATGGTCGTTTCCGTTGGCCCATATAGGTTATAGATTTTCCCCATGGTGAATTTTCTCACCCTATTCAATAAAACTTCAGGGAATAATTCGCCGCCCACGAGTAAATACTTCAATCCAGCCAGACTCCTGGCCGATTCTTCATCGGCAATCAACAACTGCAAACGGGAAGGCGTTATCTGGAAAATGGTTATCCCTTCATCTTCAATTTTTGCAGAAATGGCGCTGCTCTCTACCTGCTCTTCCCTATTGCCGATAACGACCTTTGCGCCGAGGGTTAAGGGCAATATGGTCTCCAGGCCAAATATATCGAACGAAACGGTGGTTAAAGACAAAATACTATCGGCCGGGGTAAAGGGAATAATATCGGTGATGCCTTTAATAAAGTTGACCACCGATCTGTGCTCCACCATTACCCCCTTTGGCAGACCGGTGGAACCGGAGGTATATATGACATAGGCTAAATTCCGGGAAGAGCAGCAGGAAGTAAGATTAGCAGGGGACTCCCTTAAATCAATTGGATCATTGAGATCGATGAAATCATATGGATCTTTAAAAAATTTACGGTCATTCGACAATATTAAACCCGTACGGCTGCTTTCAAGTATACTATTTAGCCTGTTTTCCGGGTGATCCGGATCGAGCGGCAGATAAGCCCCGCCGGCTTTTAGAATTGACAACAGGGCAATCATCATCTCTAAAGATCTATCGGCCAGGACAGCTACCGGGGTATCGGCCATTACCCCCTTTTCTCTCAACAACCTGGCCAGGCGATTCGATTTCTCATTCGACTGCCTGTAGGTCAAATGCCGGTCTTCAAATACCAGGGCATAGTGATCCGGTACTTTTCCTGCCTGTTCTTCAAAGAGCCGGTGAATCGTTTTAGCCCCCGGGTAACCGGTTCCGGTATCATTAAAATCATACAACAAGCGGGCTCTCTCTTCCCCGGTAATGATTTCGATCCTGGCTAACTCCTGATCCCCATCTCTAATGATGGCAGAGGCTATATTTTTATAATATTTTACCAACCTCTCTATGGTCTCCGGCTTAAACAGTTTTGTACAAAATTCAGCGGTGAACAATATTTTCTCATCTGTTTCCAGGGCATCCAGCGTGATATCGAATCTCGATATTTTATTGTGCGGCGCTGCCACCGCCTGGCTGGAGGCAGCCCTCACCCCTGCAGCCGTTGCCGGCCCAAGCTGACTCTGCAAGGCAAACAAAACATCGAAAATAGGGTTGCGACTGGTATCGCGCACCAACTGCAACCGATCGACCAAATCCTCAAAGGGGTAATCCTGGTTGTCAAAGGCAGCCAACACATCTGTCTTTAATTCTCTCAAGGATTCGGCAAAACTCTTCTCTTTGACCGGTTTACTCCTGAGTACCAATGTATTCACAAACATGCCGATGATATTTTCCAGGTCGGTATGGCTGCGCCCGGCCACCAGGGTGCCGACGATCACATCATCCTGGCCGCTCAATTTCGAGAGCAGGACATTGTAAACGGCCAGGAGAACCATGAACAGGGTGGTATCTTCCGTTCTGGCAATCTGCCTTAAAGACCCTGTCTCCGCCCGACCAATTTCAAAAATCAGCCGATCTCCCTCAAAACTCTGGATGACGGGCCTGGGAAAATCGCAGGGCAGCGCCAGTACCGGCAGTTCACCGGTAAATCTCTTCAACCAGTACTCTTCCTGCTTTTTGATCGCCTCCCTTTGTCTCTCTTCATGCTGCCACTGCGAATAATCTTTATACTGGAGCCGTAACCGAGGGAGTTGTTTGCCCCGGTATAATGATATGAAATCCTCATGTAATATCCCATGGGAAATGCCGTCGGAAATGATATGGTGCATATCAAGCAGCAGGACATTGGACGCCTCGAAAATGGCCAGGCCCACCCTGAGAAGCGGTGCCTTACTTAGATCGAATGGCCTGACAAATTGATTAACGGCTTCTTGTATTTCCCCTTGCCGGGTATCTATTTTGAATGCCACTGTCTCATGTATTATCTGCACCGGTTCCTCATTCACCATGGCAAATGAGGTTCGCAGACTCTCATGTCTCTGGATGAGCCGTCTAAAGGTCCCTGCCAGTCTCTCCTTGTCCAGGGATTCCTCCAGGTAAAACGTCTGGGAGATATTATAGGTTATGCTGTCGGGCACCATTTGCTGCAAAATGTAGAGCCTCTTTTGGGCCGACGATAGTGGATAATACTCTCTCTTACAGGTCGGCTTTATAGAGGCATACCGGACTGCCGAAACTGCGGCAGCGCCTCGTATATAGTCTGCCAGACTCTCCACGGTCTGTCTTTCAAATATTTCGACAATAGGGATCTTTACATTCAGTTCCTTGTGAATTTTTGAAATGAGGGTGGTGGCCTTTAACGAATGTCCGCCCAATTCAAAAAAATTCGAATCGATACCAAAGGCATCGTTGCCAATGTTTAAGACTTCTGACCAGATTTCCACTATCTTCGTTTCGATTTCGTCCCGGGGGGCAACGGCACCGCCTTTCCCTGCGCCAATTTTGGGGGCCGGTAAAGCCTGGCGGTCCATTTTCCCATTGGCTGTTAAGGGAATTTTTTCCAGTTGGACAAAGAAGGCAGGTATCATATAATTCGGTAACTTCCTGGAGAGGAGATCTCTTAATTCCGACGTTTCAATCTGCCTGTTCAAGACCATGTAAGCACAAAGATAGCGCTCACCGGTCTCATCTACCCTATCGATCACCACACTCTCTTTCAGGCCGTCGACCTTTAAAAGCTGGTTTTCAATTTCTCCCAGTTCGATGCGAATCCCCCTTACCTTTACCTGCCGGTCTATCCTGCCGAAATACCCTATCTCGCCGTCGTCCGACACTTTTGCCAGGTCCCCGGATTTATAAAGCCTTTCGCCCTTTTTGTAGCGATTGGCAATAAATTTTTCAGAGGTCAACTCAATTTTATTCAAATAACCCCTGCCTACTCCCTCTCCGCCGACACACAATTCGCCGGCTACCCCCAGGGGTAACACATGTGACTTGTAATCCATCACATAGGCGGTTAAAGTGGGTATCGGTTTTCCCACTGTACTGGAGTTAAGGGCCACCTCTTTTTCCCCGATCTCTTTAAAGGTCACATGCACGGTGGTTTCCGTTATCCCATACATATTAATCAACTGCACCCCGGGATACTTCTCCTGCCATCTCTTTAAGTTCTCGGGACTCAAGGCATCGCCGCCAAAAATGATGTACCTTAAGCCCAATTGCCTCTCATCATACCGCAGCTCCTCGGCCATTAGATTATAAAAAGCCAGGGGTGTTTGATTGAGCACCGTTACCCGCTCTTTTTTTAATATCTCTAAAAACCGGGCCGTATCTTTGGCTGCCATTTTCGGCAGCACCACCAATTTCCCGCCGTAGAGCAGTGCACCGTACATTTCCCATACCGAAAAGTCAAAATTATAGGCGTGAAACATTGTCCAGACATCAAAATGATCGAAATCAAACAAAAAGTGATCATGAAACATCAATTGCACCACATTTTTATGTTCGATCAACATCCCTTTGGGCCTGCCGGTGGTGCCGGACGTATAGATAATATAAGCCAGGTTATGGGGTTGACCAGCGGCGGCAATATGCCCCTCGGATTCCCGGCAAACCGCTTCAAGCGGCTCATCCAGCATAATGACTTCACGGGCATAGCCCTCATATTTTTTCCGTTTGCCCGTTTCCCCGGGGATAAAAGCTATACCGGGAATTTCCTTTAGCACCTCTTCAGCCGGCAGCTTACCCCTATTTTCCATTATTTCCTGGATAACTTCCGCGGCCGTGACTTCTCCTTCTCCCAGCACCACCAGGTCAATGTTCCGGTCCTGGAGTATGGCCCCGTAGTCGCTGCTGGCATAGGGGCCTCCGGTCAAAATGGGGCCAGCGAATCCCCACTGCCTGATCAACGAAGCTGTCTTATGAAAAAAATCTTTAAAAAAGGTTAAGGTGCGCAGCCCAATGACATCGGGTTTAAATGCCTCCAGTAAAGCCTTTAGCTCCTCGAAACTGTCAAAATCGATCCGCGATTTGGCAACCCGACCGCTAATGCGCTCGCCAAATTGCCGTTTTAAATAGGTCATCACATACATCAAACCCAACGGGGCCTCCACCACGTCATAGAGCATATCGACTTCACCGGAAAAGAACTGGGACAAATCCAGGAACAAAATCCTCAGCGCACTGGGCAGAGGTTTTATTTCTTGAGAACAAGCCTGCCTCAACTTCTCATTTAAGTCCGGTACTTCATAAGAGGCGCCATCCGAACAAACATCTGCCCCCAGCTCCTGCCGGGTTATGCCGACATAGGCCAACAGATCTTCCAGGCAATTGATACACACCGGTAAATAACTGTTGTACTTCTGCACGACTTCATCTTCGGCCAGGGATCTTAACTGGTAAGGCAGCACGTCCAGTAACCGTTCTTTCAATAAGAAATACTCGTTCAGGAAATCGGCCTGATATTTCAAGGTAAAATTTTTACTGAATGGCAGCGTTTCCGGTAGTTCATGAAAAGCCAGATCCTGCGAATCGGCAATGGCTTCATAAGGGATGCCATTTTCCAGCGCCAATTTAGCCATATCCGAATTGGCATAAATTTTCAGGATACTGACGATGGGAAAATCGATCCACCTTAAACTCTTGATAAAATTTAAGGTCATCAAGGCTTCCTCCTCGGTTTCGGTGGGAAAGCCGAGCATTGTAAACAGTTCCAGCACAATCTGTGGATAACGGCGGCAAAAATAACCGGCATTTTCATGGAGCCTGTCCAGATCCAGGTTTTTCCCGATCAGTTTTTGCAGCCTGGGGGAGGCTGTTTCGAGTGCCAGGGCAAGACCGGTGGTACCGGCCTCCACCATGAGGTCTATGTACTCCCTGGTCAATATGTCGCCCCGCAGGCCATTGGGGAAAAAGAGCTGCACCTTCAACCGGTTATCCATCATTAATCTAAAAAACTTACTACTATTTTCCCTGTTCAGGTTAAAGATATCATCTATGATGGCGAATTGACGGATGCCCAAATCATAAAATAGTTTTACCTCCTCAAAAATATTTTCAGCAGACCGCATGACATGGGTCTTGGGCCAGATCTTATGACAAAAGGCACAATTGTATGGACAGCCGCGGGTCGTTTGTAAGGCCAGGCTATTTTTGGCCATACTGATACCGATAAATTTATTAAACTTCTCATAATCAACCAGTGAACGGTCTGGAAAGGGCAAACTGTTTAAATCACGGATCTGGCCGCGGGGCTCTGTCCGCTGGATCGGCAGTTTCATCGCCTGAATGCCCTGCAAACTGGCAAAAGAGTGATTTTTTATACTATCATGGCTGGTCAACAAGACAGAGGGATCGGAATCTTTCAATATATAGCGGATCATGGCCCCCGGGTAATCCAGGTCAATGGGCAAATAGGCGGCCCCTGCTTTTAAGGTGCCCAGTATGGCGGCGATCATCTCTATGGAAGGATCGATCATGATGCCTACAGTAGTATCCGGCTCTATGCCTTTTCCTCTCAAGGCAGCGGCCACCAGGTTTGCCTCTTGATTTAATTTTCCATATGTTACCTGGTGATTTTCATACACCACGGCGATGCGCCCCGGGGCCCGTTCTACCCGGCCCGCAAATATTTCATGGATCGTCGTATCCCGGGGATAGGCCGGCTCCTGGTGATTAAAATCAATCAACAACTGCCTTTTTTCCTTTTCCGAAAGTATATCCAGGCCGCCGATTGCCGCCTCCACATCGACGATAGCCTTTTGCAGCAAATAGATATAATGGTCGATAATCCTCTCTACGGTTGGTCGGTCATGCCTCAAAGGATTATACTCCACTGCCCCTTCGACCCATTCACCGTCTCTTAAAAAGGAAAAAATCATATTCAGATCGATATGCCGCAGGTATTTCTTATAATGAATATTCTCCAACAGGATGGCAACGTCAAACAAGGGAAAACCATCCTCACCCGACGGCATATTTAACTGGTACAGAAGCGTTTCGATGGGGTAATTTTGATGTTCCACCGCCTCCATGATTGTTTGATTTACCCCCAGCAATAACTCTTTAAATGTCATGGTGTCGGTCAGTCGATTCCTGATGGCCAGGACGGTATTGACCAGTTCCCCCTGCACAGCCTGTTTATAAATAGGTGTACCGATGATGATGTCTTCCACACCGTTATAGGTATATTTATTCAGCAATACACATAATGCCGCCGTCAGGATTACATGTAACCTGCCGTCGGACTTATTGCTGACCCTCATCAACCTTTGCGACAATTCAGCGGATAATCTAAATTTCAGGCGATCAAAACCGGCTGGTTTTACAGTTGATTTTTTATGGGTAAAGGGAAAGCTGCTCTTTACCAGATCACCGGCTAACTTTTCCAGCCAGTAATCTCTCTCTCTGGTAAACTGGGTGGCGATAAATATATGATTGGCATCATAGGCTGTTGTTTCCATGGTTGGTCCCTGGTTCAAAACACCGAGTATATGGATTTAAATTTTCTAAAAATTCCAATCTCCTTCATACGGCATTGTCCTGTCGGCCAGGATCATACTCCTGACATTTTTAACTTCCTCTCTGCAAGCCCCACTATTCAGGCTGACCAGTGAGGGAACCGCATTTCGATGCAATTTTTCCCAGCGCAAATCAGCCACGTAAGTATCGTGCAGTGAATAGAGATTGGGAATTTTCAAGCGGTTACAATGCCCTACGAAACGATTCACCCGATCGATTGTCACTTCCCTGGAAGGTTCACAATCCAGTATTCGGGTCTGAAGTATTAACATCTCCCTGGCATCTGCGGGGTACAAGAGTACCGGTTTATACGCCTCAGCCAGGGTTTCCGAACTCACCTGACCGTGCAGGAAATACCAGAAAGCGTTGCAGTCGGCTTCATAGATGTCATCCTTTAATTCTTCAATTAAGCTTAGTGTCATCTGGAAATCTTCCTCGGTCTCCCCGGGATAGCCGATGACCCAGTAGGTGGTTGTCTTAATACCGGCATAGGCCAGGCCCGACACCGACAGCTTGATTTGTTCAATATTTATCCCCTTGCCCATGGCCTCGAGTATCCCCGGGGAGCCGCTCTCCAGCCCCAACCTGGCCCGGTAAAATCCGCCTCGCCGCCACAACAGGGTATGTGTGGGATCACACACCTGGTTACCGGCCCGGAGATAGCCGCCCCAATACAATGAGGTGTCTCTCTTGATAAACTCATTGGCCAGGTCGGTCATCACCGGGTTAAGCAGGGAATCACACATCAAAAATAGACGGCTGCCGTGTCTCCTGTTTAACGCCTCCAGCTCATCCGCGATCTGCCCGGCCTTCTTCTTACGATACTTTCCCCAATAGGTTGCCTCCACACAAAAGCTGCATTGAAAAGGGCAGCTCCGGGATGTATAGGCGGCCATCTGGACATAGGGGCTGAGATTAAAATCCGAGAAATCGGCTATACCGAGCCGCGAAATATCGGCAACCTCTCCGTCGATATCTTTTAAAGTATAGACTCTTTGCGATTCCGGCAGTTCGCCCCGCAGATATTTAAGAAACAAATTCTCGCCTTCCCCGGCAATAATTTTATCTATGAAGGGCGTCTTCTCCAGGAAAAATTGAAAGTCGGCAGAATCGACGGCCAGCTCCCCTGAAAAAATACCGCCGCCCATCACGGTCTTAATGTGCGGATATCTCTCCTTTGTCAATTTAAAGGCAAACAGGGAGGCCGCCAGCGTACCGCCGTACACCGATAATCCCAGGAGGGTGGGTTTTTCTTTCTCCAGGAGATCGATAAAGTAGGTCTCCAGGAGGGTGTAGAACGTCTCTATCACCCTATCCAGGCGGGAAACCTGGCTGTCGTCCAGGTGACAGATAAAGGTTTTGTGTGCCAGGACTTTCACCAATTCCATATACTTACTCTCATCCCGGGCATTCAAGTGGGCCATCATATGGTTTTTCAGCACCTCGTGTCCCGTATTATACAGGTGTCTCCTCTTCTCTTCCGGGACAAATTCACATATGGTGCCGAAATATTTTCTGTATATGTCTCTTAACCCATCATCCACATTGGCATCCACTGTCTTCACCTCATAGCCGTGCCCCTGGAGAAAAGTCTTGAGAGAGGCAATTCCCAGTGGAGGAATCAGGGGATCCCACACCGGCAGTAAGACCAGGAGTATTTTCCCCTCTTCCTTATTAAAACACGAAATCATGCCGATCCTCCTTGAGGATATTTAACGTAGCCAGGACTTTATCAAAGGAGAGTTTGATGTCTCTTAAACGGATTTCATCACTCTCCAGCACCTGTTCCAGGATCTCGATATAGTGCCTGGCAAATTTTTCTATGGTGGAGGCTTTGAACAGTACAGTCGAGTATACAAATTGCAGGCTTATTTTATCGGATGTCTCAATAATATTAAATACCAGGTCATAATGGGCGATATCGTTATCGAATTTTAAGGGACTATCGTTCATTAAGGTATCAAAGTCCTCCACCTCGCCGACAGCATCAAAAAAATTAATCACCGTATCCACCAGGGGCTGCCGGGAAGGGTCCAGTTTAATCGCCAGTTTATCGACCAGCTCTTCAAATTGATAATCCTGGTTTTCATAGGCATTGAGTAGATGTTCTTTTACCTCCTGGAGAAACGTCTTAAATATTTTGCCCTCCGCGGGTTGGGTTCTCAAGGCCAGCAAATTGGAGAACATGCCGACTATATTCTCCAGGTCCGCCTGGCTGCGGCCCACCACCGGCGTTCCTATCACGATATCCTCCTGGCCGGTATACTTCGAGAGTAAAATACTGTACAGGCTGTGCAAAAAGATATTGGCGGTCACCTGCGACCTGGCTAAGAGAGCCCGCAATTTACCGGTTTGTTCCCTGTTTATTTCAAAATCTAGCGTATCTCCTATAAAACTCATCACCTTCGGCCTATCAAAGTCAATCGGTAAATCGACCCGGGGCACCTCGCCGTCAAATACTTTCAACCAGTACTTTTCCCGGTTCTGTGCCGATTCACCCTCCTTCATCCGGGCCTGCCATTCCGAATAATCCTTGTACTGGATCACCAATCCCGGCAACTCTTCGCCCGCATAGAAGGCCAAAAAATCCCTTGAAATCACATCCATCGACACGGCATCGGAGATGAGATGATGGGTATCGACGACCACGATATACTCCCCTTCAGCGATTTTGACGAGGCCGGCTCTCATTAACGGCGCCCGGCTTAAATCAAAGGGTTTTATAAAATTTCTGACTGCCCTCTCCCGCTCGTTTTTATCACCGCTCCCGGAAGCCAACGCATGGTATCCCATTTTAAACTCTACTTCATGGTGTATCCTTTGAACCGGCACGCCGTTTAATATCTCAAACGATGTCCTGAAGGCTTCGTGCCTGTTGATGAGCCGCTTAAAGGTGACCTCCAGGTGGTGCTTATCGAGGGAGCCGGTTAAGGGGATGATGCGAATGATACTGTAATTGTATGTTTCGTCTGTTATTATTTGCTGAAGAAAATAAGTCCGGTATTGGGCTGAAGATAACACGTAATAATCCTTTTTTTCAACCGCTTTTATCGGCGAATACTCATCCCGGTGCGGCCCTTCTACCCCGGCCATCAGCCGGGCCAACTCCCTGATGGTGGGCTGCTGGAACAGTTCCGGGAGTTTCAGCCTCACATTTAACTCTTTATGTATCCTGGCGATCAGGTGAATCGAATTCAACGAATCCCCGCCCAACTCAAAGAAATCTCGATCGATCCCGATGGCTTCTGCATCTATCCTCAAGACTTCTGCCCAGATTTTTACCAGTTTCCTTTCGATGTCGGTCCTGGGGGAGATATACTCGTCGCCTGCCTTTACCTCCGGCGGGGGCAGCGAGCCGGTATCGATCTTGCCGTTGGGGGTTAAGGGCATCTTTTCCAGTTGCACAAAAAATGCCGGGATCATATAGTCGGGTAATTCACGACCCAGGAAATTTCTCAAATCAAAGGCCGTTAGGCGGCTGTCTGCCACCAGGTAAGCACAGAGAAACCTGTCCCCATTGGCATTCTCCCCCTGGACCACCGCGGCATTTTTTATCTCCCGGTGTCTTAACAGGCAGTTTTCAATTTCCCCCAACTCTATCCTATATCCCCGCAGTTGGATTTGGCTGTCTATGCGCCCCAGGTACTCCAGCTCCCCGTCTTCGAGTAACCTGACCAGATCCCCGGACCGGTATATTTTATCGCCCTGGCGAAAAGGGTTCCCGACAAACTTCCGGGCAGTCAACTCCGGCCGCTGCAGATAACCCCTCGACAACCCGGCACCGCCGACGCACAACTCGCCGGGGACGCCAATTGGCTGGAGCCCCAGATTACTGTCCATCACATAGGTACTTAAGGTGGGGATGGGCTTTCCTATTATATTTATATTACTCTCTATTTCACCGTCGGTGATCTCTTTAAAGGTAACATGAACCGTGGTTTCGGTAATGCCGAACATATTAATCAACCTGGTGCCCGGGTATTTTTCCCGCCACAATCTCAATTTATGGGGCTTCAGACTCTCGCCCCCGAAAATGATGGTCCTGATATTTAAATGATACCCTTGATTCAGCAGCTCATCACCGAGTAAATTGTAGAAGGCCGAGGGGGTCTGGTTCAATACGGTCACCTTCTCCCTGCTTAAAACCTTGAGGAACTCCAGGGGATCTTTAGCCGTCATCTTAGGGATAACGATCAAGGTGCCGCCGTACAGCAGTGCCCCAAACATCTCCCATACCGAAAAATCAAAACAGAAGGAGTGAAACATGGTCCAGACATCGCGGCCATTAAAATCAAATGGGGACTTATCATTAAACAGCAACCGGACAACATGTCGATGTTCCACCATCACCCCTTTGGGCCGGCCGGTGGTGCCGGAGGTATAGATGATATAGGCGAGGTCCGACGGCGCCGCCGGAGGCGAGGTGTCGCCGTCCGCCATATCCCAACTGTCTATGATTGTTCCCCCGAATGCTAAAGTATCGACTCTATCCCCGGTTGTTACCAGGATATCGGCACCGCTGTCATTCAACATATACTCAATCCTCGACTCCGGGTATTCGGGCTCCAGTGGCAAATAGGCGCCGCCGGCCTTGAGTATGGCCAGTATCCCGATCACGGTTTCGAGGGAGGGATCGGCCATAAACCCGACAATACTATTGGTATTCACGCCTCTTTTTCTCAATAACCCGGCCAGCCGATTGGATCTTTTGTCAAGCTCTTTATATTTCAACTTCTTATTCTCAAAAACAATGGCCGCCTGATTGGGGTTTTTTTCTGCCTGCTCTTCAAAGAGTCGATGGATCGTCTTGCCGGCCGGACAGCCGGCCGCATCATGATGGTTGAGTCTGGATAATATTTGATTTTTTTCCTGCCCTGATAAGACCTCGAGGCCGGCGATATCCCGGTTAATGTCGGCCATAACCTGAGCCAGGAGAGCGTTAAAATGAGCAGTAATTCTATCTATAGTGGATTTCCTGTAGAGTGACGCATTATAATCCATTTTGCCCGTCAACGATCCGTCGACCCGGCAGAAGGAAAACAGGACATTATAATTCACATGGGCGATGTATCTCTTGTCCTGGATATTTTCCAGCAGCACCGCCGCATCGAACAGGGGGAATTCGCCTGGGGCTGCCGGTATATTCAGATGGTGTAAAATCCTGTCGAGGGGGTAATTTTGATGTTCTACCGCTTCGGACAGGTCCCGGCCTATTTGCAACAGTAACTCCTTGAAGGTGATTTTCCCCTCACAGCGGTTCCTCAAGACCAGCACGGTGTTTAAAAAATCCCCTTCAACCTCCTGCCTGTAAATAGGCAGGCCCAGGGTAATATCGCTCTTCCCCGTATACTTATGAAGCAGTATGACCAATCCTGTAACCAGGACAATATAAATTTTGACGTCGGCGCCTCTACTCAAATCGATTACCTGTGAACCGGCTTTTGCCGGGATATCGAAATCCAGGGAGTCGCGTTCATATTGCCGGTCGGCATTCGGCGGGAAGTCGTAGGGGAAACAGGCCTTGACAGGAGTTCCAGACAATTTGTTCAACCAGTAATCCCTCTCTTTTACAAGCTCTGCGGCGAAAATTTTAGTGCTGCCGGGGTGTTTGATATCATTCATGGTTCACCTTTGTTAATCACTACCCTGTCCTGAAACGGCAAAATCGAACGAGTGATAATCGTCCTCGATCGCCCTGGCCAGTACGACATCGGGCAACATTTTTATGTCCTCCAACTTCATTTCGACATTCTCTATAATCTGGCCGATAATCGATAGGAGAACCCCCTTCATCTCGATTATGGTGGCCTCCTTAAACAGGTCCGTGGCGTACTCTAAGGCAAACAGTAGCCGGTCTTGCAGCTCAAAGGCGAAGAGCATCAAATCAAAACGGGTAATATTGCGATCGACGTTCATCATGGTCTCCCTGGAAAGGTCGGTGTTATTGGCATTATCATCATCACCGGCAGTACGGCTGCCGGGATTCAAATCGGCAAAGGAAAAATATGAAAACATGACATCGAAAACCGGGTTTCTATATATATCCCGTTTGCCGGATATCTTCTTTACCAATTTTTCAAATTGATAATCCTGGTTCTCAAAGGCATTTAATACTTTGCCCCTGACCTCTCTTAAAAAATCCATATAGGTCATCCCCGGCCGGGGATAGTTTCTTATGGCCAGCGTATTCACAAACATGCCGATTATATGGTCTAAATCGCTGTGCCGCCGACCGGCCGCCACTGTACCGACGACGATATCCGTCTGGCTGCTCAACTTCGCCAGGAATATGTTGTATATTGAAAAAATGACCATATACAGTGTCGATTCCGTGATCCTGGCCAGCCTGGTTAACGCCTGGGTCTCGTCTCTGTCCAGGTAGAAATTGATCGTATTGCCTGCCGTACTTTGAGCGGCGGGCCGTTGAAAATCGAGCGGCAAATCGAGCCTGGGCGCCTCATCGGCAAATTCCGTCAACCAATATGCCTCCTGCTGCTTAATCAGATCCCTCTGGCCCTGACTATTCTGCCATTCACTGTAGTCCCTATATTGTAATTTTATTGCCGGCAGATCTTCGTCGGCGGACAACGACAAAAACTCCCTATACAATACCTGGTAGGAATTGCCGTCGGTTACGATATGGTGCATGTCGATCATCAGGATGTCGCGCCCGGGGCTGCTTACCGCACTCACCCTGAGTAACGGTGCTTGTGTCAAATCAAAGGGTCTTTCAAACTGCCGTATTACTGCCGGAATTTCTTCTTCGCCGGCCTCATGATAATTAATTTTAAAGTCCAGCTCAGGGTGTACCCGCTGAACCGGCCTGCCGTTCACCATGACAAACGAGGTTCTCAAGCCCTCATGCCGCCGGATCAGTTTTTTAAAGGTCTTTTCAACCTGGCCTTTGACAGGCGGCATGTCCAGGTTAACGATCCGGGGTATGTTGTAGATCGTACCGGCGGGGTCCATATGCTGTAAAAAATAGAGGCGGTGTTGGGCGGAGGAGAGGGGGTAATACTCTTTGCTCTCAACCGGCTCGATGGCGGCGTATTTAGATTGCCGACGGCAGCGGATGGCGGTTCGGATATACTCCGCCTGATCGATTAAGGTGGGTGAATCAAACACGGCAATCAAGGGGATTTTGACATTCATCTCTTCGTGGACCCTGGCTGCCAGGGTGATTGCCCGCAGCGAATGCCCGCCCCACTCAAAAAAATTGGCCTGGGTCCCGATTGTCTCTTCGTCAAGCATCAGCACTTCAGCCCAGATCTCCCGCAGCTTTTTCTCTATTTCGTCCCGGGGAGCGGTAAACCCGGCGGCCGCCGGTATTTCCGGTGCCGGCAGGGCCTGGCGGTCGATCTTTCCATTGGGGGACAACGGCCAGCCGGCCACCTGCACAAAATATGTCGGGATCATATAATCCGGCAGGAAATCGGACAGGTAGTCCTTTATGCCGGGCCGGTCCAATTCCCTACCGTCTTCACATATTACATACGCATATAGGGAACTAAAACCGTCGTGATCACTCCGGCCAAAAACGACCGCGTCTTTTATGTCGTCATGTCTCAAGAGCAGGCTCTCTATCTCTCCCGATTCGACCCGATAACCCCTGACCTGGATCTGGTTGTCCTGCCGGGCTTCATATTGAAAAAAACCGTCTCCATCCAAAAACCCGGCGTCGCCGGTGCGGTAGAGCCTTTCGCCGCTTAAGGGCTGGCGGCAAAATACCCCTTCGCTCAGAGAGGCTTGATTCAAGTAGCCCCTGGTCATGCCTGTCCCGCCTATACATATCTCTCCCCGTATATTGAGGGGGCAGGCTTCACCGTCCGGGCCCAAAACGACCATCGTCGTATTGGCAATGGGCCGACCCAAGGGTATCCGCAGTTGGCCGGCTGCCGGCATGGTGTCTATGATATAACATGAGGCATAGATGGCGGATTCCGTCATGCCGTAAATATTGGCGATTTTGGCCTGTTGAAATAGACCGTACCATGTCCTGACCAGGTGGACCGGCAGGGCTTCGCCGCCGTTAAAGACCCATCTTAAACGGGGCAGCGGTTCGGTGATGCCGTTGTTTTTAATGTTTTCTAAGAAGACTTTCATCAAGGCGGGCACAAACTGGGTGACGGTAACCTTGTGGTCCTCAAGCTGTTTATACAACTGCTGCGGGTCCCTGACATCATCGTCGCCGATGACGACAAGCCTGGAGCCCTTCAGCAGGGGCCAGAAAAATTCCCAGACCGAATCGGTGAAACTGGCGGATGTCTTCTGGGCCACCACATCCTGCCCCGTTAACCTGAATATGTCGTCGAGCCAGGACAGGGTATTCAATACGGCCCGATGGCAAATCATCACCCCCTTGGGATTGCCCGTTGAACCGGAGGTATATATGATATAGGCCAGATCCTCTTCGGAGTGGCTGGTGGGGGGGTAATCGCCCTCTTGCTCCCGGAGGTCCCGGTATTGATAGAGGGTCAGCCGGGGATAATGAACATCACATCGATCCAGGCAAATGACGGCATCGAGGCCCTGGGGAACATATGCCAACACCGCCGCCAATTTCGAGGATTCGCTGACAAGAACCTTACAGGCGCTGTCTTTGATAATGTATTGAATCCGCTTAGGGGGGTAGCCCGGATCGACGGGCACATAAGCACCCCCGGCCTTGTGGATTCCCAGGATGGTGCCCACCATATTTATACCCCGATCCAGGTAAACGGCCACCAGGCTGTTGGCGCCGACGCCGCCGCGAATCAATAAATGGGCCACCTGGTTGGACGCCTTCTCCAGCTTCTCATAGGTGATCTCTTTTCCCCCTTCGATGACGGCGATGGCCCGGGGTGACCGGCTGGCCTGCCGGGAAAACAACTGCGGGATGGTTGTCTCCCCCTGGTACTTCTCAGAGGTGCGATTGATCCTGTCTATCAGCTCCTTCCCCGGGGCAGTTCTTAAGTCGATTTGCGCCAATCTCCGGGCCGGGTTGTCCAGGGCAGAAGTCAAACAATGGGCCAGGTGTGTAGCCACCAGGCGCATGGCGCTGGGGGAAAACAGGGCGGCATCATAATTGATCTCACCCACGATGACCCGGCCCCGTCTTTCAAACAGGAAGACCGCCTCGTATTCGGCCGGGTCGATAATCTCCTCGGGCTGGAGGTTTTTAAACACCACCATGTTGGCAAATATGGGGGCAGGCTCTTCACCGCTGTCGTGGGCTAACAATTTAAGGATTTCGGGAAAGGGATAATTCATGTTCTCGTTGGCTTCGGAGACCGTCTGTTTGACCGAAAAGAGTAAGTCTCTGAATGTTCTGGCCGGGTCCAGCCGGGTTCGCAAGGCCACGATCCTGTTGTTATAGAATCGATTCTCCTCCTGTTTAAAGACCGGGCTGCCGATTATAATATCGTCATGGCCGGAATACCTGGACAATACGATATTCAGCCCTGTCAGCAGGATAAGGTAGAGGCCGTAGTCCGATGAACCGGCGGTATGGATCATTTTTTCACAAACCCCTGGGGGAAGATTAACGGTCGCCAGCCCCCGGCTCCCCCGCTTATGTTGATGGGGGAGAGATCTGGCATAATCATGGGGAAAGCCCGAAAGGGAGAGGGGCCCGGACAATTTATGGAGCCAGTAGGCCTTCTCGCCGTCGAATTTCCCGCTTAAAACCGTTAGGTTTTGTAAAATTTTTGCTTCCATTCACATATCCCTGGGCCGCTGGAGGGCCGGTCTAATTATTGACAAAAAAATCGTACAGCCGGTCAATGCCTTCGTTGTACTGTTGGGCCGTATAAGATAGGCGAAAGGTGCCGGGAATCCCGAAATCGGAACCGGGCACTATCGCCACCCCGGTATCGTTTAATATCTTTTTGGCCAGCTCAAATTCATGGGCCACCCTCTTTTTCTTTAAATAGTGGCGGCAGTCTATGGTGATATAGAAACTTCCCTTGGCCGGGAGCACCCGGACAGGGGAATTGTCCGTGAATTTTTGCAGGGTGTAATCCCGCTTTTTTTTGTATAACGCCCTGATGGTTTCGAGTTCTTCCGGATGCCTCAGGGCTTCAATACCGGCGAATTGATCCACCGGGTCAACCGTCAGCAGGGTGTGATGTTGTATGGTGGTCAGGGGCGTTATTAACTCCGGCGGCACGATGCACCAGCCGACGCGGCGGCTGTACATGCGGTAGGCCTTCGAGAAGGAGTTGGTGACCACCAGCGGGGATCGTGTCTTTATCGCCCCATTCTTGTTAAAGACATCCAGCATATTGACGGCGGGGCCATCGAAAGCGACGTTATCGTATATCTCGTCGAAGATGATGACTGCCTGTCCATCCACGATCCGGTCTATTTCGACGAGATCTGCTGCCGTCAGGATATTGCCGATGGGGTTGCCGGGGGAATTAATCACGACGATTTTAGTCCGGCCGCTGAAATTTTGCTTGAAGGATTCCAGGTCCAGCGCCATCGTCTCCAGGTCGATTCGATAATAGCGAACCCTTGTTTTCAGAAGATTGGCACAGATCTTGTATAGGGGATAATAGGGCAAGGGGATCAGGACTTCATCGTTTTCGTCATTTAATAGGGAGTTGTAAAGGTTTCGCATCAAGGCACTGGTGCCGACGCCGATGATGATGTTGGCGGGATCGATTTTAAGCCTGTTCTTCTCCTCATAAAAGGCCGCCAACTCCTCTTTTAGCTCGGGCAGGCCGGTGGGAAAGACCAACGAGTATTTATCGTAGGATTCCAGGGCAGCCATCATGGCGCCGATGATGTCGGCGTGTATCGGCAGCTCCGATTTCCCTAAGGTCAACCTGATGACCGCCTGCCCTCTTTTTTCCCTTTCATAGGCCAGTTGATCCATCACAAACATGAGGAACTCGTCTTTAATAAAATCGATGCCAATATCTCTCACTGTTTCTCTCCTAAATATTAAATTTGACTTCCGTATCTATCTTTTTAAAAGGCCGAATGTCGTAGCCGATATCGATGTCTTTGAGTAAAACCGTTTCATCTTCGCCAATTGCAGCCGCGATGCGCTTGAAGAGATCGATACACCTCTCTATTGTCTCGGGTTTAAACAAGGCGGTGGCATATTCGAGGTTAAATATTAACAGGCCGTCGGCCTCTATGGCGGTTAGATTCAAATCGAATTTGGCCGATGAGGGGTGATGGTCCGGCGCGGCCGCCGGATCATAGTCGGCCACGTCGCCGGCATACTCGTTTTGATTCAGCAGGTTAAACAAGACGTCGAAAACGGGGTTTCGGCCCGTATGCCTATCCAGGGCGAGCCGGGCCACCAGATCCTCAAAGGGATACTCCTGGTTCTCAAAGGCGGCCAGGCAGCTTGCCTTCACTTCGTCGAGGAATTCCACAAAACTCTTATTGCCCGCCGGGACATTCCTGATGGCCAGTGTGCCTACAAAATTGCCGATTACCCGGGCCAGATCCACATGTCTTCTACCGGCTATGGGCGTGCCCACCACGATATCTTCCTGGCCGCTCAACCGGGACAGCCAGATATTAAAGATGGACAGCAGCACCATAAACAGGGTGGCATTGGTTTTATCGGCTGTTTCTCTTAAAATGGCCGCTTCCTTCTCCGCTAATGAGAAAAACGTATAGCTGCCTTTACCGTTTTGCCCGGCCGGTCTGGGGAAATCGGTGGGCAGATCGAGCAGGGGCAGCTTGCCTGAAAAGTTTTTTAACCAGAACTCTGCCTGCTTCTCTACTATCTTTCGCTGCTCTTCACCGTTTGCCCATAGGGCGTAATCGGTGTACTGCAGCTTTAATGGCGGCAGGTCCCGGCCTTCATACAGGGCGGCGAAGTCTTCATTCAGTATGCCGTGGGATACCCCATCCGAAATGATGTGGTGCATATCTACGACTAAGATGTTAAAATCCCGGCTGCCGATCAGGCCGGCCCTGATTAACGGTACTCTACCCAAATCAAAGGGTCTTACAAATTTTTTCAAGAGCCGTTCAACCCCCGGGGCCCCGCCATCCGTCGGCGCCGACGACTCGAAATAGGTAATGTGAAAATCCAGGCGATCATGAACCCTCTGCACCGGTTCGCCCTCTACCAGCTCGAACGAGGTGCGCAGGCAATCGTGCCGCCGGATCAACTGCCTAAAGGCCCTCTCCAATTTCTCCCGGGCCACTTCCGGCCCCAGGTGTCTCGAGAAGGGTATGTTGTAGCTAATGTTTTGCCGGTTTATTTGCTGTAAAAAGTAGAGCCGCCGCTGGGAAGCTGAGAGGGGATAATACTCTCTCTTTTCCATTGGTTCGATGGGTACATGACGCTCGGCCGCGGCTCTTCTTATATATGCGGACAGGCCGATGATGGTGGGCTGCTTAAATACCTCGACGATGGGGATCTTGATATTAAATTCCCGGTGTATCCTGGCTATGAGTATGGTTGCCTTTAAGGAGTGGCCGCCCAAATCGAAAAAATCGGAGTGGATGCCGATGGCACTGTCGGCAATTTTTAATACATCCGCCCAGATCTCCACCAGTTTTTTCTCTACCTCCCCCACCGAGGCGGCATGACCGCCCTTTGCCTCTATTTCCGGTGCCGGCAGTGCCTGCCTGTCCACCTTGCCGTTGGCGGAGAGGGGGATTTTATTGAGCCGGATAAAGAATGAGGGCACCATGTAGTAGGGTAAACTCTCCGCCAGGCAGTTCTTGATATCGGCCTGGTCCATTCCCGGCTGCCGCTCCTCAGCCAGCACCACATAGGCACACAGGTGCATGTCGCCGTTATCCCCCGGCCGGTCGATCACCACGGCATCCTCGACACCGTCTATTAAAATGAGCTGCGACTCGATCTCCCCGGGCTCTAGGCGGAAGCCCCTCAACTGGACCTGGTGATCCTGCCGCCCCAGGTAGGCCATCTCGCCGCTGTGGTAAAATTTCACCAGGTCGCCCGAAAGATAGAGTCTCTGACCGGCTCTATAGGGATCGTCGACAAATTTCCGGGCAGTCAATTCCGGCTTGTTTAAGTACCCCCTGGATAGCCCGGGCCCGCCTACGGCCAACTCCCCGGCCACGCCCAGGGGCTGGAGCCTCAAACGGCCGTCCAATACATAGGCGTGGGTGGTGGGCAGCGGCCGGCCGATGTTATCGGTATTGCGCTCGATTTCAGCCGCGCCGACCTCCTTGTAGGTCACATGAACGGTGGTCTCGGTGATGCCGAACATGTTGATCAACCGGGTTTCGGGGTACTTCTCCTGCCAGGATTTCAGCCGGGCGGGTTTCAGGGCCTCGCCGCCGAATATCACATACCTCAGCCTGAGCGCCTTCGCCTGGCTGGCCATTTCCCAGTTTAACAAATTGTAGAAGGCCGACGGCGTCTGGTTTAACACGGTTACCCCTTCGCTCTTTAAGAGTTCTAAATATTTCTCCGTATCCATGGCCAGCCATCTGGGTATGACGATCAATGTCCCGCCGTAGAGCAGGGCGCCGTACATCTCCCAGACGGAAAAGTCGAAACAGAAGGAGTGAAACATCGTCCAGACGTCGCGGCTCCCGAAATCAAACAGGCTGTTGTCGTTAAACAGCAGGCGCACCACACTCCGGTGTTCCACTGCCGAGCCTTTGGGTTTGCCGGTGGTGCCGGAGGTGTATATGAGATAGGCCAGATCCCCCGGTCGGTTGAGGTGTCCCGGGTTTCCAGGCGGGGCGGCGGCAACCTGTTCCGTTAATTCGGCCAATAACAGTATGTGCAGGGCCGACGGCTGCGGCCCCTCGCCATGGTGCGGTATATAGGCGATGCCTTTAATCTCCCTTAACACCGCCTGGGGGGGCAGCTTTTTGCCATTTTCCAGGATCTCGTGGATGAGTTCGCCGAAGGTCGATTCCCCTTCGCCGATGACCAGTATATCCACATGCCGGTCCTGTAAGATCGACACACAATCGCTGGTGGCATAGGGGCCACCGGCAATGATCGGCACGTCACTGCGCCACTGCCTGAGCATCAGGGTGGTGCGGTGAAACAGGTCCCGGGAAAAATTGAGCGAGCGGATGCCGACGATATCGGGTTTAAACCGGCAGACCAGCTCTTTTAATTGGGCAAAATTGTCGAAATCCAACCGTGATTTGGCGATCCGGCCTTCGACCTCATCGCCAAATTGTTTATACAGGCTGGACATCAGGTACATCAAACCCAGCGGCGGCTCGGCCACGTCATAGATCACGCTGCTCTCACCGCTGAACTCCTGGGAGACATCCAGCAGCAATATCTTCAGGGCGTCCTGGCGGGGATTCCTGGCCGGGAATATGCCCCTGAGTCTCCGGTTTAAACCCGGTACAAAGGCCCGGCGCTCATCACAGAAGTCCTGTACACTCAACTGCTGCCTGGTAAGACCGGCCAGCTTCAGGATATCGTCGAAACAACCGATCTCTGCCGGCAGGTAGTTGTTATATTTCTGCACCACCTCATCTTCGGTAAATAACCTCATCTGGTGGGGCAGGACCTCCAGCAGGCGTTCGGGTAACAGGAAGTAGTCGTTCAGGAAATCTGTCTGGTATTTTACGGTAAACTTCTTATCGAAGGGCAGGGTACCGGCATAATTATTCTGGGTCAAATTCTCCTGGTCCAGGATGGCCTGCCTGGGGATGCCGCTGTCGATGGCGATCTTCTCCATATCGGTATTGGAATATATCCTCAGGATGTTGATGTAGGGGAAGTGAATCCACTTTATACTCTTGATAAACTCCAGGGTCATCAGGGCTTCCTCTTCGGTTTCGCTGGGAAAGCCGTGCATGGTAAAGAGATCCAGTATCACCTGGGGATGTTGAGCACAGAAGTATTCGATGTTTTCCCGGAGTTTATCGATATTTAAATTTTTGCCTATCAGCTTTTGCAGCCGCAGGGAGGGTGTTTCCAATGCCAGGGCCAGGCCGCTGACCCCGGCCTCTACCATTCGATCGATGTAGCCGGGGGTCAGCAGGTCGCCCCGCATGCCGCTGGGAAAGAACAGTTGCAGGCAGAGGCGGTGTTTAAGCAGTAACTCGAAGAATCTCGAACTGTTCTCGGCATTTAAGTTGAATATATCGTCGATAAAGGCAAATCGCCTGATGCCGATATCGTAATAGAGCTTGACCTCGGCCAATATATTCTCGGCCGAGCGGCAGACGTGCTTTTTGGGCCATATCCGGTGACAATAGGCACACCTATAGGGACAGCCCCGGCTGCCCTGCAAGGCGATACTGTTTTTAACTGCCGCCTGGCCGATGTACTGGTTGTACTTTTCGTAGTCAACCAGGGGCCGTTCGGGAACCGGCAAACCGTCAAAATCGGTTATCTGGGGCCGGGCCCCGGTTTTGATGGGCTCGAACTTCTGCTGCTGGAGATTCAACAGGGCGATCAGGGAGATCTTCGCCATATCGCCGCTGCCGGTCAAAAGATAAGACACGTGGGCATCTCTGAGCATGTAAATCACTCTCTTTTCCGGATAGGCCGGATCGATGGGCAGATAGGCACCGCCGGCCTTCAGTACGGCCAACAGGGCCACCACCATACCCGGGGAGGGCTCGAGCATCACCCCGACGATGACGTCCGGTGCTACCCCCCGGCTTCTCAACAACCGGGCCCATTGATTGGCCTGCCTGTTGAGTTCGCTGTAGGTTAATGTGTTGTCTTCAAAGCGGACGGCGATATGTCCGGGTACCCTGGCCGCCTGCTCTTCAAACAGCAGGTGGATCGTCTTGTTTTCGGGATAACCGGCAGCGGTATCGTTAAACTCGTACAACAGTTGACTCTTCTCCTCTTCGGTCAGTACCTCGAGGTCGGCGATCGGGGTGTCGGGACAGCGGAGAACCTCTGCCAGCAGGTGGGTATAGTGACCGGCCCAGCGGGAGATCGTCGCGTCGTGGTAATAGGCGCGGTTGTAAACCAGGCTGCCCCACAGGCCGTCCTCTTGCCGGTGGATCAACAGGTTGAGGTCATATTTTCCCCAGCCCAGGTTGGTCTCGACCACATCAACCTCCATACCGGCCGTGGGGGGAAGGGGAAAGGGAAAAGGCGCCTCATCGTATTGGAACAGGATGTCGAACAGGGCCGTCCGGCTCATGTCTATGCCGGGCTTCAACTCCAATACCAGCTTCTCGAAGGGGAGGCTGTTGTATTTTTGATCCTCATCCATTAGGTGACGCAAATCCTCCAGCCACTGCCGGAAGGAGAGTTCCGGCACCATAAAACTGCCGGAAACCGACAGGTTGGCCAGGGGCCCGATGATCTGTTCCATGGCCGCCTGGCTGCGGTTCTCTTCACTCAGCCCGATGACTATTTCATTCTGCCCGGAATATTTGTGCAGGAGTACCTTAAAGGCGGCCAGTAAAACCAGGAAACAACTGTATCCGCTGGCGCGGCCGAAGCGGTCGAGTCGGTCTTCTATAGCCCCGGGTATTTTGAATTTTTTCCTGCCTTCGAAGAAAACATGGATGGCCTGGCGGGGATTATCCGTGGGCAGTTCCAAAGGCCTGAGTTTTCCCTTCAGCCGCCTCTTCCAGTAAAAAACCAGGGGCACCAACCATTCGTCGGCAAAGCCGTACTGCCATTGGGAGAAATCGGCATAGTGCTGCGAGAGCGGCGGCAAAGCCGGGGTTTTCCCCTCCAGGTATCCCCGGTAAAGGGACCATAGCTCGCCGCTGAAGATCTTCAGGGAGTAACGGTCACAGACGATGTGATGGAAACCGACGGCCAACAGGTGCCTGTCGTCGGAGATGGTGATGAGTTTGGCCCGCATCAGCGGCGGGGTCTCCAACTCGAAGGGCTGCTTGACGAAATCGATTGACAGGGAGAGGGCCTGTTCATGTTTATCGCCGGGAACATCGTCCGCCAGTACCACCGTCTCGAGCCGCCAATCGACGTCGGCCTGGATCTCCTGGAATACCTGGCCGGCCCGGGCGATGATGGCGGTTCGCAATATCTCGTGACGCTTAATCATCTCTTCGAGACTCCCGGCCAGCAGCCGTTCGTTTAGCCCTCCCTCGATGTGTAAAACCAGGGGGATGTTGTGATATACGGGGCTGTGGTCATAGACATTGCCCGCCTCAAACTTATCGATAAACCACAATCTCTCTTGATGATATGACGCCTTTATTTCCACATCACTCTCCCGACCATCGATTGAGCTGTTCGGAACAGCTATTTAGCTGCTCGGAACAGCTATCGAGCTGCTCAGAACTGCAATACAGCAGCAAAAAGCTGCGATCGAGCTGCTCGGAACTGCGATCGAGCTGCTCGGAACTGCGATCGAGCTGCTCAGAACTGCGATCGAGCTGCTCAGAACTGCGATACAGCAGTTCAGAACTGCGATCGAGCTGCTCGGAACTGCGATACAGCAGCAAAAAGCTGCGATACTGCAGTTCGGAACAGCTATTGAGCTGTTCGGAACAGCGATTTAGGGGTTTGGGAACGACTCTCATGATCATCCCACCGCCTCCCTGGCAAAGGAGTGAAACGACGGCTCCTCGATTTTTTCCTTCAAGATCAAAGCCGAAACCGACAGCCGGGGATCCCCGGCAATACCCTCAAACAGTTTCAGGTAATGTTTGATCATGGCCACGATGGTCTTATTAAAAAATAGATCCGAATTGTATTCGAAAATGACGTCTATCGAGTCGGTATTTTCGATAAAATAGACGGATAGATCATATTTGCTCCTGATCTGCTGCCTGATCCGTATGGCCCTGGTTTCGTTGTTCTCCCTGAATAAGCCGGTTTCCGGGTGACTCAAATTGATCATACCCAGGGCCACATCAAACAGCGGCTGCCTGCTGACATCCCGTTTGACCTTTAAGCGGTCGACGATCATGTCGATGGGGTACAACTGGTACTTTATGGCCTCCAGCGTGCCTGTCTTTACAATCCGCAAGATATTTAGGAATGAGGCATCTTCAGCAAATGTAGAACGCAGGGCCAGGGTATTCAAATAGTTGCCGATCTGGTTCTCGGCGTCCGGGTGCACCCGCCCGCCAAAAACGGTACCCACCACCAGGTCATTCTGACCGGAGAAGTGAAACAGCAGGACTTTAAAGGAGGTCAACAATACCATAAACAGGGTGGCTTCACTCTCATGGGCAATCGCTCTCAATTTGCCGGTGATCCCTGCCGGGATGACAAAACTTGCCGAATTGCCGTTGTATGTCTGTATGGGTTGACGTTCTTTATCATAGGGCAGTTCCAGCAGCGGCACGCCGTCTTTAAATTTGTCTAACCAATAATTTTCAAGTATCTCGATGTTTTCCCCCCGCAACTGTTCATCCTGCCAGTACACATAATCTCTATATTGAATCCTCAATTCCGGCAGTAGTTGCCCCTCATACACGGCGCCGAACTCCTTTATCAAAAGCTCCACCGACAGGATGTCGCAGGCGATGTGGTGAATGGTAAACAACAATACCCACTTTTGCGCCTCCAGGTGGAGGAGCCTGGCCCTCATCAGGGGGCCCCGCAGCAGGTCGAAGGGGGTATTTTTATCCAGCTTCCTGAATTCCTCCATTTGCTCCTCCCGGTCGGCCGCTGCCCTGAGATCCGTATACTCTACCTTAAAGTCTATTTCCGCCGGCAGCAGTACCTTTTGTTTGACCTCTTCGGCCAGGGGCAAAAATACCGTGCGCAAACTCTCATGCCGTTCGATCAATTTATGAAACGTCCCCTCTAAGGCACAGCGGTCAATATCGTTAAACGTAAACACACTGGTCAGGTTAAAAGATATGGACGACTCTTCGGATTGGCACACCGTCCACATCCGCTGCTGCGCATTTGAGGCCTCGTAGTACTCCCGCTTCTCTACAGGCCTGATGGCCAAATATTTATCTTCCAGCGCGGCCCTGATATATTCGGCCAATCCCCGGATCGACAACAGCCTGAACACTTCGGCTAAGGGGATCTTTATATTCATTTCCTGGTGAATCCTCGAGACCAGCACGGTGGCCTTCAAGGAGTGCCCCCCCAATTCAAAGAAGTTTGCCTGGATACCGATCAGCCTCTCATCGACATTCAATATGTCCGACCAGATGGCCGCCAGTCTCCGCTCTATCCCGTCGCCGGGGCCGATGTAATCGTCCGCTGCCTCCAGCCGGGGTTCGGGCAGGGCGCGGCGGTCCACCTTACCGTTGGGGGTCAGGGGGATCTGATCCAACCGGACAAAGTAGGCGGGGATCATATAATCGGGCAGACTCTGCGACAGGAAATGCCTCAGCGCAGGGGTCTCCATCCGGGCGGCGGCGGCATAGTAGCCGCACAAATACCTCTCGCCGTCGGCCCACCTGTCGATCACCACCGCCTCGACGATATCCCGGTGCCTCAGCAATCGGTTCTCTATCTCCGCCGGTTCGATGCGGAATCCCCTGATTTTCACCTGGTGATCCCGTCGGCCTAAAAATTCGATATTGCCGTCCGCCAGCCGCCGGGCCATATCGCCGGTCTTAAACAACCTGCCGTTGCCGGCAAAGGGAAGGGAAACGAACCTCTCCGCCGTCAAATCCAGGCTGTTGGCGTACCCCCGGGCCAGGCCGACACCGGCTATACACAGTTCTCCCCTCACCCCGGCGGCCTGTACCCGGCCGTGGGCATCTAACACATAGGCCCGGGTGTTGTAAATGGGGAAACCGACGGTGGCCGCCTGGCCATTAAAATTTCCCCGGCTCATATTTACATTGGCGGCACACACGGTGGTCTCGGTGAGGCCGTAGGCATTAAAAAATTCGACCTCCTCCCTCCAGGTGTCGATTAACGTCGGCGTCGGCGGGGAACCGGCACTGATCAACACCCTCAGGGATTTGAGATCCGCCGGCCCGAAGTGGTTCAAATAGGGCGGCGGTATGGTGGCGATGGTGACATCATGGGCGGTCATGTACTTCTTGAATTGATCAAAATCCCCGATCAACCTCTCGGTCAGCAGGCACAGGGCCGCGCCGTTTAACAGTGTCATGACGATTTCCGAGAGGGAGGCATCAAAAGAGATGCTGGCAAACAGGACGATGGTATCGTCGGGCGTGATATCGAACCGATCTTTAAAGGCGGCATGGAGGTTCAAGACGCCCCGGTGTTCGACCATCACCCCCTTGGGGGTGCCGGTTGTCCCCGAGGTGTACAACACATAGGCCAGGTCCCCGGCAGTGGTGTGGTCGGGCAGCCGCTCCATATCCCCGCTCCCGGCAAAACCGGCCTGATCCTCCGCCAGGACAACACCCTGCCGGGGGAGACAGTGTGTCAATCTCTCACCAGGGGCAAACAGGTGGGCGGCGGTAACCAGGACCCCGGCACTGCTGTCTGCCAGCATATACCCCTGTCTCTCCTGGGGATATTCGGGATCTATGGGCAGATAGGCCCCACCGGCCTTCCATATGCCGATAATCGCTGTCAGCATGGCCAGCGACCGCTCCAGCATCAGCCCGACTATCGTATTGGCAAAAACCCCCTTGCCCCTTAAGACCCGGGCCATTTGAGCGGCCCGCTCATCGAGGAGACGGTAGGTCAACCTTTGGTCCTCAAGAATAAGCGCGGTTCGATGGGGCGTCTTGTCTGCCTGTTCTGCGAATAAGCGGTGAAGGGTCTTATCCCCGGGAAAATCTGCGGCCGTATTGTTAAAATCCACCAGCAGTTGTTCTCTCTCGGCCCGGGGAATCATGTCTATTTCGGATATCTCCTGGCCGGTGTTACCCGACAGGCCGGAAATGATGCCTCGCAAATAGCCGATGAACCGTTCGACCGTCGGGGGCTTAAAGAGCCCCTTACAATACTCAAAGTCGAGGTGAATGTGTTCCCCCAGGTCGACCGCGGTCAGGGTCAAATCAAATTTGGAGCTGCCCTCGCGGTGCACATACTCCCCACTCCCGGTGTCCAGATTGAGAAAATAGTCGCCGTCGTATTCGGCCTGGTTTTGCAGGTTAAACATGACATCGAAGATGGGATTTCGACCGGCATCCCTGTCTACCCCCAACTGCTCCACCAGGTCCTCGAATTGATACTCCTGGTTTTCGAAGGCCCTCAGGGTATTCTCTTTGACCTCCTTTAAAAGAGACCCGAAGGTCTCGTCGGCCCCGACACGGTTCCTGAGGGCAAGGGTGTTGACAAACATGCCGATCAGCCGCTGTAAATCGGCATGTGTCCGGGCAGCGGTGGAGGTGCCCACCACGATGTCCTCTTCCCCCGAAAGCTTATACAACAAAATGTTGTATACCGCCAGCAGCACCATAAACAGGGTGAATTCGGTGTCCCGGCTCATATCTTTTATAAATCTTGTCTCAGGGCGGCTTAACACGAAACTGACGCTGTAACCGTCGAAACTCCTGTTGGCCGGCCTGGTAAAATCCGTGGGCAGATCCAGGCTGGGTATCCCGGCCGAAAACCTGTCCAGCCAATATTTCTCCTGCTGTCCGGTTAAATTCCGCTGCTCTTCCCCCCGCTGCCACTCGGCATAATCTTTATACTGCAGGCCCAGGCGGGGCAGGTCCCGGCCCTCGTATAGGGCCTGGAACTCTTCGCTTAAAATTTTATGCGAGGTGCCGTCGGAAATGATGTGGTGCATGTCTATCATTAAAATATTATCCTTCGCCGTGGTGATTAAGCCGACCCTGAACAGGGGCAGCCGGGTCAAATCGAAGGGTTTGACAAAATCCCGGGATATCGCCTCCAGCCCCGGCCGCTCCAGGTCGGCGGCCTCGAAGTAGGCGACGGCGAAATCGACCTCCTCATGGATCTCCTGTACCGGCTCTCCATTTCGCATCTCAAAAGATGTTCTCAAGCTCTCATGCCGGTGGATCAAGGTCTTAAATATGGTGTCCAGTCTCCCCCTATCGATATCGGCGGGCAGGTGATTGACCTGGAACACATTGTAGAAGGTGCTCTGCGGCGCCATCTGCTGCATGATATATATCCTCTTCTGGGCCGACGATAAGGGGTAGTACTCTTTTACCGGGGCAGGCTTAATGGGAACGAATTGGCAACTGTCGGCAATGCCCCTGATATACCCTGCCAGGCCGCCGATGGTGGGGGTCTTAAACATCTCCCCCACCGGCACCCTGACATTGAATTCCCTATGTATCCTGGAGATGAGATTAATCGCCTTCAAGGAGTGGCCCCCCAGGTCAAAAAAGCTGGCGTCTATGCCTATCTTATCCCTATCCAGGCCCAATACATCGGCCCATACGGCCAGCAGCTTCTCCTCCACCGCATCGCTGGGGGCTGCGATTCTCTCTGCCGTCACCGCCCCGGGAGCCGGTAACGCCCGCCTGTCTATTTTGCCGTTTACGGTCAAGGGGAAAGCAGCCAACTGGACAAAAAAAGCCGGGATCATATAATCCGGCAGCCGGGCCGACAGTCTCTCCTTCAGCCCGGGAACCGGCATCTCCTTTGGGGCGGTAAAGTAGGCACACAGATATCTCTCTTCCGGCCCTTCGTCACCGCCGGTCTCATCCCCCCGGGCCACTACCAGGGCTTCGGTTATCGGCTCAATAGCCAACAACTGGTTCTTTATCTCTTCGGGTTCCAGCCGGAATCCCCTGATCTTGACCTGGTGGTCCAACCGGCCGTATAACTCGAGGCGGCCATCCGGCAAGAAGCGGCCCAAATCGCCGCTGCGGTATACCCTCTCCCCCGGTACAGAGGGATTGAGCCTGAATCTCTCAACCGTCTGTTCCGGGTTATTCAGGTAGCCCTCAGCCACGCCCTTACCGGCAATACACAACTCCCCGGGAATGTTGATGGGCAGGGGTTGGAGATGGGAATCGAGGACATACACCCGGGTGTTGGCGATGGGCCTACCCATGAGCGCGGTATTGGCCCCATCGATGTCCCGGAGTGCCGCCGCGGTGACGGTGGCCTCGGTGGGCCCGTACTCGTTGTGGAGTCTTAAGCGGGGCGCCATCTCCTTACTCTTGCGGATGAGTGCCCCGCCGCTCCGCTCACCGGCCAGAACCACAAACCTGAGACTCTCCAGGTCCTTTCCAGCGGCCGATTGGAGCAGCGCCTCATACATCCCCGGCACCAGGCTTGAGTTGGTGACCTTCTCCGCCCTGATAATCTCCTTTACAAAGGCAAAATCAAGCTTCCGGGCGTCGGGCACCAGTATGAGCCGTCCCCCCGAAAGCAGGCTGGAATAAAAATTGGCCCCGAAACCGTCAAAACTGTACGAGAGGGGCTGAAGGGTCACATCGGCGGCGCCGCAGCCATAAGCTTCGAGCCGCCAATCCACGTAGTTGACAAGCCCGCCGTGCTCCACCAGCACGGCCCGGGGTTTTCCCGTCGTGCCCGAGGTGAATATCATATAAGCCAGGTCATGGGGCCGGCTGGCATGGACGGGATTTCCAGGGCCGGGGCCCAACGCCTGCCGGGGGTGCCGGTAAAATTCATCCAGCCAGATACAATCCAGGGGCAGTGCCGCCTCCGCCGCGGCTGCCTCCCTCATGAAGGCAATCCCCGGGATCTTCATCAACTCCTCCTGGGGCGGCAATTTTCCCCCGTTATCCATGATCGCCTGGAGGAGCTCGCAGAAGGTGACCTCCCCTTCCCCCATGACCAGCAGATCGATGTGCCGGTCTTGCAGCACGCCGTCAAAGTTGGTGGTGGCATAGGGCCCCCCGGCTACCAGGGGCCCGCTAAAACCCCACTCCCGGATCCTGGCGACCGTGCGGTGGAAGAAATCTTTAAAAAACGTCAATGTCCGTACACCGACGACATCCGGTTTAAACGCCTCCAGCAAGGCGGCCAGCTCTTCATAGGAGTCAAAATCATAGCGGGCCTTGGCCAGTTTTCCCCTGACTTTTTGGCCAAACCTCTCATAGACATAGGTCATAAGATGGATCAGGCCGGTGGGCGGCTCGTACACATCAAAAAACAATCTATCGCCGCTGAACACCTGGGAGAGATCCAGGAGTAAAATCCTCAAAGCCCCGGCCCCTGCTTGCCTGGCGGGGAAATACTGCCTCATCCCCTCATCCAGGTGGGGCACGGCGATGTCTTCCCTGGGCAGGCACTGGCTGCCCGCCAATTCATCCTCCAGGATTCCCAAAAACTGCCTGAGTTGGGTAAAGGATTTGAATTCCACCGGCAGGTGGTTGGAATATTTCTTTAAGAGTTCCTCCTCGGTCATGGCCTTCATCTGCCAGGGCAGTACATGTAATAACCGCTCTTTTACTAAAAAGTAATTGTCCAGGAAATCGGTCTGGCACTCCAGGGTCACTTTCCGGTCAAAGGGAATGGTAGCGGGGGTCTCATGGAAGCCGAGGTTTTCGGATTTTAAAATCGCCTCCCGGGAGATGCCGTTTTCCAGGGCCAACCGCTCCATGTCGGTATGGGGATAGATCTTCAATTTACTGAACAGCGGGAAATGGAGCCAGCGGAGATCCTTTATGAAATCCACCGTCAGTCGTGCCTCCTCAGCGGTTTCGGAGGGAAAGCCGTGCATCATAAACAGGATCGAAACGACATGGGGATGTTTTTCACACAGATACTCCAGGTTGCGGTGCAATTTTTTTAGATTCAGGTGCTTCATCACCAGCTTTTGCAGCCGGGGGGAGGCGGTCTCCAGGGCCAGGGCCAACTCGGCGGTCCCGGCCTCCACCATGGCGTCGATGTAATCCCCGGTCAAAATATCGCCCCGCATACCATTGGGGAAATATAACCGGACATCGAGGCCATTGCGGCCGATCAACTCGAAGAAGCGCCGGCTGTTTTTTATATTCAAATTGAATATGTCGTCCAGGAATGTAAACCTGCGGATTCCCATGTTGTAAAACAGCCGGACTTCCTCCAGGAGGCTTTCGGCCGAACGGACGACATGGGTCTTGGGCCATATTTTATGGCAGTAGGCACACTTAAACGGACAGCCCCGGGTGGCTTGCAGGGCAATGCTGTTTTTGACAATTTCCCGGTCAAAATATAGATTGTGTTTTTCATACAAAGAACGGTCGGGGATGGGCAGACGATCCAGATCTTGAACCTGGGGCCGGCCGGCCGTCCGGCACAACTCCCTTGTCCCCCCTGGCCGGGCATAATCCGGCATGGACTGTTTATCCAGGACAGCGGAGCGCGTCAACAGGAGGGAGGCGCCCCCCTCTTTTAACATGAAGTCGATCCTCTCTGCCGGCAGTCCCGGATCGATGGGGAAATAGGCGCCCCCGGCCTTCAATATTGCCAATATGCCGGCCGCCATGTCCAGGCTGCTGTCCACCATCAGCGCCACGATACTACCGGCAGTCACCCCTTTGCCCCTTAAAAGCGCCGCCAGTCGGTTGGCCCTGTCGTTTAACTCCCGGTAAGTCCAGTCTTCACAGAATATTTTTCTCCTCTTGCCCTCGATGTACTCGTGCAGCCGGGCATTCATATTTAAGTAGCTCTGGCTGACCCTTGAATTTAACTCATCGTCGTCAAAATAAATATAGGGATAGTCGAAGGTCTCGACCCCCGGATGGGGCGCGGGCTGGTTGAAGTTTTTTTCACTGCACTCCAGGAAATCTTCATAACTCCTGGCCGCGGCAAACATGCCGTAGGCTTCGACCTTATCGAGAATCGGTGCCCCGGGTTGGGCATGGAGCCGGCCCCAATGCAGGCCGGAGAGGGTTGAATAGGTCGCCATTATTTGCGACAGCACCTTCTCGGCGGCAGCGATATCCTCGGTGGAAAGGAAGGGCAGGCCGTTGATTAGATTGAGTCTGACCTCGGCATTGTCATACTTCTCGCATTCATCAAAGAAGGCAAACAGTTCGTCATCGCCGGGCTGCGGCTTTACCAGCTTCAATTCCGCCAACCGATAGCGGTGCCCCTGGGAGAGGCTGGTCATGTCGATATCCCAATAGACATATTTGAAGGTGCGGCTGGCCAACGCTATGATTTCGGCCGAGGGGGGAGACACATTCACATAGATACAAAAATGGGCGGTCAGATCGATCCCCTGCCATATCTTCTTTAGATAAGCCAGGAGGCGTTCATTGGTCTCCACGAAATCAAACATGAAGGTGGAGGCATACTCCCTGGCCGCCAGGATATCCCTTCTAACCAGGTCGGCGGGCCGGTTAAGGAGTTTGGGCCTGTTGAAGATGCGCTCCTGGGCCTGGCGGCAGCCGCCGCAGTAGAAACAATTCAGGCTGCAGCCCTTGTGGGTATAGATAAAAAACGTACCCAGGCGGGAGGAGATGTTGGAAACCAGTATCTCATCCAGGTGGGACAGGTATATCTGCCGGGAAAGTGCCTCGTCTTCCACATAGGTAAGGGGATTGGTTACGATTTTTCCCCCTCTCTTATAAACGGCATTGGGGACATAATCGGCATCCCGGCACAACGCCAATAACGGGGCTTCGCCGTCGCCCCGGATGACACAATCGATATATTCATATTGAATGATCCGTTCATAATAATAGGAGGCGGTATTGCCGCCCACCACGGTTTTGATATCGGCAGAATACTGTTTGACTATTTTGCATATTTCCCGAACCCTGCCCATATAGAGAGACCATTTCAGGCTGACGGCGACTATCCCGGGTTGCATCTCAGCCAGCAGGCGCTCCAGGTTATGCTTTAAGGCCGCCGGGCTGCGGCTAACATCGTAAAACTGGCAGCAGGCGGTGATGCCGTTTCTCCTCAGATAGGAGGCCAGGTACAATATACCGGTGGTGGGCGTCCCCGGTGTGTCGCCTAAGATCAGGACCCGGCAGCCGGCCAGGTCTCTTCGGGGTGCCCATATATCGGCGGGGGAGAGGGTTACATCCTGCCAGCCTATGGAGCCGGCCGCCTCACCTCCGGATCTGCCTGTGTTGACCACGGTGTCTTTAAAACCGTCGAGGTCGACGAGGTTATTTTTATACAGGGCCTTAATCACCTCGACAAAGTAGCTGAACCGGCCCTCCACAGAGATTTTAAGGGTATCTCCCCAGTCGTACTCCACCTCAAGGATGTCGACCGACGGTACCGCCTGGAGGAGCAATTTTAACGGGGTGTTTTTCCACTGTTCAAAGATGGCCGCCGTATTCTTTTCCCCGTCAAACTGCTCCAGCAGCCTTAACAGGCTGCCATTGACCACCAGGTTGTTGTGCCGGTGGGTCTTTACCAGTCTTAAGTCTCCCCCTGCGCCCGCTACAGTTAGCTTGCTCTCATGTACATAGGGATTCTTCTTAAAACAGCATTTTTTAAACTTCTCAAATAGACGGCTGTTCGTCCCTGCCGAGGCCAGCTCGTCATAAATATCGCTTACATCCAGCACCGAACTGACGGCCGTGTGTGCCGGTGTCTTTAAGACCTGGGCTTCAAAACGCTCATGGATGGTCTGGGGGCCGGGATATTCGGTTTTTGTATTATTGAAATCAAACAATATCTGCCTTTTCTCCGCCGGGGAATATAATTCCACCCTGCCGATCTCCAGTTCCGTACGGGAGAGTACCTGCGTCAGGGTCAAAAGGTAAAAATCAAAGATCCGCAGCATCGACTCTTCCCTAAACAACTTCGCATTGTACAGTATATGCCCGTCCAGGGTCTCGCCATTTTTCCCCACCGCCAGGATTACATCGTTTGCCTGCTGGTCGATGGCCTGCCGGATAAAGTCGACCTGGTGGATATCTTCCAATAGTAAGGCGACCCGCAGCAGTGAGCCGCCCCCGGCGATATCTAAGGATTTGACCAGGTTTTGAATCGGGTAGTGCTCGTTTTTATACCCCTCCACCACCGTCTGTTTAACGTGCATCAGGAAATCTTTAAAACCCATAGGGGAAGATAACCGATCCCTGAACAGCACGTACTTATTGTACTCCTGGTTGGTGGGGGTATAGATCGGCGAGGCCACGATAATATCGTCCTGGCCGGTGAGCTTAAACAGTAAAATCTTGAAGGCAGTTAGTAGTATGATAAAGAGCGACAGGTTGTTGTTTTTACTGATGAGCAACATTTTTTCGCCCAGCTCTGCGGGAAACGCCAGTCTGCCGGTACGCCCCTCCACATACTCCCGGCTCCCCCTGAAATCGCCGGGCAGTCTGACCTCCTGGAGCTCCCCGGACAACTGCGCCGACCAGTAGGCCTCGGCCTCTTCAAACATGGCTAAATTGGGAAAAATCCTCTTTTCCATCTTAGACCTCTGACTTCCTATATATCAAATTCAGCATGGACACTCTCCCTGGCTTTCTGAATATTGGCGATAATCTCAGCCTGATCAAAACTGTAATAGGGAATTCCCCTGACTTTAACGGCCTCTTTGAACTTCGCCCGGCCCGATTCATCGGCAAAGAAGCCATCTTTGGGGATATATTGGCCGTGGGCCAGGCCCAGCGCCTGCCGTATTCTTATAAAATCCCGGCACACACGGTGAGCGGACTCGAACTCCTCCAACAGATCGGTATTATGCACATTGTTGACATAATAAAAAGAGGAGACCGGGTGCCTGCCTTTGAAGCCGCCCAGGGCCAATGTATTGTAACCGTATACATTGCCCTTGGTGGGCTGTTTGGTAGACATATAAAAATAGAAATTTTCGTCCCTTCTCATCAGGCGGTACTCCGCCCTCTCATCGATATCCCTCTGGATGTCGGCCTGCCCTAAGCCGGTCAACAGGCTGTTGACACATCGATAATCGGGAAATTCATGGACCATGTCGTCGAGCAGGTGAATCATGGCTTCCCGCTTCTTAAGAGACCGGGGCACCAGGTAGTTGTGATGAATGGTGATAGATACCGGTCTAATCTCGGTCATCAGGCACTCCAGATCCCTGCGGGTTATCTCCAGATCAACCGGTTCACCGCTGTCCAGGTAGACAATCAGGTCGATATTCGTGATAACCCCATGCTCATTGAGCCGGCGGCAGATATGGTGCAGCTTCTCCAGGGTGACGACCTTGCGGTTCTGGGCCTCCAGCACCCTGGTGGACAGTGTCTGCACCCCGAGGGAGACATATTTAAATCGATATTTAATAAACAGGTCCAGGTGTCCCTCCGTCACGGTATAGGGGCTGGATTCGGTTATCTTTAGGGGTATATCTTCGAAACCGCTAATCTGTCGATAGAGCCCCTCCAATGTCCCGGCATCGACGATTGTGGGGGTGCCGCCGCCAAAATAGACCTCGTCAAATTTTACCCCTTCCAGGACATCTTTATATTGTTCGATTTGCCGGGGGATAACCTCATAATAGAATTCGTCCATCTCCCCTTTGCCGTCCGGAACCCTGGAGTTGTAGATGCAGTAGTGGCATTTCTGGATACAGAAGGGGGTGTGAATATACAGATTATTCTGCCAGTTGTTCTTGATCAAAAAGAGCTCCTTAAAAAGCTCGACATAATCCTGGGACGATAGTTTCATGAATCCTCGATGATTATTTCACCTGTTCCAGGATGTTGCTGCCGATTAACCTGAAAAAATAATCCATGGCCACCTGGCTGTAGACTGTTCTCTCTTCCTCGACAAAAAAAGCCTTTGCCCGGCGGGAAAACTCATATTCCGTCATTTTCTCACCATTTACCGTTTTGAAAAAATCGATGATCGGGATCTGGCTGGTCTCCATTCTCAGATCACCCTTGCTTATGACCAGGCGGCCATCTTCTAAAACGAACAAATCCGGATCAATATAATACCTCTCTTCGACATTTTTCCGGGCCGACAACATCAGCAGAGAGAAATCGAAGGTATTCTTGTCTCTCAAGGGGGCGCCTTCATTCTCCTTGACAAATAGGGGATTTATCCAGGCCTGCAGCTCCTCGATCAAAAAACCCGAGCCCTCGAGATACTCGATAAAGCGGGAATTATTGGTCAATCCCCTGCCCGAAGCCAGGAAATACCCGCCTTTATAAGGTCGATTCAGGACAATCAACCGGCCATTGGCCCTCAGCAATTTCCTGAACTGGGCGATGCCCTGGCGGTAATCAAAATAGTTTAAGATATTGGACAAAATAAAGGTATCCACCCGGCCGTCCAGGGTATCGTGTTGCCCTATATTTAGAAAGGCCCTTATTTTCGACCGGGCCCGGCGGGTCTCGGGGGAGTCTGAATCTGCCCATTTGCCGATATCAAACCTGACTTTTATCTTATTGTGCTCTACCCGTTCCTCGCCGGCTATATCTACACACACCAGTCTATTTCTCCCCGACAAGTAGGCCGAGGCCGGGAACGCACCGCAGCCGATATCGAAGACAACAGGTCCCACCAGGCCATTTTCCTCCAGTCGGCAGAGAAAGGGCTTCAACACTTCCTCGGTCAGGGTTTGATCATACTTCATCCCCCAGACACTATCCCAATCATAATTTTTTTTCACGGCTCAAAACTCCCTCAGTCGGCACCGCCGGTGATTTTAACCAAGATCAAAATCGGCAGACAAATCTCCTGCTGCTGCGCTGCCGGGGTTCTCACCATCTACGTTTACGTCTACGTTTACGATGGCTGCCAGCAACTGGCCAAATTGATCGTACTCTCTATAAAATTCGGAGGCCCGGTGGGCAGACTCCCCGATCTCCTTTAAATCCACACATTTGTGGGCAAAGGCCTCACAATGGTTACACCGTTGACAGTCATTCCTACAAAAATTTTCATTTTTATAGAAGGGTTCTATAAAACCATCCAGGCATCTATTGTGAATAAATACCCTGAAACTGGTGGTGGGATTAAAAAGATCGAACAGTTCCATCAGGTCGCCGTCGTACGACTCCTTAAAATAACACTCAACCGCCCGTGCCGGGTCGCCCTTCATCACGGTGTGCCGCCCCTGCAATTTGAAAAAATTGATGCCGATGGCGGTATAGTATTTGATGTCTTCCGGTCTCACCCAGCTCAACCTTAACACACCGGCTGTATCCTCAAATCTCCTGAGCAGGCAGCGGTGGTCGTAATAATTGGCACTGGCTTTGCTGGAGACCTGGATAGAATCGGTGGATATCTGGTTATAATGAAACATGCGATAGGGGCAGTCCCTGAAACAGATCGAGTTGACGATAATCTCGACACTCCCCGAGGCGGCCTCTCTTACCCTTTTCAGGGTCTCAAAATTCCTCACGATCGACTCATCCGCCACCATACGATCGACCCCCATTCTTTTATAGGCCGCCGCCTTATTGGCCGTCGTAATCTGGCAGATGACCGAGGCCTTAACTTTAAAATCATAAGGCAGCGACTTCACCATCTCCATCAGGGAGGGCAGGGCAACCGTCAGGTGGCGGACACCCGCTTTATGCAGTTTAGCCAGGAACAGTACCAGTTCCATCATGCCCTTGCGGCTAAACTCCCTATTCCCCATATGGGACATATTGAGGGTATAGTTAAAGTCGATATTTTTTTGCCCCAGAAAGCCCACATACTCCTGGAGGGAGGCCCAATCGACCGGCGGTAACATATCGACGGATCTGCCGGATTCAAACAAATTTCCCAGGGTAATATTGCCATATACTTCGCTGACCCTTGACCCATCATAGGTATTGTTCAGCCTATCGTACGATTCGACGGTCTCTCTTTTAAAATCCGCCGGCATACTAAAATATTTCATCATATCTTCTCTTCCAAAAACCGTTAAAATATTCTACCAGCCCGACCGGATCACCTCACACACCCTGGCCACATCCTGTTCACCCAGTTTACTGTGGAGGGGCAAAACAAGGTACTTATCCTCCAGGGCATCCATGTGGGGAAGATTTCTCCTCTTTCCCCCGAATATCCGGTACCTGTCGTTGCGAAAATGGACCTGGTTGGCTTCTATACGATGCTCCCGCAATTTTTTTTGCAGTTCCCACCGCCTCTCTGCCGCCACCGTGTATATCCAGGCGGCATGGACCCTATCGGTATATTCATCGCCTATGCTTCTTATACCGGGAATATCTCTTAACCCAGCACTGTATATGGAGAAGAGTCTTTTTCTATGTTCGATCATCTGATCAAACTCTTGCAAAGAGCCGAGGGCGATAGCGGCCGCGATGTCTGTCATTTGATACTTATAGCCGATTTCGGTAATATCGTTTTCCCATATCCCCTTCTGCTTGGCGGTGCGATCGATACCGAACCAACGCAGTCGTCTGGCCTTCTCTATCAAGGTGCTGTCTTTCAAAACAAGCATCCCGCCGTCCCCGGTGGTAATGTGCTTGATGGCTTGAAAAGAGAAGGCGGTAAAATCCGAAATCCCGCCAATGGGAGTCCCCCGGTAAGAAGCCCCCAGTGCCTGGGCAGCATCCTCGATAATGGGGATCTCATACTCATCGGCGATCTCCTGTAATTCCTTCATATCACAGGGCAGCCCGCCGTAATGGACACAGACAATGGCCTTTGTCTTTTCGCCGACCAATTCACGAACGTGACCGGGGTCTATATTCAATGTATGCTGTTGAATATCTGCGAACTTTACCTCTACCCCCATATAGAGAAAAGGGATATTGGTGGCGGTACAGGTAAAAACAGGGGTGATTACCTCATCCCCCGCATGCAATCCGGCCAGGATATAGGAGAGATGAAGGGCATCGGTGCCCGAACCGACCGCAATGGCCGGGCGATTGCGGGCAAACTTGTGGCCGAATATTTCCTCAAATTTTCTCACTTTCGGCCCCTGTCCGATCCAGCGGCTTTTTAAAGTATCCAGGAGTTCGTTAATCCCGGCCTGGGGGACATAGGGATAAAATAACAGGATGTTATCTCTCCCTTCCTGCATTAAAACCATGTCACTCTCTTTCGATTCCATGTTATCCATCCTGTTTAATTGGCTAAAAAATCTTCGATAAATTCGACGCCTCTGTGGCAATCTTCCTGTTCCCTGAAGACCTGCTGCATTCTTTTTACAGACCGGTGAATGAACCCATCATTAGAGAGCCGATCGATGAGACTGTGGATCTTTCGGGCGTTTACTCTTTTGATGTTCCCTCTTAAGCCCAGATGGTGAAACACCACCCTGGCGGAATTTCCCGGATCATCCCTCTCGGCAGGAAATACAATCAAGGGAACGCCGAAATATACGGCTTCCCTCACCGTGCCCAGGCCCCCATGGCAGATCATTATGGCGGTGTGGGGTAAGACCTGCATATGGGGTACCCATCTGTACACGAATATGTTTTTGGGCAGCGGCCTGAAGCCTTCGATTTCCCCTTCGTCTCCCACCTGCAGGATGAGCTGCAGATCCGGGCGCTGCCGTATTACCTCGATTACAGCCTGATAAAGGTTTTTCCTGTGTTTATATATCATACTGGTGGTACCCAGGGTACAATAAATAATGGGCTTCTCCCTATTTATATTTCTCCAATCAAACGGCGCTTCCTGCCGCCGGGTATACAGGCTGGCCCCGATATAGATGCGGGAATTTGTTCTGGCGGCAAAGGGAAAATCAAACTCCTTTGGACAGGTGACCAGTTCAGGGGCGTGCAGCCGCAGTTTCGTATCGGTACGCCTTAGTTTGGCCCCATATTTCACGGCCTCCTTTTTTAAATTGTAGAATGGAGAAAAACCAAAACCAAATCGAAATTTACAGTAGGTCCGGGTATTGAAAAGAAAGTTCTTTAAAAACATTTTCGACCAGGCCAGGACATTCCGGCCATAAGAGATCAAACCCAACCTGGAATGGGGTACTACTCCCGAATATACGGGCGGAACCGTCAGGCTCCATATAGAAATAAGAGTAAAATTTAAAGTGATGATGGGAACTTTTAGCTTCAAAAAAGGTACGATGTAGTCCACCATAAGGGGACCCAGAAGAACCAGATCGGGCAAATCCCTGATCAAAAGTTCCTCTATGCTCCGCAATATCTCCTGGTGAGTCTTTAAATGGGCCCGCATTCTCGCTCGATACATCCCTATTTTCCCCGGTCTGCCCCCGCTTTTTTTTATCTTTTCCCCGATCTCGTTTTCCAGGTTGTGGAATATTCTATCTTTATAAATACCGTCGATATCGAAGGCCCTATACCCCAGGTCCTGGGCAACGACAATCTCTTCTAACCCAGGGGGGCCGAAATAGTCCACCCGGTATCCACTCCCCCCCTGTTTTAGTTCCCGGGCCAGTTTTAAGGTGGCATAAAACGAGGCCCACTCCGGGGCCATTACAATCAAAATTTTCTTTCTTTTCTGTTCGTTATGTTCCATGGCGTCGGTGCCTCAGCCGTTTATTAACTTTTCCAGCGCCTGTTGGGGCGGCTCTTGCCGCCTGATATCGTTGTAGATAGGGTCGAATAACCGCCGGTTTTGTTCCCGGGAAAACAGGCGAAGTTTCTTGAGGGTCAACTCGTTTTCGAGCTTGAATATATTTATCCTGCAATTGGAAAAATATTTCACAATATGCCGGTAGAATCCCCTGATCGAATGATGGAGATGACCTTTGTCAAAAAAGAATATCGGCAGTTCATTCATAATCCTGATGAATACCGAAAAAGAGATAATATTCCAGCCAAACACATATTCGGCCCCCAGCAGCAGCGCATTAAACGACTCGAAATCACAATATGTTAAGAAAAAAACTTCCCCTTCGCTTATTGCCGAATGATTTTTCAACACCTCAATACACTCCGAGGGGGCGATCAACACTGGGACTCTATTACTTTTTATCGTTTCGTTAAGCCTATCCAGGAGTACCGCCTGAAAAGAGGGACACCTCCTCATCTGTATCTCATAATCGATATCGGAAAAAAAGAATAACCAGAAATCTGAAGTCGGTTTAATATTTAGAAACTTATACGCCTTATGTTTATAATCCGAGAGCTCTGCCGGTTTTAAGCGAATATTGTTATTATAGAACGCCAACGCCCTGATATCCCTATTGTTCTTCAATTCAAACAGGGTCAGATGCGGCATGTCGTCAAAAATCTGTTTGAAAAACTTAATTTTCGGGTTGTTCATTAATCCCCTTGAAGCATATAAGTCCCAGATATTTAAAAATGGATCGGATGTTACCAGCATTATTTTTTGACTCTTTATAGAATTTACCAGCCCAAAAAACTCGCCGGCCGTAAGGCTCTTTTCCGCTACGTAAAGATAGCCGGAATTCAAAAATATGATGTCGGGTTTTACCGTGGCAATCGTCTCCTTGATATCGTAAACCCCCTGGTAGACGTAGAGGGGATAGTCGAGCCGGCCAACATTGAGATCATACATCTCTTTTTGCAGCAGCAGCGAAGCATCATAACCATAACCCTTTAAAAAATAGAGGGCCTCACCCATGCTGCCGTAGTTACTGTCTATTATATAGAGGAGTTTGAGCCTGTTATGTATTGTCGAATTCATGGCCATTTTTTCCTTATCGATCCAGATGTCGGGCATGAAGACCGGTCAACAGGAAGCAGGCCTGATCTCCATCCTTTCTCTCATTCAGCTCTTTAGCCCTTTTTTTGAACCCTAAAATCTCTTCCTTTGAGAATACCGAACCCCCCGGGTTTTTCATATAAGATCGTTCATCAAACAAGGGGATATCCCGGGCATATTGTTCGCTTCCCCAGAGCTGGAAAGCCGATGAATCAAACTCGATGTCACAAATCTTTAAGTTTGCCTGATCGACCAGACATTGTACACTGGCAATCGAATGTAGAAAAAGGTGACGGGGAGCATCCAATTGCACCCAATTGGTTCCGTAATGTCGCCAGACAAAAGAGGGGAAGACAGGGATTTTAATGAATATGGCGCCATCGGGTTTGAGAATGCGACCTAAATTCTTGAAGGTAGACACAGGCTCCGGCATATGTTCCAGGGAGAAATTCAGTATGATAAAATCAAACTGCGCATCTATCTGTGAAAGTTCCTTCTTGAAAATCCTGACGCCGTTATTGTAAAAAATATCCTCCTGGATGAACGGGTCAACACCGGTAAGGCTCGAAAATCCGGCCTGTCTGAGATAGAGAAGCATATTGCCGATACCACAACCCACATCCAGGATATCGGAGTCCGGGTTCAACTTTAATCTCTTTAATTTTTTGGGGGGAGTACCGAATATCCGGGATAAAAACATTTCGAAGAGTGCCTCATCGGCGAGTATATATTTCAACATCCGGTAATTTTGAGAAGACGCCGATGTCGAGGAGGCCGATTCCGGACCAACTTTTTCCGAATACGAGTAATAGTTTTCCGGATAATACTTTGATAAATCGGCCGGGATCTCTTTTATTTGCAAACAACCGCAGCCGGCACATTCAAAATAGTCGAACTTATCTCTAAAGCCAAACATCATTTCACGGGCCGTATAAATTTGATTGTGATTCGACTCACCACACACCCGACACTCGGTCAACGTCACTGTCATCGTTACCCCACCTCTAAGGGGACAGCAATCGAAATTGATCCGTGCAGTTGTAACAGATAGAAGGCCATTTTTTCGTCTCGATGATCTCTTTTTTTCTTTCATTGATGGTAAATAAACTATCGCTGTTTATGTTGCCCATCACAAATTGGTTTTTTATATCATGACAACAGCAGAGTACATCGCCATTCCAGGCAATAAAGGTATGGTTTTTGAACACAAAACATGAATTTCTTATCCCCGGCCTATTATCGATGGGGGTCATGCCTTCAAGTTTCACTAAACCTCCCCGGGTATGAATGAACTCCGGGAAAACCTCGATGCCCTTTTTTGCCCAGAAAGCGGCGATTTTATCCTTATCTTGAATATTTTCCTTCGAGAGCAGAAAAGTGACCATCAATTTTGAGGGAGACTTTCTCCGGCGTATCTCAGCTAAAGTATACTCCAGGTTCGCCATAGTGACCTCAAATTTCGCGCCCTTCATTAAATATTCATAGGCGGCGGCATCGGTGCCGTTAAAACTAACCATAATAAAAGTGATATGGGTATCCAATAAAAAGGGCACACTTTTTTGATTTAAGAGTACGCCATTGGTAACAATCCCCACGGTAAAATAGGGATATCGTCTTCTCAAGCGACTCATATATTCCGATAGTTCCGGGTGGAGAAGGGCTTCGCCCAGACCGCAAAAAAATACGGTATCATTGGGATGGTGAGGCATCTTCTCTAAAAAATTATTGAATGTCTCGGCCGTCATATTGCCCAGATTTTCCATGTGATCCCGGGGGCAAAACCTGCACCTGACATTACAGCGCCTGGTGATTTCGACATCAAAAATACCGGGACGCAGGGGGCTGACATCTTTTTGTTTATTAACGTGTTCTGGCATCTCAATTACCTTCCCCATTTAATTATCCCGGGAATGCGACAGGAATTTATCTATGAAGTCGATCCCCGCTTTACAACACTTTTGTTCTAAAAAAACGTTTTGCATCTTCTTTACCGACTCCTGGATTAAATCATCGCCAAGGAGGCGGTCAATATAATTATTGATTACCTGGGGGGTCACTTTCTTAATATTACCCTTCAGGCCCAGATGGTGAAAGGCCACCCTGGCAGCATAGCCGTTCTGGAAACCTTCGCAGGGAAATACAATGAGAGGAACCCCCCAAAAAACAGCCTCCCTGACTGTATCAAAGCCGCCATGACAGATGAAAACGGCGGTTTTGGCCAAAACCTCCTGAAGAGATATCGAATGTTCGGCCACTACATTTTCGGGAAATGGCTCGAATTCATGCCTATCCAATTCTTCCATTTGAATAATGAGCTGAAGGTCCGGGCGATCTTGAATGGCATTGATTACAGCCTCATACAGCTTTTTCCTATATTTCCATTTTTTTCTCGAGTAGGAGCCAATCGTGCAAAATATAATCGGTTTTTCCTCCCTCACCTTTTGCCAATCGAAATGGATCTCTGCCGGCTCTTCCTCCCTGGGCGCCCCGAGATAGATGCGGAACTTTGAGTGAGATAAAAAGGGGAAATCAAACTCCCCGGGGCAACTGACCAATTCAGGGACCTGCAATTGTGGGCTCTGTTCGGTAGATTTTAGCCTTCCGCCATATTTTTTTACCTCTTTTTTTAAAATATGGAATGAAGAGAAACCGAAACATAATCGTAAATATAGGTGGTTACACGCCTTTAAGAACGATTGTCGGATCAGGAATCCTGACCAGGCCAGTAAATTCTTGCCATAAGAGAGAAGACCGGCCTTAGCCTTCTTCGGAACAATTCCTGAAAATAGGGGCGGAACCTTTAAACTGAACCCGGAGATGAGGGAAAAATTCAGATTAAAAACGGGAATATCCAGTTTCAGGAAAGGTAATGAAAAGCCCGTCATAAGAGGTGTAAGAAGAACCAGATCCGGCAGATCTTCCATCAGCAATTCCTCTAATTTTTGCAAAATATCCTCTTGAGTCTTTAAATGGGCCCGCACCTTTGCACGATACATCTGAACAGCACCCGGTCTTTTCTTGCCTTTTGTCTTTTTCTCCATTTCCTGCTTGAAGTTGTATTGAACCCTGTCGTTAAAAATTTCATTCAAATTAAAAACCCTATACCCGAAACCCTTGCTTTCGATGTTATCTCTATGATCACGGGGTCCTATGTAATCGACTTTATATCCATGATTACATAACTCTTCGGCCAGCAGGAAACTAGCCCTGTAGACTGCGCCCTCGGGCTTTATAAGAAATAAAATATTTTTTTTTCGCCGGTTTTTATTTTTCATACCATCTCCTTCTATTTATTATCATATATCAAAATCCGCCTGAACATTTGCCTGAGCTCTGCGGATCTCCGATATGGCTCTACTCTTCTGCTCCTGCGAAATGATCTCAATATCTTTCAGCCGGATCTCCGGGGTCTGAATAACGGCGGCGATTATGTGATTGAAGGTATCTATAAACTTCAATACCGTATCTTCCTTAAAAAGATTTTCCCAATAATAGAAATACACCAGCATCTTCTCTTCAAACTCAAAGATCACCAGGGATATTCTCTCTTTTTTTGAAGATCGATTGCCAACGGGGTAGTCGGCCAGCTTCAAATCGGCCAATTCCGGGGTCCGGGACAGCATCTCCTGCATTTCCCTGGTAAATAGCGCAAACTCCACATCGTAAATTCCATTACGGCCCGGTTCTCTCTTTTTCACCAACCGCAAAACCAGATCCTCAAAGGGGTAATCCTGGTTGTCAAAAGCATCTAAGGCTCTTTCCTTTACCTCTTTTAAGAAGTCCGGAAACCTCTTCTCTGCCTCCGGGAAATTCCTGAAAGCCAGCGGATTTATAAATACACCGATTATTTTTTCCAGGTCTATGTGCCGTCTGCCAATGACCACATTGCCGATTATGATATCTTCCTGGCCGCTCAGCTTTGACAGGAATACATTAAAGAGAGCCGTCATTATCATGAATAGGGTCGCACCGGCATTCCTGGCGATCTCCTTTAACCGCTGCATCTCTTCCCTTTCGATTGAGAACACCCTGTATACGCCTTCACTATCATCGACTGCCGTTTCCGGGTAATCGGTGGGGAGATGTAACTCCGGTATCTCCGAAGAAAACTCCCTTAACCAATATTCTTCCTGCTTTTTCAGCGATTCCCGCTGGTCTTCGTTGTTTTGCCATTCCACATAATCTTTATATTGGAGCCTTAATGCCGGAGTCTCCCTGTCTTCGTAGATCGCCATCAAATCCTTAATAATGAGACCTCTTGAAAAAGCATCCGTTATTATGTGATGGATATCCACCATGAGTATATACTTTTCGCTGCCCAATTGGATGAGACCGGCCCTCATGACCGGGGCCCGGCTTAAATCAAAGGGCCTCACAAAATCCTTTAATATTCCCGCCACCATACCCGCTTCCCCGGCTGCCCCGTACTCTCTCTCTTTTATGTCATAGTACTCTACCGCAAACCCGACTTTATCGGATATCCTCTGAACCGGTTCATCGTCGAGCAGTACAAATGATGTCCTGAATCCCTCATGCCTGTCTGTCAATTTCTGGAAAGATCTTTCAAATCTGTCCTTAATCAAATTTCCCCCAATGGAGACCCTCAACTGGGAATTGTAGGTCGTACTCTCCAGGTCCATCTGTTGAAGAAAATACATCCTCTTCTGGCCGGAAGACAACCTGTAATACTCCTTCATCTCGATGGGTTCGATAGAAGTGTATTTAATCCTGACTGCCGCTTTTAAGTATGCCGACAGGCCGCTTATGGTCTGGGTCTTGAATATCTGGACGAGGGGAATCTTTACATGTAACGCCTTATGTATCCTGGTGGTCAAGACAATGGCCCGCAGGGAATGGCCGCCCAATTCAAAGAAATTAGAGTGGGTACCGATCACGTCCCGGGGAATCTCTAAGACTTCAGACCAGATGTCTACCAGTTTTTTTTCTATATCATCTTTAGGTGGGACATAATAAAGATCTCTCTTTATTTCCGGCTCCGGTAAATTTTTCCGGTCTATCTTTCCATTGGGCAGCAAGGGTATTTCGTCGATGGGCATAATATAATTGGGCACCATACAGCTCACCAATTCGGCTTCCAGGAATTCCCGTATCTCCGAGACGGCTTCCCTCTGGGGATCAAGCAAATATCTCCTGTCTTCAGCGCCGGTATAGAGATTCGTTTTTTCTCTTATATTGTAAGGGTACAGGGTGGCACCGCTTAACAGGGCGAGAAACGTATCGGCGAGAGAGATGTCGGTATCGAAGGCATAAAACAGGGACAATTTATCATCCGGGCAAACAGACAAATCATTCCTGTGGGCTGTGATGGTATGTAAAATATTTTTTTGCGGTTGTTTCAGGCTGTTCCAGGTGCCATCGCCTTCCTTAACGTACAATAAAGCGGCAACCGGGTCCGGATGTGCCTGGGGCCGGAACTCTTCAGCCGCTGCATCTAGATTCAGGCTGTCCACATTTACGATTTCGATATTTCTATTCACCTCGTTCCTTAATGTATCGGCCAATTCGTAATAATGATTATTCGTTACAATAATACGGGCCTCCGAATCCTCCACTATATATTTTAAATCCTCTTTCTCAATAGCCGCATCCAATGAGACAAACGTCTTATCGGCTTTTAACGCCCCCAACATGCCGGAGACATACCCCATCTCGAAATCACACAACAGGGCGACCGACTGCAGTACCCCCTGGGGCTGACCCTCATCCATACGAGTGCCTTCATCTTTTGACCCGGCAGATATGGCCTTTTGCCCATTCTCATTACCACACAGCAAGCAGCCGGGATCTTTCTCGATCACTATCTCTTCCAGGAAGTTTCCCCCCCGGCCTTCATCCCAGTCTAATCCCTGTTTCCGACTTAAGGCCTTAAAATGTTCACTGAAGGTCGATACAATTAATTTATAGCCGGGGGAATCGGCAATGTCGGCGGCTCTCTGTTGATTGAATAAAAAGTACCTGTTATAGGCGACCTCTTCAAAACCCAGTATAAATTTGAGGGCCTCGTTCACCACGAATGACGTACTCAAAAAGAGCGATGAGGCCACTACCGGCAGCGGATTTTTACCGACTTTCATCTCCTGCCTCGCCTGCTCAATATCGTCGACAAATCCCTTATCGTAGAGGCAGTGAAAACAGGGGGTCAGGGGGGGGTAAAATATGGCCGCATACGAGTTCATGTCGATCATGGAGGAAATAATATGGGGTATCCCCTTGACGGCCGCACACTCCGACAGGAGAAATTTTGCCCGCATATCATCTATGTTGTCAAAAATAAGCGCGGCCTCCCCCACCAGGCGGTAGACATTGTCTGCCGTTATTTTTTCCGAATATGCCTTAACGTTTACATGGGGGTTTATGCGCTTGATGGTCATCTCGGCAGAGAGAGCCTTGTTCATGCCGATTCTCGAATCGTCATGCAGACATTGACGGTTTAAGTTGGACAACTCGACTTTATCGAAATCACACACGATAATGGTGCCGAAACCGATCAATGCCAGTTGGCTAATGAGAGCCGAGGCCGAACCGCCGGCCCCGCCGACAAATACGGTTGTGGCCTTGATTTTCTCCTGGGCGGCGATACCCCAATTATGAAGCATCGTCTGCCTTTGGTACCTGCACCTTTCGTCCCGGGTCAATTTGTATCGGTCATCATACTTCTCTACTATTTCTCTACCGATGTGGTTTGAAAGATCGTCCAGGTAACCGTAAGTGATGTTTTGGGGGCCCGCTTTCAGCGCAACTTTATCGTGGTATCGATCGACCTGTTCGCTAAAGAGACCGAGAATCGACTGCCCGCTGTCTTCAATTTTATCGCCGGTTGATTCATAAAAATCTCTGTCCCGCCCATGGCCGATTTTCCCTTCCCCCCTTTCAGCCACACCGTTCCTCTTAAGCACGATATAGGCGCAAAGAAACTTCTCAAAATCATCGCCCTCTTTATCTATGACCACCGCCTGGTTCACCAGGCTGTGCTTGAGTATCGTTTGTTCCACTTCGTCAAGTTCGACCCTTACACCCCTTATCTTTACCCGCCGGTCTTTTCGACCTAAAAAATCAATGTTTCCATCCGCCAGGACCCTGCCCAGATCCCCGGTTCTAAAAAACAGGTCGTTTTTATCATTGTTAAAGGGGTTGGGAATGAAATGTTCTCGATTTAACCGCTCATCGTTATAATAACCGGTGGTCATAAATGGGGTTCTTATATATATCTCACCGGTCACATACTGTTTGCAGACTTTCAGGTTCCTATCCAGGATTAATACCCGTGCCCCCTTCAGCGGTTTACCGATGGGAATTCTCTCCCTGACAATATCCGCCTCCCTGATAAAATAAAATGTCTTTATCATCGTGGTTTCCGTCGGCCCATACAAATTGACCAACTGGATTCTCCCGGCAAATATTTTGTACCAATTTTTCAGTTCCCCGGGATTTATTCGTTCCCCGGACAACAGGATATATTTCAAATTTCCCAGTTCATAACCTGACCGTTTTTGGGTATTAAAAAGCCTGAATACACTGGGAACGCAGTGGATCAACTCAACCTTATTCTTATCAATCCAGTCAATAATAGAATCACCGGTCATTATTAGATCGTTCTCCGGTATACAGACCGAACCGCCGCTGCAGAGGGGAACAAAAATATCCCTTAAAAACGCATCGAAGCCGGGAGTCGTCAATTGGCTGATCCGCAAACCGCCATCTAACTTAAATGTCTCAATCTCCCAATTAATAAAATGGAGTAGACTCTTATTCTTGCCCACAATCGCCTTGGGGGTACCGTCGGTTCCGGAAGTAAAATAAACATAAATTTTATCTTCAAGGCTATAGTCGACTCTACCTTCAATCGCCGGCGATGCACCATCTTTTTCGCTTTCTGTTACAAAATCATGGGCACCGATAAATAGGGGTTTTAGTTTTCCCGAAATAGCGCTGTCTCCCCCGGCCAACTTGCGATAACTTAGATCGTCGGAAATGATATATTCAAGATCGACCAGACCGATCATTTTTCTTACTCTCTGGCTGGGATATGAACAATCCAATGGCACAAACACACAGCCTGTCTTCAATATCCCCAAAATTGCACAAATCAAATCGACCCTATCTTCAAGATAGATACCGATAAAACTCCCACTCTTTATCCCGTTGACAAAGATCATTTCGGCAATGTCACGGCATTTTTTTGCCAATTCAGAATACGTAAATATTTTTTCTCCATAAATTACGGCCTGCCTGTCGGCAGCCCCGGCAAAACCGCTAAAGAGCCTGTCTTGAAAACTTAAATTGTCTGCCATCATCTATTTCTCTTAGGAGCCAAAGAGCCTACAGGGTTACCTCTCTTTCCAGGTCTTCATATATATCGCAAAACAACTGACTTCTCTCTTCAGCCGATATGGTTTCCACCAGCTCTATTTCGGAAATTTTAATATTTATATCGTCTATGACACAGTCTACTGTGAATTTAAAATATTCGATGAATTTATCGATGGTATCCTCCTCGAATAAATCTGTGCTGTATTCGAGATTAAGCGATATGTTCCTGCCAAAATCGGCCCCCCGCAGGGCCATATCAAACTTTGCCGTTCCCTTCAGGTGAACGGGTTCGGCCGCTTCTCCACTCCCCTCCCCCTCTAACTCGCCTTCATATTCATCCTGGTTTAAGAAGGTGAATACCACATCGAAGATAGGATTCCGGCCGGGCTCCCTGACGGGCGAAATCCTATCCACCAGCTCCTCGAATTGATATTCCTGGTTCTCAAATGCCTCTAAGGTATTGTTTTTTACCTCGTTTAAAAATTCTCTAAACGATTTGCTGCCGGCCGGATAACTTCTAACTGCCAGGGTGTTTACAAACATACCGATGATCCGCTGCAGATCGGCGTGTCTTCTGCCGGCAATCGGCAGCCCTATAATAATATCTTCCTGCTCACTCAAGCGGGATAGTAGAATATTAAATACAGACAGGATAAACATGAATAAGGTAGAATCCGTATTTTTCACGATCGCCTTTATCCTCCCCGTCTGGGCGGCGCCCAATATAAAAGCCACCGTCTTGCCTTTAAAACCCTGGACAGTGGGCCGGCTAAAATCATAGGGCAGACTTAGAACCGGTAATTCGCCGTAAAATTCATTGAGCCAATACGACTCCTGGGAATTGATCTTTTCCCGGTAACCTTCACTGTCCTGCCATTCCGAATAGTCCTTATACTGGAGCTTTAGTGGGGGCAGCTCTTTTCCTTCATATATCCCATAAAAGTCCTCTTTTAAAACCTGCTGGGAAATCCCATCGGAAACGATATGGTGTTGATCTACTATTAGAATTTTATTTTTCCCACTCTCTATCAAGTGGACCCGCATCAAGGGGGCCTGGCTCAAATCAAAGGGCCGGATATAGTGCTCTATCATGTCGGCATAGGCAGGTTCAACATCTGTGGTTGAATTTACCGGCATATACTCCAGCGCAAATTTCACCGTTTCGGCTGTTTTTTGAACCGGTTCCTCGGCCGGGGTATGAAATGAAGTCCGCAGGCTTTCATGCCGCCGCATCAACTGCCTGAAAGAGTGCTCAACCCTCTCCACGTCGATATCGCCGGCAAGGGGAACCACGTAAGGCATATTGTAGCTGGTATTACCGGGATTAAGCTGCTGAAGGAAAAACAACCTCTTCTGGACGGGCGACAGCGGGTAGTATTCCTTTTTTTCAACCGGCCGCATCGCTATATGTTTGTCTTCTTCTGCCTCTTTTACATATAAGGCCATCTCCCTGATAGTCTGGGATTTGAATATTTCTGCCAGGGGGATCTTGACAGCCAATACTTTGTGAATTTTTGAGCTCAATATGGTCGCCCGCAGGGAGTGTCCGCCCAGCTCGAAAAAATTTGAATGTACACTTATCGAGTGTTTATCGATATCTAAGACCTCGGACCAGATGTTTAGCAACTGCCTCTCTATCTCATTCCTGGGGGTTGCTATTCCCTCCCCCTTCGCTTCACCCCCGGGTTCGGGCAGAGCCTTTCGATTAACCTTGCCATTCACTGTCAGGGGGATGCTGTCGAGTCGAACAAAAAAAGAGGGCACCATGTATTCCGGTAATCGTCTGGCCAGATACTCCCTGAGATCGGCGGCGGCAATATTTCGATGGGCGACGATGTATGCCACTAAAGTTTTATTCCCATCCGGCTCCTGCCTGTCGATTACCGCGGCCTCCTTAATGATATCGGCAGAATAACCGATCCCCTCCAGGATGCCTTTAATACGGGACAGCTCCGGGCTAAAGCGAATCTGCTTAAAGGCATCGTCCCTGTTATTTTTCCCTAACCGTATATCCCAGCTAAGGGGAGCGGCATAATTGTGATAGCCCGACTCCTTGAGGTGAATATATATGCCCACATCATTAATCAGGCAGTTGGAAGAACAAAAGCCCGTATCCTCCGGCTGGCTCCAATATTTATCTCTTTTGGCCAGATATTGCCTGATCTCCGCTGTCGAAATGTCATCATACCTGAAAAAATCTACAAAATAGGTCTGCCCAAACACTTCATCCGCCAATTCCACATTCAACAGATCGCCAATCCGATCCCCCCGGGCATGGTACGCCTTCCTGAACAACAACAACTTCTTCTCTATCTCTTCAACGGCAAAAATACTCCGATCAAAAAACTCCTGTAATTTGGTGTCGAATATCTGCCCCCTCGACAAGCCGGTCACAATCACATTAATGCCTCTCTCATAGGCAACCTTTGTACTGACAGTCGTTAACGCCCTGAAGCAGCCCGTGCAAACGGAGTGATCCTGGACCAGGCTTTCGGCGAATATGTCATCCATGTTTCCTGTGCGGCCGACAATATTCTCGACTCCCAGAGCGGAGGTGATCCGGTCGATATTTTTAAAGGCAGTCGCCGAAATATAGCCGTTGTCAAACGTAAAAGTTAAAACCTTGAAGCCCATATCTACCAACCTGTACAACACGTAGGTGCTGTCTTTACCGCCGCTGTAAAGCAGCATACAGTCATACTTAGCCTGCTTTGCCTGGCCGGCCTCAGCCATTAAATGCAAGAAGTCACCCGCTCCCTTAAAATAGCCAAGGGCCTCTCTCTCGTATTTATCAAATTTTCGGCAAAAATGGCAGGTGCCATCCTCATCAAAAAAGCCAATGCCGGGATAATTCCCAGGCAGCAAACATCTCCGGCAGCGAACAGCGGCATCGGCAGCAATGGCCCCGACAGTCGATGCTGCATCGACTCTTAAAGGCAATTCCCGGCCGTAATTGAGCAGGTGATACTCTATTTCACCCGGTTCGACCCGGTATCCCCGTATCTTCACCTGGTTGTCCGTTCGCCCCTGGAATTCGATATTGCCGTCCAAAAGCCACCTGGCCAAATCGCCGGTTCGGTATAGTCTGCCATTGTCACCGTAGGGAGCGGGGATAAATCTATCCCCTGTCAATTCCACATCGTTCAAATAACCCCTGGCCAGGCAGTCCCCGCCGATATATAACTCCCCCGTGATCCCGGTAGGTACAATGTTATGAAACCTGTCAAGGATATAAACCGTTGTGTTTCCCAGGGGTTTGCCAATAGGCAGGGTAGACTGCCTGGTATCTACCTCCTTTACGGGTGACTCGATGGCGGTTACCGTGGTTTCGGTGGGCCCATATTCATTATAAAAATCACACAGCCTATACCAGTGCCTGGCCAGGTCTAAGGGGCAGACATCTCCGCCGGCAATAACCCTTCTTAACCTGCCCCTGTTTTTAATACCCATATTATTTAAGAATGCCGGGACCGCGTGTAAATGGGTCACCCGTTTATCGACCAGATAGTCTTCAAATCCTTCACGATCAAGTAATTTTCCCCTGCCGACCAACACAAGAGCGGCGCCGCTCAACAGGGTAATCCATATTTGTTCTACCGAAGCGTCAAAACTGATCGATGAAAACAGCAGGGTGCGATCATCTTCACCAATATTAAACATCGATTTCTGGTATATCGCCAGATTAACCACACTCCCATGCTCGACCATAACGCCTTTGGGTTTCCCGGTTGAACCTGAAGTATAAATGATATAGGCAAGATTGGCCGGGGACATGTCTCTTTGAAGCGTATCGCCGGAAAGTGATCTCAAAATCCTACTGTCGAATTGATATTTACTCTTCCGTGTGGGGAGGCGGCGGCCTTCACCTCTCCTGTCAACGGTAAACAGGGCATCATACCTGAACTTCGTAAGCTCATTCTCCAGGGTGAATATCTTATCTGAAAAGGCTATGTCGGTTATCTCCGGTCGGTTTAGGGAGAGATCGGTAAAAAATCGCCGGGAAACGAACAGTTCATTAGACCAATCGGTCTTGGTCTTATAATTTTTGGCCCGGTTTTTACTCTTAAATTCCACCATCTCCCTGGTCAGCGCCTCTTTCCTATCCTGGTCCATGACGTCACCGACAAAAATATATCCCCTCTCATTCAACACGGATATGATCTTCCCGAATACCTGCCGGAGGTAGTTGTGCCCATGAAAAGATTGAATGACACTATTCATGATGACCAGGTCGAAATTCTGTTCCGCCAATTGGTCTATCTCATGGGCGGCCAGGCAGTCCAACTTAATATTTAAAATATTCTCCTCCTCTAGCCTGGCCCTATTTTTTTCTATGATCAGGCCGGACAGGTCGGTGCCGTGATAGGATTTAACGAGAGGAGCAATTTTATACATACTCAAACCGGAAGCGCAGCCTATTTCCAGTACCTTCATGTCTTTATTCAATACAGGCTTTAACTTTGCCAGGATATTCTGGCTGTACTCATCCATCTCCTGCCGGCTAAACGGTTCGCCGGTGTAACTGGAAATCCAGCCGCCCCCCGTAATATCGTCTACTGCCGTCTCGCCGACGTGATGCCACAGCTCTATGTCCATCAAGGCGCTCTTCTCCACCTCTGCCTCGGCGTATACATCTGCGCTGTCCACACATATAAACGATTCGAAACATTCACATTCCCACTGCAACCGATTGAGCGATCGAATATACCTGCTGGCCGAAACGGTAATTCGCAACTCGGCATCATCAATCAGGTTCTTAAGCCGCTTTTCCGGCAGCGATGTCTCAAGGGGAACATAGGCCCCGCCGGCCTTTAAAATACCGATTATGGCAATAATCATATGAATCGAGCGATCGAGCAATATACCGACTCTCTCTTCCAACCGGGTCTGTAAATGATCGGCCAGGAAACGGGCCAGGCGGTTGGCCTCCTGGTCAAGCTCTGCGTAAGTAAGATAGACATCTTCGTGTTCCAGGGCGACGTTAGCCGGTGTTCTCCCTGCCTGGTCTGCAAACAGTTGATGAATGGTCTGATCTCTGGGATAATCCCTGACCGTACCGTTAAACTCGTAGAGGAGTCGCCTCTGTTCCTCCCCTGTTTTCATCTCAATATCCTTGAGTTTTGCCAGGGGATTGTTTATGACCGCCTTAATGATATTGTGCAAATGGGTGATCAGGCGCCTTACGGTCTCCTCTTTAAACAGGCCGGAATAGTATTCGATATTTACCAGGATATCCTCATCCCGTTCATAAATCAAAAATGTCAGGTCAAATTTGGTGGCAGACAGTTTATAGTCCGGTTTCGGCAGCCTCTCATTAATGATCGGCAGCACATCAAACCTTCCCGGCTCCCGGCTCGAGGAGCCCTCGCCCACCTTCCGGAAATTCTGGACGACCATTAAGACATCGAACAAAGGATTGCGGGAGGGGTCTCTCTCGATATTCAACATGTCTATCAAGGCTTCAAACTGCACGTCTTGATTTTCAAAGGCCTCTAAACTAAAGGCGGTCACCTCGGCTAAAAACGCCTCGTAGCTCTTCTCGGCCGAGGGATAATTTCTCATGGCCAGTGTATTCACAAACATCCCCATTGTGTCCTGGAGGTCTATATGACGCCGGCCGGCTATTCCACAGCCGATGATCATATCGGTCTGGCCGGTATATTTATGAAAGAGTACATTCAGGACGGCCAGGATATTCATATAAAGGGTAGCCTGGTTTCTCGCACCAATCTCTTTAAATTTCCTTACCTCCTCCTCTTTAAGGACAAACCCACGGCAATCACCCTTAAAGGTAAAGACCGCCGGCCTTTTGAAATCGATGGGCATATTTAACCTGGGAATTTCATCGGCATAGAGATTTAACCAATAGGCTTCCTGGTCCTTGATCAGCCCTTTCTCAACCAGGTGGTTTTGCCATTCGGAAAAATCTCTATACTGGAGTTTCAACGGTGCCAATTCCCGTCCATTGTAGGTGGACATAAAATCTTCGGTTAAAACCGTTTTGGATGTCCCATCGGATATGATATGGTGCATATCGACGATCCAGATGTGGTCATGGCCGGGGAGCCCGATCAATGCCGATCTTAACAGGGGTGCCCGGCTCAAATCAAAGGGTCTTATATAACTTTCGATTATCTCTTTTGCCGGTTTATGAACCGCCTGGAGATAATCTATCTTAAAATCGACCCGGGGATGAACCCTTTGTACCGGTACGTTGTCTACTTTCTCAAATGAAGTCCGTAAACTTTCATGCCTTTCGATTAATTTCTTAATCGTCCATTCGAGTTTTTCCTTATCCGTATCTTTGTCCAGGGGCAGGACCAGCGGCATGTTATAAGCGACGCTGTTAGAATCCATCTGCTGGAGAAAATATACTCTTCGCTGGGCGGAGGACAATTTGTAATACTCCCTTTTCTCCGCCAATTCTACCTGCCTGAAGAGATCGCTCTTTTTAGTACCGATGAGATCGGCAATCTCCCTGACCGTGGCGGCTCTAAATATCTCGATTAAGGGAAATTTTACATTGAATTCCCGATGTATCCTGGAGGCCAATATGGTGGCCCTCAACGAATGGCCGCCGATCTCGAAAAAATTTGAATCGATGCCGATGGCCTCTTTCTCGATATCCAGGATCTCTGACCATATTTTTACCAATCTTCTCTCAAGCTCACTGCCGGGGGGGGCGTATGTATCATCGGTTGTCGGTAATCCCGCCAGGTGTTTTTTCACCAGCAAGCGGATATTGACCGCCGTCACCGCCTCTTTGTCGCCGCTGCGGTAAAACTCCAGCAGTTGAATATTGGCGGCCCGCATACCTGCCGGCACTATGTATAGACTTCCCCCTTTCAGCAGCGGCCCGAATACCTGGGGCGGGGTGCCGTCAAACAGGAAGGAAGTCGGGGGCACATCATTCACTTCCAGGCGGGAGAGGAGGGAGTGGACACTGTGGTGGGTGGCGACCAGGTCTGCCCCGTCAGCACCGGCAGATAAAACAACCTGGGCCGGGTCCGAGGAACGGTTGATCGGTTCCAGATTCTCACCACTCCCTCCAGCCAATTCCGACAATTGATCCAGCATCAGCAGTTGGCGGCTGTTTGCCTCAGCGGATTTATCCCCCGCCGGGACAAAGGCCAGCCCGGGGATCTCTTCTAAGATACTGTCTTTGGGGAGTTTCCCCCTGTTTTCTATCATCTTTTCCAGGAGTTCCAGAAAGGTCACTTCCCCCTCGCCCAGGACCACCAGGTCTATATCGGCGTCTTGCAAGATGGTATTGTAGTCGCTGGTGGCATAAGGCCCGCCGGCTATAATCGGCAGCTCAAATCCCCAGTGGCGGATCATGGCGATTGCCTGGTGAAAAAAATCTTTATAGAAGGTTAAGCATCTTACGCCGATGACATCGGGCCGGAAATCCTCCAGCAGCGCCTTTAACTGCCTAAAGCTGTCGAAATCGATCCGGGCTTTGGCGATTTTGCCGTTAATCTTACCGGCCAGGGAACGATTTAAGTAGGTCAGCAGCGATATGAGGCCCAGGGGGGATTCCACCACATCGTAGAGCATCCCGTCTGCCCGAAAAAACTGGGAAAGATCCAGGAGCAAGAGCCGCAAGGCCTGTTTATCGGGCCTGGGTGCGGGAAAGTGGTTCCTCATCTTCAGGTTAAGATCGGGCACACACAGCGCCTCATCGAGGGGAGAGCCAGTTGCTTCCGGGAAACTTAGGTCGTCCCGGCTGAGGCCGACAAACTGCAGCAAATCATCGAGGCTCTTTATATCCACCGACAAATAGCTGTGGTACTTTTGTACCATATCCTCTTCGGTTAATACCCTCATCTGGCGCGGCAGCACCTTGAGCAAACGCCCGGTTGACAAAAAGTAATCATTCAGGAACTCCGCCTGGTAGTTACTGGTAAAACTCTTTGCAAACGGTATTGTGGGGGTCCATTCATGAAAGGCGACATGTTCGGAATCGACAATCGCTTCTTTGGATATACCATTCTCTATGGCCAACTGCTCCATCCGGGTATTGGGATAGATCCTGACCAGGTGGATATAGGGAAAATCCAGCCACTCGATGGATTTGATAAACGCCAATGTCTCCCTGGCCTCCTCTTCTGTCTCCGTGGGAAAGCCGTGCATGGTGTGAAGTTCCAGGATGACCTGGGGATGGTTCTTACAGATGTACCGGAGATTTTCACGCAGCCTATCGACATTCAGGCCCTTGCCGATCAACTTTTGCAGCCGGGGTGAGGCAGACTCCAGCGCCACGGCGATGTTCACCGTACCGGCCTTGACCATTAAATCGATGAATGCCGGCGTTAAGATATCCCCCCGCAGCCCGCCGGAGAAGAAGAACTGGACGTTCAAACCTTGGGCCAGGATTAACTCAAAAAAGCGGCTGCCGTTTTCGACATTCAAATTAAAAATGTCGTCGATGAAGGCAAACCGGCGGATTCCCATATCATAGTAGAGCTTCACCTCGGCAAAAATATTCTCCGCCGACCGACAGATCTGCTTCTTCGGCCAGATGCGGTGACAGTAAGCACAATTATAGGGGCAGCCGCGGGACGATAAAATCGTTATGCAACTCTTCACCATGGTAATACCGATATGCCGGGCGTATTTCTCGTAATTTACCAGTGAACGGTCGGGCAGGGGCAGGGAGTCAAGATCCTGGGCCGGTGCACGGGTCCCGGTCCGCTGCACGTTACTATTACCGGCAGCCAGATCTTGAAGCTTTGTAAACGAGTACCTGTCAAAATCCCAACTGTGGCTCAACACCAGGGAGACCCGGTTCTTTTTTAATACCGACATCACCTCTTTTTGAGAAAAATGGGGGGGCACCAGTAAGTAAGCACCGCCGGCCTTTAATACGGCCAATATGCCGCTGACCATCGCCGCCGAGGGGGCTGTCATAATCCCGACAACGGTGCCGGGGCCGACGCCTCTGCTCCTGCATAGACGGGCCAGGCGATTGGACCTGTCATTCAACTCCCTGTAAGTCAATGGCCCGCCCTCCCCGGCAATGGCTATTTTATCCGCTGTCCTCTCTACTTGCTGCTCAAACACCTGTTGAAGGGGTTGAGTGGGGTCAGCAGTTGTCTCCGCCAGCAGCCGCAGGATCTTTTCCCCAGGCAAGACATTGTAATCAAGGCCCGATATGTCGAGGGTCTCCACAGACATCGACTGCCGCAGCAGCGAGGCGTAACAGGCAACCGTTTTTTCCATAGAGACATGGCCGGAAGATATTTGACGTTGACTCTCCCTTAAAATTTCGGCGATAGACTCCCTATCCCTGAGTAATTGGGAAATCAGCCGGGTATCGATGGGATTGCGGTAATCTCCCAGCACGTCGGGCTCCGGTAACCGTTCCCTATCCACCTTGCCGTTCGGCATCAGGGGCAATTTATTTAACCTTACAATTTCGGGGATCATATATTGGGGCAAATAGCCGCCCAATATTTTCTTTATTTCAACTATTTCAATGCCATCGACGACCACATAGGCCAGGAGGGATTTCTGATTCTTATCGTCCTGCCGCACCACCACCACACTCTCCTTTACGCCGTTGATCGATAAGATCTTGCTCTCCACTTCACCGGGCTCTACTCTAAATCCCCTGATCTTCACCTGGAAGTCCTTCCGTCCCCTGAGTTCGATATTGCCATCTTCAAGCCATCTGCCGACGTCGCCGCTGCGGTATAATCTCTTTGCCGACAATCCCGGCACCCGGACAAACTTATGGAGCAAACCCCGGTTATTCACATATCTCAGGAGTTCTCGCCTACTCTCGACAAACAGTTCACCCCATACGCCGATGGGGACGGGTTTCAGGTCATCGTCCAGGATATAGATCCTGGTGTTGGCTATCGGCTGCCCGGCCGGCGGGATCGAAACGTCGGCGGCCGTAGAATAGTCCATGGTATAAGAGGTGACCACATGCATTTCAGAGGAGCCATAGTGGTTGTGGAGCTTAACTTCCGGGTTACTTTCCAGGAATGTCCGGATGCCGCCTGTTATCTTTAACTGCTCACCGGCGGTAATGATATGCTTCAGGCTGTGATTGAACGATTCATGCCAGCGGTTCGATTCGTTAAACAAAAAATTCAAATAGGAGAAGGGCAAATAGAGTATCTCTATGCTGCGGCGGCTTAAAAAATCCATCAGGTAATTGATATCCTGCCGCTCGATATCCCCGATCAAGTAAACCGTTCCGCCGGAGGTCAGGGTGGCCACTATCTCCTGGAATGAAACACAGAAATTTACCGAGGTAAACTGGAGGCAGTGCCCCGAAGAGTCGATGGCGGTGTATTTCGCCTGCCACTGGATCAGGTTGGCCAGCAGGTCGTGGGAGAGTTTGGCGCCATTCGGCGTCCCGGTTGAGCCGGAAGTGTAGATGACATACAACAAATCATCCGGCTCATTTAATATCCCCGGGTTTTTTGTCGATTCCCGGCTTATCTTTTCCCAATCCGCATCTAAATGGATACATTCTCCCTTATAGTCATTAAATACATCTCGCTGCCGATCAATCACCAGCAAACCGACACCGCTGTCTTTCAATATATGCTGGACCCTCTCTTCAGGGTAATTGGGATCAACGGCCACATAGCCGGCCCCCGACTTTATTATTCCCCATATCGTTACGATCATCCCAATGGAGCGATCCACCGAAATCCCGACTATATCATTTGTCTTTATGTGATTTTCCTCCCTAAGACAGCGGGCCAGGCAATTAATGCGGTTGTTCAATTGGCCGTATGAAATGGCCTGGTCATTAAAAACCACGGCTACCTTATCCGTGGATATCTCTACCCGATCTTCAAAGAGTCCTTGAACGGTAGGGCCGGGGAATGTGCACTCCTCGCCGTTGAAATCCCGGGTGATTTTGTCATACTCTTGCCGGGTCACAAAATTTACAGCGGACAGCGGCGTATGCCGGTCTCTTATGATCTCGTCTATTAGATGTTCGAAATTGGCGATCACTCTTTCTATGGTGCCCTGCTTAAACAGATCGCTGTTGTACTCAATTTGAGCGGATATCTTACTGCCGAAATCCCTGGTCACCAAAATGAGATCAAATATACTTAAATTGTAATAATCGATATGTTTATACCGCTCTATCCTGGTGCCTTTTAGGGCCAGATCCCTATCAAGGGTAGCCGTATTGACATGCCCAAACATCACATTGTACAGGGGGGAGTGGGCGGCGGTCCTCTCCAATCTCAGCCTTTCAATCAATAGATTAAAGGGGTAGTCTTGATTCTCATAACAGGCCGCGGCCTCCTCTTTTATGTCCCTGAATATATCTGGAAAATGGGCGCCCCGCTTTAGCCTGTTTCTAAAAACGATTGTATTGGCCACAAAGCCGATCAAATCCTTCAACTCTGCCTGTTTTCTATTGGCAATCGGTGAGCCGATGATGATGTCGTCCTCTCCCGAATATTTGTGCAGCACGATGCTGAAGAGGGTCAACAGCATCATGAATATGGTGCCGCCCTCCTGCCGGGCAATATCTATCAGTTGAGATAACCGTTCGCCCTCTATAAAAAAGGAGAGTCTATTTCCATTAAACGTTCGCTTCGATCCCCTCTGGTAATCGAAGGGCAACTCGATGCCCTTGGGCTTGTCGCCAAACTTATCCAACCAATAGTTGGCCGACTTATCTAAAAATCCCCGCTTAATAAAACTGTTCTGCCATTGGGAATAATCTTTATACTGGTAACTGACGGGTTTTAATCGAGGTCTCTCACCATTGAGCAGTGAGTTGTAAGCGGCCATCAACTCGTTGAACATGATGCCCGAAGACCACCCATCCATCACCATATGGTGCATATTCAATATAAATAAGATCTTGTCGTCTTCCAGCCTGACTGCCTTAAACACGAACAGCGGCCCATTTTTAAAGTCGAAAGGCTCTTCGGCGGTATTTTTATAAATCTCCCTGGCCCTCGTCTCCCTGTCTTCGACCTTTAAATGCCTGAGATCTATCTTTTCCACGACGGCCTTCGACTCTTTCAATATCTTTTGCTTCGGCACCCCATCCAGGATCAGGTATACGGTTCTCAATATCTCATGCCGATTCAACACCACCTGCAGCGCCCTTTCAAAGAGATTGACATCAAACATTCCCACCAAAACCACGGCCGACGGCTCATTATAGATGGAAAAATTCTCTTCCAGGTGGCAGACGAGCCACAGGCGTTTCTGGGCGTGAGACAGATCGTAATACTCTCTCTCTTCGACCGGCAGCACGGCAAAGTACTTTTTTACATCGGCGCCCCGGATCGTTTCCGACAGATGCCTGATGGTGGGCTTCTGGAAAAAATCGGCTAAGGCAATCTCGACAGCCAATTTCCGGCGGATATGGGAAACCGCTGCGGTGGCAATGAGTGAATGCCCGCCTATCTCGAAAAAGTTGGCATCAATGCTTAAAGAATCCCGATCCACATCTAAAAGTTCGGCCCAGATTTCCGCCAGCTCCTGCTCGACTTCATCCCGGGGGGCGACATAACGGTCGCCGGCGGTAACCTGCGGCGCAGGCAAGGCCTGGCTGTCAATTTTGCCGTTCGGCTTTAAGGGGATACTCTCCATCACGACAAAGTACGAGGGGATCATATAATCGGGCACCTTGCTTCCAAGCGTCTCTCTTATTTCCGAAAAATCTCCGGCCGGTATATTGTCCTGTTTTTTATCTAAAACGATATAGGCGCAAAGAGAGTTGTGTTCATGGGCATCGAGCCGGTTAACCACAACGGCATCGGTTATGCCCGGGATCTTTAGCAGATGACTCTCGATTTCGGCCGGCTCTATCCTGAACCCCCTCAGTTGAACCTGCTGGTCAACCCGGCCCAGGTACTCCATCTCCCCATTTTGGTGAAATTTCGCCAGATCGCCGGAGCGATACACCCTATCTCCCTGTCGATATCGATTTTCTACAAACTTGTCGGCCGCCAATTCCGGCTGATTCACATACCCCCTGGAAACGCCGTCTCCGCCGACAGCCAGCTCGCCGGTGACGCCGATTGGCTGTACATTTAGATATTCATCATGGATATATACACCGGTAGTCGGCAGCGGTCTGCCGATATTGGATATATTATGGTCGATCTCATCACTGCCTATCTCTTTATAAGTCACGTGCACGGTGGTTTCGGTGATGCCAAACATGTTTATCAATTTAACGGCCGGATACTTACCGTGCCAGGACTTTAATTTTCCCGGGTTTAAGGCTTCGCCGCCAAAGATCACGTATTTCAATCTCAACTCTTTTCCCGCCGACTGCAGCTCTTCGGCCGCCAGGGTATAAAAGGCCGACGGCGTCTGATTCAGCACGCTGACCTTCTCCGCCTTTAGTATCCCCAAAAAGGCCGCCGTATCCCTGGAGACCGCCTGGGGTATCAAAACCAGCTTACCTCCATATAATAGTGCCCCATACATCTCCCACACGGAAAAATCAAAGCCGGGGGAGTGAAACATGGTCCAGGTATCGTCTTTGCCAAAATCGAATAAAAACCTATCATTCAACATCAACCGCACCACATTCCGGTGTTCAATCATCACCCCTTTGGGAACACCGGTGGTACCGGAGGTATAGATGATATAGGCCAGGTTGCCGGGCCGTGCCCTTAAAAAAGGTTTGCCGCTGCCGCTCAGCTCTTTTTCTTCATCTTCATCTTCGTAAACCCCCGTACCGTCACTGTCCATGCACAAGAGGCGGTCAAAGGAGCGGCACTCCTCCCGCAGCTTTTCCAGGATCTCCGAATATCTCTCCAGGGAAATGAGTATTCTCATGCCCACGTCGTTTACGATATAGCGGAGGCGCTCCTGGGGCGAGGCCACACCCAGCGGTACATAGGCGGCGCCGGATTTTAACACAGCCAATATGGCAATAATAAGGTCCGGGCATTTATCCATCAAGATACCCACCTGGTCCTCAGGCCGAATATGCCCCTTAGCGGACAGGTAGTCGGCCAACCGCCGTGCCTCTTGCTCCAACCGGCGGTACGTTAAACATTTATCGGCAAAAACCAGGGCCGTATGGTCCGGCGTATTCATCACCTGTTCTGCAAAGATGTCATGAATGGTTTTATCTGCCGGATATCCTGCCGCCGTATCGTTAAAATCAACGAGTAACTTCTGCCGTTCCTCCCCGGTGAGGAGGCTGGTCTCCAGGATCCGCAGCCCCGGTTTAAACAGTACATGGTGGAGCAAGTAATCGAAATGCCCGACAACCCTCTCGACTGTACTGCCCTTAAACAGGCGGGGATTGTATTTTACCGTACACTCGATATGTTCATCCGTTCGCAAGAAGGAAAAAATTAAATTAACGTTAAGGGGCTGTAAATATTTTATATCATGGATATTTTCCAATAGGATGGCCGTATCGAACAGCGGGAAATCAAATTCGGAGGCTTTCATATTCAGCTTATCCAGCAGCACCTCCAGCGGGTAATTGACATTTTCCGCTGCCTCGACAATCGTTTTTCTCACCCCTAACAACAACTCTTTGAAGGTCAAATCTTCATTGAGCTCATTTCTCAAGATCAGTATGGTATTGATAAAATCCTCTTCTTTTGCCTGCCGGTAAATGGGTGCACCGACGACGATGTCCGTATTCCCCGTATATTTCCCTTTTAAGAGAACCAAGCCGGCCACCAACATCATGTGAAGTTTCACATCCGAGGCATAGCTATGATGGAGTAAGCGGGTAAAGACTTCATCCGAAAATTTATATTTAAAAATATCGGCCCTGTTTCCCCTTTCACCCACGGGGCGGGGGTGGTAATCATAGGGAAAACAACTCTTTACCAGGTCCCCGGATAATTTATCCAGCCAGTAGTTCTCTTCTTTTTTATATTCACCGGCCACAACGGTTTTATGGATATTTGGTTCCATATTATTTAGCTCCTAAAAGCCGAATTGGTCATCCACGTTATACAACACAGCCGGATCAACGGGAACGGAATAATGGGACAGCTTGATCTCCTTTAACCTAATATCAACATCATCTATTACCTGTTCGATCAGCTCAATATAGTTTTTTGAAATCCTCTCTATCGTCTTTTTCTTAAATATATCTTGGTAATACACAAATTTAAAATCGATCTCCTCGTCGCCTTCGAAAATATATAAAGTTAAATCAAACTTGGAAGTTTTATTTTGCTGCCCATATAAAATATCAGCGGATTCCCTATCCTGCTCCCGGGTCTCGCCGATCTGCCGTTCAAAATTCTGCATCACCAGGGCCACATCAAATAGAGGGTTTCGAGACGGATCTCTTTCGATACCCAGCAGCCTAATGAGTTCATCAAAGGGCACATCCTGGTTGTCGAAGGCATCAAAACAACTTTTCTTGACCTCGGCCAGGAACCCCTGATACGTCTTATCCCTTGCGGGATAACTGCGGACAGCCAGCATATTCACGAACATGCCGATGATGCCTTGCAGATCGGCATGGGGACGGCCGGCTATTGGGATGCCGACGACAATATCGTCCTGGTCGGTATACCTGTGCAGCAGCACATTCAAGGCGGTAAGCAAATTCATGTGCAGCGATGAATGGTTGTCCCGGCTCAACTCCCGGAGTTGAAATGTATGGATTTTATCCAGTATAAAATCATAAGAGTCGCCGGCAAACGTAAAGACAGCCGGTCTGGGAAAATCGGCGGCCAGATTTAGAGTCGGCACACCATCGGGATATACACTAAGCCAATAATCCTTCTGCCCCCTAAGCCTATCGGATTTAAACAGATTATTTTGCCAATCGGCAAAGTCTTTATACTGCAGCCGCAAAGACGCGGGAGGCTCTCCGCCATTGTATAGAGCCATAAAATCTTCTCTCAGTATTTGCAGGGAAATACCGTCGGCAATGATATGATCCATATCTACCATCAAAATATACCGGTCACGGCACTCTTTTATCAAACCCACCCGCAGAAGCGGCGGTTCGCTTAAATCAAAGGGCCTGACAAAGCCGTTTATTATGCCTTCTATTTCCCCAACCCCCAGGTCCTCTCCCCTGTTCACCGCTTCATGGTACTCCAGGGAAAACTCTACCTGCCGCTCGACTCTTTGCACCGGCTCGATACCAGGCATGGCAAACGAAGTTCTTAAACTCTCATGCCGGACTATCAGCCGCTTAAATGTCTCCGTCAACTTCTCTACAGCAATAGGGCCATCCAAAGGTATGATCATGGGCATGTTATAGCCGGTGCCATTCACATCCATCTTCTTCACGAAAAACAATCTTTTTTGGGCCGAAGATAGTGCATAATACGCCCTCTTCTCCACCGGCTCTATGGCTGCGTACTTATCTTCGGCAGAGAGCCGTATATAGGCGGCCAAACCCCTTATGGTGGGGGTCTTAAATATCTCTATGAGGGGCACCTTTACATGTAACTCCTTGTGAATCCTGGAGACCACCACCGCGGCCTTAAGGGAGTGGCCGCCCAACTCGAAAA
>CBFDCR010000020.1:0-68329 GCA_965603365.1 uncultured bacterium
GGGGGGGGGGGCCGCACCCGGGGGGACGGTTTCCGGGGGGGGGGGGGTGGGGGGGGCGGGGGGGAGAGGTGGCAGAAGAGGCTGGAGTGGTCTACTTCCTGGAGGTGGGTGTGGGCATGGAGGCCTTTGGTGAGGGAGCGGAATTGGTCTCCTGAGAGGGTGGTGGCCCTAAAGCCGTCTTTGCAGACGATCTCGCCGCTGCCGGTCCTGTCCCAGTCGATCTCCCCCAGGAGTCCGGCCTCTGCCTGCAGCTCGAACCACTCCAGGCGGGCTCCCCAGAAGCGGGGGGAATAGGTGGAAAACAGCACGCTGCCGCCGGGCCGGGTCACCCGCAGGGCCTCGATGATGAGGAGGCGGGGATTGACCCGGAAGGCCGAGATGCCGTTCTGGATACAGGCCACCACGTCGAATAACTGGGGGCCAAAACCCATTAAGGTGGCATCCATTTCAGCGAAGAAACAATTGGGAATCTGGTGGAGACTCTTTTGGGCAAACAGGAGACTGTCGCGGCAGTTGTCGATACCCACCACCAGGCCGGCCTTAGCGGCCAATTGGGGTAGGATGCGGCCATAACCGCAGCCCAACTCCAACACCCGGTCACCGACTGTGATCTGTTGCAGCACGGTTTCGACTTCCGCATCCAGGTAGCGGCGCACCCGCGGCGGTGCGATGTCGTAACACTGTTTCAGCCTCTGGCCTGATAGTTTTTCCTTGTAGTATCCGGGCATCGTCTATGTTGCTCTTGGTCCTCAGTCGGGAACTACATTTATTGATTCAACTCTCCCTGTATTTGCCGGGCCAGGTCGCCGACCGCCTCCTTTAGTTTCTCCTCGGCATTGATGGCGGTGAATTTGGCTGTCCTGGTGAAGGGGCCGACAACGATCCTGCCGTCCCCGGGGGCCACGGCTTTTATGGTCAGGGCTACTGTATACAGCTCGGAGGAGTGGCCGTAGTAGTTCAAGGTGGTGGTGGCCAGCAACTTGCTGGAGACGACCAGGTGATAACGGGCCACTGCCGCTATGTTTCGCTCCGCTACGCTGGGGCCATCGACGACCAGGAAATTATTCCGGGAGAAGAAGGACTGCAAATAGGCGGTGATGAATTCGGCATTGTGATCATCGCCGGTCATGGTGACTAGCATGGAGTTGGCGGGCGGTCGAGGCCGCGATATGGGGTTCTGTTTTGCCGGTGCCCGCTCTTTTTTGCCTTTTACCGCCGCGGCCGGGATAGCCTGGGGCCTGTCTTCGGGCGGCAACTGCGCCGACGGGTCGTCTTCGGCCAGCGATTCATCTGTTTTCGCCTGATCGATAGTCTCTTCCCCCGTTTGACCGGGTGGTTGGGGGGTGTCTGGTCCCAGCGCCGCATCTGCCGAAGGATTCACTATTTCAGCCTGTCCTGAATCGGCGGGAGATTTGTCGCCGAAATAGAGGAGTTTGGCCGCAAAGGCCCCGCCCAGCAGCAGCACGATCACCGCGGCCACGGCCAGGGCGCTCAAGGTGCGGCGCCGGTTCGATCTGGTGGCGGCACTTAACGTGTCCGGTGCGGCAAAGATCACGTTGACGGGGGCTGTCCTGCCTTTTTCGTATGTATCTAAGGCGGCAATGAGCTGGTCTGTGTCTTGAAAGCGCTGCTGCCTGTCGGTGGCCATCATCTTTTCCACAACTTCTTGAATGGCCACCGGTACATGGGGGGCGACCTGGCGGAGGGGCGGGAAGTCTCCCTTGACGATTTTCAACATCATGCTCACCGGCGTGTCGGTCTCATAGGGTGTCTTGCCGGTCAACATCTCATAAAAAGTGACGCCCAGCGAATAGATGTCGCTCCTGCCGTCCACCGGTTGACCGGCGCACTGCTCCGGCGAAAGGTATTCCGGTGTACCGATAACGGAACCCTCCCGGGTCAATTTGGTCTGGGATCTGGCTAAGTGGGCGATGCCGAAATCGGTTACTTTGGCCCGGCCGGCGGCATCGATCATGATATTGCTGGGTTTAATATCCCGGTGCACCATCGCCGCTTGATGGGCCTGGTCGAGAGCCTCGGCCACCTGCCGGACCACGGCAATCGCCCTGGCCAACGGTAATTGTTTCTCTTTTTTTATGATCTGGGCCAGGGTCTCGCCCTTGATGTACTCCATCGAAAAGAAGTGCATCCCCTGCTCCTCGCCGATGGCATATATCTGGACGATATGGGGGTGATTTAACTGGGCGGCCGCCTGGGCTTCCCGTTGGAACCGTTTGATAAAATCGGTATCTTCGGAAAGATGCGGGCTGAGAACTTTTAGGGCCACCATTCGGTTTAGGGACGACTCATGGGCCTTGAACACCGTGGCCATTCCCCCTTGCCCCAATTTGTCAATGATTTTGTAGCTTCCCAGGTTTTCCCCGATTAAGTTCGATATTTTTATCACCATTTTAATACCTCTTCATTTACCCTATTATAATAATGTAAAAACAGATTTTTATCAATATTTTTTTATATAACGGTTGATCTCCCTGACCGCGGTTTCGGTGTCCTGCTGGAACGCCCGCACCATGGCGAAGTTGCAGACCCCCAACTGCCGCAGCGGTTTGATATTCTGGGGGGTTAAGCCGCCGATGGCGACAAAGGGGATACGGACCGTCTCCTGTACCTGCCGGACGGTGTCGATGCCGATAGGGGGGTAACTCTCCTTGGTGGGGGTGGCGAAGACCGGGCCGATGCCGATGTAGTCGGCACCCTCCCGCTCGGCGGCTGCGGCCTGGTCCAGGCTGTGGGTGGAGACGCCGATGATGAAACCTTCGGGGGTGATGCGCCGGGCCTCCCGGATGGGGATATCGTCCTGGCCCAGGTGAACGCCGTCGGCACCGACAATGAGGGCCGCGTCGATAAAGTCGTTGACAATAAAAATAGTATGGTGTCGGCGGGTAATTTCCCGGATTTTTCTGGCATTGGACAGCAACTGTCTCCGGCTGGACATTTTATCCCGGTACTGCACGATATTGGCTCCGGCCCGGCAAGCCTCGCCGGCCACGGCGAGGTGGTCGCCGCTGGTAATCACATAGGCACCCATTTTTTTTAGTCTCTCACGAGTCATTTCAATCTTTCTCTCCTTTCAACACATCTGCCAGCAGGGCCCGATGGCTGCGGAAGGCAATGGGGGGCAGTCGGTGGGCATCATAAAACAGCGCCTCTTCACTGTCGTCACCGGCCTTTAGCTGGCCATGATATCTTTTGATTAGATAGCCGACAATCAGTACCGATTTGTAGACGGTGCTGTCCCCGGGGTAGACGCCCACCAGGCGGTCGATCTCGCCGGTCAGGTTGGTCTCTTCGTGCAGTTCCCGCAGGCAGGCCTGTTCCGGGGTTTCATCCACTTCGATAAACCCGCCGGGCAGGCACCACATGCCCTTCTTGGGCTCCACCTTCCGCTTCACCAGCAGGACTCTTTTGTCTTGATCCCTTACCACCGCCGCAGTGGCGGGCACCGGATTTTCATAAATGATGCGTTCGCAGCCGCTGCAAACGAGCCGCTGTCTGTTTTCAACCAGCCGCTGCACCAACCGGGCCCGGCAGTAGGGGCAATATTTCATCTTTTTAATCTTTGAATCAACTCCCGGGCCACCTTCTGGCCGGAAAGCAGCATGCCGCCAAAAACGGGTCCCATCCGGGGGGCACCCATGGCCGCATTGGCCGCCATGCCGGTGACATACAGACCGGGAAATATCTCTGTCGAATTTTGCAGGGTCAACTCTTCACCCCGCTCCGCCCACATGGACATCTCGCCCACTACTTTTCCGGTTCTGGTGTAAAGCTCCGCATCCATTTTCCTGGCCACGATCGAACAGATTTCGGCGGGATGGCCGGTGCCGTCCACCACATATTTGGCCCGGATCGTCAGGGGGTCTACGTGAAGATCCAGCCGAACCACCGGTGACCAGTTTAACACCAGGCCGCCGACCCTCTTGATCTGATTCTCTTCCCGAAACATCACATCTTCGACTTTGATACAATTAAAAATCCGGGTGCCGGCCTTCACACACCGGGAAATCAAGGTGGAGGTAGACTCCACACTGTCGGCGGTGAAGTACCCTTCGGAAAAAGAGAGGCAGCGGATATCCAGTTCATCGAGCAGCGAAAGGGCACTTTCCTGAACTACGATCTCGTTAAACATCATGCCGCCCCCCCACATACCGCCGCCGGGAGCCAGCTTGGCCTCAAAAATGGCCGATTTAATGCCGCTCTGCCCCAGCAGGGTGCCGCATACCAGGTTGGAAGGCCCGGCCCCGACCAGAGCGACGTCAAGGTCTAAAGATTCGGTCAATTTTTTATAATATTTATCGATAATGCCTCTGGATATCTCGATGTCGTCCAATTTCATCTTTTCTCCTTAAACATTTAAACACCTTAGTTTAAGCCAAATTCCCCTAAAACTCAAGATTAAAATGGAAACGGCGTGTGTCTACTTTATTTTTTTTTCATACATGCCGTAGGTTTTATACCGCCGGGCATTGATATGCTCCAGCACCCGGTTCATACTATTGTTATTCTCCAGGATCCATGACAATTCTGCCCGTTTATATCCGTGTTTCAAGCCGTTCTCGACGGTTTTCTGGTAAAAGAGAAAATCCACTCCCCGGTTTCGGTATTCCTTGAGCACCCCCATCAGTGCCACCCGGATCTGGTTCACCTTTTTCAATTTCCTGATCAACTTAATCCAGTTGAAGGGAAACAGACGGCCCTTTAGAGATATGAGTGCCTGGTTAATGTCGGGCACCGAAAAGCAGAAGCCGATTGGTTTGGCCTTATGTTCGGCGATAAATATCAGGTCCCGCCGGGCAAATATCTTTATGTTTTCAAACTCCTCCAAAACCTCTTCTTTTGTAAAGGGGACAAATCCCCAATTCCCCGACCAGGCTTGATTAAACAGGTCGGTAACGATCTCCGCCTCCTTCTCCAGGCGGCTATAATCCACATTCCTGATGACGATGTCCCGATCCAGCAATCTTTCTTCCATTCGGCTCAAGGCGGAAGGAAATTTGATGGTCTCCTCCGTGACCTCATAGGCAAAGAAGCGCATGACCCGTTTAAAGCCATATTTTTTTAATAAGTCCGAGTAATAGGGGCCGTTGTAGGACATTAAAACAAAGGGGGGTTCGTCAAAGCCTTCGACCAGCACCCCAGAAATATTGTTGGTGGAGAAGGTGGAGGGACCTCGCAGTACATCTGCCCCTTTCTCCTTCAGCCATGTCTCGGCGGTTGACAGCAGCAAATGCGCCACCGCCCGATCGTTCACGGTTTCAAAAGAGCCGAAAAAGGCGGCATTGTCTTTATGATAGTTATTGTGATCTCTATTGATGATGGCGGCGACTCGGCCCACCGGCTGGCTGTTCCGATAACACATGAACAAGGCCACCGGATTGTGTTTCAAAAATGGATTGTGTTTGGGATTATAAAATTTCTTTTCTTCCGAGAGCAGGGGGGAAACCCAATTGGGATCATCTTCGTACAAGCGGTACGGGAAATTGATAAAATCTTTGAGAGTCTTTGAATCTACCGCCTCTTTAATTTCCAGTGATTCTGAATTCTTCATTTTCTCCTCAAAATGTAAATCATATTGTAACCAAAACAACCAGTAAATTCAATCTTTTTCAGTCAAAATTAAAAATATTCTCAATTATCCCTGCTCAAGTCAAGGGGATTCCCAGAAAATTTTATTGGTGCTCAACTCCCTTATTGCAAACGTTGTGGTAAAATCAGAATTTGCGGATGAGTTTGGAGCCGAACTGGCGCAGGTCGTCGAAGTAGGTGTAGAAGATGGGCACGGCAAACAGGGTGAGGAAGGTGGAACTGATGAGGCCGCCGATCATGGCGATGCCCAGGGGGGCATAGGGAATGCCGATCAGGGCGGTGCTGCCGATGGCCATGGGCAAGAGGCCGCAAATCGTTGTTAAGGCCGTCATCAGGATGGGCCGGAACCGGTGCATGCCGGCCACCAATATGGCCTGCTCCCGGGTCATGCCGGTATTGCGGTACTGGTTAACCAGATCGATCAACACGATGGCGTTGTTGACCACCACCCCAACCAGGATCACCAGCCCGATCATGGCCATGATGTCGAGGGTGGTGCCGCTGATAAACAGCAGCCAGAAGGAACCCACAAACGCGGCGGGTATGGCCACCAGGATCGACAAGGGCAGTATAAAGGATTCAAACAAGACCCCCATGAGGATGAAGACAAAGGTCACCGACAGGAGCAGGGCATTCATAAAATCCTTGTTTTGCTGTTCCAATCGCCGGGAACGCTCTCCCTTTTCATAGTAATAACCGGTGGGGAATTTGAAGTTTTTGAAGATCTGCTCGATCCGGCCGGTGATCTGCTTCATGTCCTCTTCGCCGGAAAATATTTTCATTTCCAGGAAGGATTTACTGTTTTCCCGGCGTATGTTGCCGAAACTGCGGTGGTAGGTCAGGTCCACCAGGGAGGCGAGATTGGTCTCCGCACCACCGGCGGTCTTGATGAAGGTGTTCTTCAGTTGGGCCACGTATTCCCGCTGCTCCGGCCTGGATTTGACATAGATGGGGATCTCCTGCCCGGGGGCCTGGTAATTGGAGATCTTGCGGCGCCGCAGGGTAAAGGCCACATACTGGGCCAGATACCCGGCATTGACCCCCACCTTGAAGGCCTTGTCCCGGTCCACTTCGATGTGGATCTCGTCGTTGCCGGTCTCCACATCGGTCTCCACGCTCAAAATCCCGTCCACCAGTTTGACCTGCCGTTCCAATTCGTCGGCCAGTTCCTCCAGTACGCCAGTGTCGTATCCTCGCAGGGCATAGGTCAGGGCCGAGCTGTCCACCCCGCCCTGGTCACGCCAGGAGGTGCGCAGCCTGACACCGGGGATTACCGGCAGATTTTGTTTGATGTCTTCGGTCAACTCCTGCCGGTTGAGGCGCCGGTAGCCGCTCAAGCCTAAAAGGTTGGCAATCTTGCGGTAAATGACCTGGTGCCACTGCCGGTCCCGATCCGGTTTCAGGTAAATTTCGATCATGGCCCAGAAGGGGCGAACACGGGTGGAAATATGATCGATGTGGTAAATGTCTTCCCGCTCTTTGATCCGCTTCACAATGTAATTCACCGTTTGGTCGGCCTTCTGGAGTGAATAGTCGGAGGGAAAATTGCAGATGACTTTGGCATCCCGGGGCCCCCCTTCGGCGGTGTCGGTCTTTTTGACCAGGTTCATGGGAATGAGCTGGCTCAGTATGATCAGAAAAATCACGATCAGGGCGTCCCCCCGGTGTTTCAGTACCTTTACCAGGGCATTCTGGTAAGATTGGCTGAAGCGGTTGTGGGTGGCCTGGATGGTCTTGATCTTTTTGGGCATGGCCCGGGTGGAACCCAGGGGAATAAAGAGGAGGGCGATGAACAGGCTGGCCAGCAGCGCAAACACCACCGGCAGGCCGATTCTGGTGATGAAGAACGACATGTTGGAGTCCCCCCCCATGATCATCAGGGGCAGGAATACCACCACGGTGGTCAGGGTGGCCAGGGTAATGGCCAGGCCCACTTCGGAGGCTCCCAAAATGGCAGACCTTTGGGGGTCAAACCCCATGCTGTTGAATCGATAGATATTTTCGGTCATGACGATGGCATTGTCCACCACCAGGCCGATGCAGAGCATGAGCCCCATCATGGTAAACAGGTTCAATGTCCAGTTCATGGCATAGAGCAGCAGCACGGAGACCAGGAGCGACAGGGGGATGGCTAAGGTGAGCATGATGGTGACCCGCAGTTTTCTTAAAAAAAACAGCAGGACGAAGAAGGCGAAGAGTCCGCCCCACATGGCGGTGACCTTCACATTATCGATGGATTCGTTGATGATGGCGCCCTGGTCGAAGAAGACAAAGTAGTTTACCCCTTTGAGTTCGGGGCGGGTGGCAAATTGCTCCTCCAGTTTCTCATTGATCCGGCGGCATACTTCCACCGTGTTGGCTTCGCTCTCTTTGTAGGCCACCAGGCCGCCCGCCAGTTTGCCGTCTACCCGCATGATATTATCCTGCTCTTCCTCGAAATCGTAGACCACCTGGGCAATGTTGTGGAGCCGCAGTCCGGGCCGGATTTCAATATTGCGGATCTGTTCCAGGCTGTTAAACCGGGATTTGCTGCGCACCAGGTACTTCTTACCGCCCATATAAACGTAGCCGCTGGATATGGCAAAGTTGTCCCGCACCAGCCGGTTCATCAACTGCACCAGGTTGACCCGGAAATTCCGCACCTTGTCGTTATCCACGATGATCTGGATGTATTTTTCCCGCATGCCGAACAGCTCCACATTGGCCACGCCCTTGACACCTTCGATGGACTGCTTGATGAATCTCTCGGTCACGTAATGGGGATCTTTGATGCCGTCGTGAAAGGAGACCCCCATGAATATGATCGGTTCATCGTCTACCCGGTAGCGGCGGACGTAGAAATGTTCGATCTCATCGGGAATCAGGGGCCGGGCCCGCTCCAGCCGGTCGGTCACCTGGGCATAGGCCAGATCCATGTTGGTGCCCTGGGAGAATTCCAGCCAGAACCAGCAGCCCCGGCTGGAGGAGCTGCTGAAGACCCGTTTCAGGTTTTTAACGGTCTTGAGCTCCCCCTCCACCGGCTTGACGATCTGTTCCTCGATCTCACCGGGATTGGCATCGATGTAGGGGATCCAGATGCCCAGGTAAGGGTTGTTAAACCCGGCGGGAAAGAGGTCGAGCTTGATGCGGTTATAGGCGATGGAGCCGATAACCAGTACGGCCACCAGGATCATGACAACGGTGACCGGCCTCTTGAGGGAGAACCGGGGCATCAGTCGTTCTTTGATCGGAGGTTCCGTCATCTTGTCACCTACTTACTGAAACGATTGTAAACGATGGGGATCAGCACCAGCGTCAGGAAGGTGGCGCTGATCAGCCCGGCCATAATGGAGACTGCCATGGGCGTCCGGATCTCGGTGCCTTCCCCCAGGCCGATGGCCATGGGCAAAAGCCCCAGCACGGTGGTGGAGGTGGTGATGAGAATCGGCCGCAGGCGGACTTTGCCCGCCTGTTTGATGGCCTCCAGTTTCTCCATACCCCGCTTTCTCAAGGTGTTGATATAATCGATCAACACGATGGCGTTGTTGACCACGATGCCCACCAGGGTGATCATGCCGATATAGACGGTGATGCCGATGGGGATGCGGAGTACATAGAGGGTCAGGAACACGCCGATCAGGGCCATGGGGATGGTAAACAGGATGAGGAGGGGATGGAGAAAGGACTCGAACTGGGAGGCCATCACGATGTAGACCAGGAAGATGGCCAGGATCATGGCTATGGTCAGGCTGGAGATGGAGGTCTTCATCTCCTTGTTCTGGCCCGATAATTCGTAGCTGAAACCGGGGGGAAAGGCGTATGTTTCCAGGATATCGTAAATGTCCTGCACCGCCTGGTTCAGGCTGATGTCCTTGATGTTGGCGGATATAACGGCCGAGCGGTCCTGGTCCACCCGCCGGATCTCGTTGGGACCGCTCAATATATTTACCCGGGCCACGCTGTTTAAGGGGATGGGAATGGCACCGCCGGGATTGATGATCAGGTTATTGATGTTTTCCGCCCGCTGCCGCTGTTCGTCCTTTAAATAGACCCGGATGTCTACCCGCCTATCCTTTTCCTTGAACCTGGTGGCCACGAAACCCTCGATCTTATTTTTAATCAGGCTGGCCACGTCATAGGCATTCAGGCCGTAATGGGAGAGTTTCAGGCGGTCAAACTCCACCACCAGCTCGGGAAAACCGGGCTTTATGCTGCTCTGGACGTCCCTGAGTCCCGGCACCTGACCGATCTTGCCGTAGAGATCACGGCCAATGCGCCTGAGTTGGTCCAGGTCATAGCCCCGCACCACCACCTCGATGGGGGCTTTCAGGGTAAACAGCACCGGCCGGCTGATATTGTAGTCCAGGTCGGTGAAGTCCGATAATATACGGCGAATGTTGGCGATGACCATCTCCTCGGTTTTCTGAATATTGCCGCCCTTGTGGATGTTGACGGTAATCTTGCCGATGTGTTCCCCCGCCTCCCCTTCGGCTAACTCCTCCCTGGTGGTACCGGCATAGTAGCTGAGATTGTCCACGAAGGCGATGGGCCGGATCTTCCGGCTGATCTCTTGCAGCAGCCGGTCGTTTTTCTCCACCGGTGTACCCACCGGGGAGGTGAGATTGACGTAAATGGTGCCCTGGTGAACCTCGGGGATGAGTTCGCCGCCGATCCGGGGCAGTACCACCAGGATGGTCAGGGCGAAGAGGATCAAAACAGCGGCAAAGATCTTGATATCGCTGCGAACCGCAGCGGCCAGGAATCTGGGGTAAGCGGCGTGAACCCATTGGAGTAACCGGTTAAATTGGCGGGTCAAAAACCGGATCAGGGGTACCAGGAGGGTGAGAATTGTAAAACCGATTCCCTTTACACACACGATGACAGGGCCTAACAGGGAGAGAAAGAGGCGGATAAAGAAAAAACAGAGGGCCTCTAAAAAAAATCTGAACCAATAGTATATATAGGCCAGGGGCCGGAGCAGTCTCTTTTTCTTGAGGGCCGCCGACTCCACAAAATGGTTGAGGGGCCAGACTGTCATATACTCTTCCCACAGCAATTTTTCCCGGCTAAATTTTCCGGAAATCCAGCTTACCAATTGAACCGGATATTTTTGCAGGCGTACCAGGGCCAGGAGGGGATAGAGAATCACCACCGGCAGCGAAAAAAACATCAGCAGCACCGCCGCCAGCAGATGAAAGAGCAGCCGCAGCACCAGGAAGATGGCCTGGGGGAATATCAACAGATAATTCTTAACGCCGGGCTTCTGCTCGAAGGAAAATAATAGTTTGAATTCCGGCAGCTTCTTTTTCTGGTCAAATTTACGGGAGGCTAACATGGGAATGAAGAAGAGGGAAATCATCAAGGAAGCCAGTAAGGAGAAGACCACCGCTAAGGAGAGGTCGCCGAAAATCTGACCGGCAATGCCTTCCACAAATACGATGGGGAAGAAAACGGCAATGGTGGTCAGGGTGGAGGCCACCACCGCGCCGCCCACCTCAGAGACACCCCTCACCGCCGATTCCACCCAGCCGTCCCCCTCTTCCCGGCAGCGGAAGATACTCTCCATCACCACGATGGAGTTGTCCACCAACATGCCGATGCCCAGGGCCAGCCCCCCCAGGGACATGATATTCAAGCTGACGTTAAACAGGTTCAGGGGCGCAAAGGTGGCGATGATGGACAGGGGGATGGAGACGGCCACGATCAGGGTGGTGGCGAAATGCTGCAGGAAGAGGAAGAGGACGATGACGGCCAGGATTCCGCCGATGAGGGCGGTGTTTTTGACTTCATTGATGGAGTTCTCGATAAATACCGACTGGTCCGACAGGATGTGGTATTGCAAATCCCGGGGCAAACGAAAGGCCAGGAAATCGGTCATCCTCTTTTCGTACTGATCTTCCTGAAAGGATTTTCCGGCGCCCGTCTCTTTAGATCCGGCCCTCAGACTCTCGACAAACCGCCGCTGCTGCGGGGTGCCCAGCAGCCGCTCCTTTACCCGGCGGCAGACATCCACGATGTTGGCGTCTGCCTCCTTGTACATGTCTACCTCCACACTCTCCTTTTCATTCACCCGGGTAATCACCTTCCGCTCTTTGTGGCTGTAAGAGATCTCGGCGATATCCTTCAGCCGCACCAGTACCGGGCCTTTGCGGGCAATGATAATACTGCCGATTTCCCGGACGGTGCCGAATTCGCTCAATGTCCTGACAATATACTCGGTCTCTCCCTCCTTGATGTTACCGCCGGCCAGGTTGATATTTTCCTGGGCCAGCCGACCGGTAATATCGGCAAAGCGAATCCGGGCAACCGCCAGTTTTTTTTCGTCTAACTTGATGAGGATTTCCTTTTCAAATCCCCCTTTGACCCGGGCCGCAGCCACGCCGGTCAGGGATTCCAGGTCCCTGGCAATCTCATCTTCTACCAGCTCCCGCAGTTGGATGAGGGGCATATCGCCGACAATGCCGATCCGTAACACCGGGTCCAGGGAGGGGTCATAGCGCAGGATCATGGGCCGTTCCACCGCCCGGTCCAGATAGACCTGGTCGATTTTTTCCCGGATCTCCTGGGCCGCCCGGTCCAGGTTGACATCCCAGTTAAATTCCATCACGATATCCGACTGTTCCGGCCTGGATATGGAGGTGATGGAGATCAGGTCTTTGATTAAGCTTAATTGTTCTTCTAAGGGCCGGGAAACGATATTTTCCACTTCCTCCGGGGCGGCACCGGCATACTCGGTACGAATGGTGAAGGATGGGTAGGAAATCTCCGGCATCAGGTCCCAGCTTAACTGCAGGTAGCTGACATAGCCAAATACGGCAATGCCCAGGACAATCATGATGATGGCCACCGGGCGTTTGGTAGTGATGTCAAACTTCGATTTAATTTTCATATCGGTTCTCGTTTCAGGCAGTTACCGGTTCGACGATTTTGACCAGGGTATCGTTTTTCAATGAACTCTTTCCGGCTGTTACCACCCGCTCCCTGTCGTCGGAGAGCCCCGTTACCACTTCGATTTGGGAGCCATCGTCAAACCCCACCTTGACCTCCTTTTTCCTGGCTTTATTTTTTTCATCCAGCACAAAGATGTAGACTTTCCCCCCCTCGTAGATCAAGGCCTCCTTTTCCAGCAGCAGCACATTCTGGTGGACTTTTTTTATGATCCTGACGTTGACAAATTGTCCCACCGCCAGCACATTATCGCGATCGTTCACCTGGAGGGTGACTTTGAAGGTGCCGCTTTCCGGGTCGATGGCCGGGGATAACCGTTTCACAAAGCCCGGTACCTGATGTAACCTGGCGGTAATTAAAGCCTTTTGCTCCAGGAATATGTGGGGCTTTTCCTGTTCCGGGATGTTCACCACCGCGATCTTTTCCCGATCCTCTACCACCGAAAATGCCAGTTGGGCTGTGTTGATTTTGTTACCCACCTTGATATATCTCTTGTTTACCACCCCCGAGATGGGGGTGACGATACGAGTATAGGACAGCAGCAGGCGTCTCTGCTCCCAATCCAGCCGGGCCTGTTCCAGGTTTAATTTTAGCCGTTCATAATCTTCCTTACTAATCAGATGCTTGTCGAATATCTCCTGCTGGCGGGCAAATTGCATTTTCAACTGCTGGTAGTTTATCCGGGCCTTCTGCTCGTTGATCGAGGCTTCCCGGTCGTCCAGTACTGCCAGTATGTCGCCTTTCTTGACAGGATCGCCTTCGTCGAAGCGGATGGCCTCGATGATACCGGTGGTCATGGGGTAGATATCCACCATCTTTTCAGAGTCGATATTGCTGCTGAACAACAAATAGGAACTGATGTCCCCGTACCGGGGATTGATGACCTGAACCGGCACCGCATCGGTGTCGTCTGCTTTCGTCGGATCGTTTTGGTCCTGTGTCGGCTTGTCTGTCTTTTTTGATGTGTCTGCCGCTTTGCCCTTTCCCGCATTCTCCAGACCGCCCTTACCGCAGTCCATTATAAAGACCGTCAAAAATAATACCATTGCCACCACTACCAGTTTTCTCATGCTTTCTCCTCAGAATCTTTAATCAGCACATCTATTTATAACGTATTTCCCCCAAAAAAGTTTAAGAGTATTTTTACCTCATGACGCCCTGAAACCATCGTACGCCGTATACTGTACAACAAATTTGATATTTTCATATCAGTTGTTGACAAAAGCAGATTTTCCCACTAAAATGAAGTCTAAAAAAAAGGAGGAAAAATGGCCTTGCATATTGAAGATACGTGTATCAGTTGCGGTGCTTGCGAATCGGTTTGCCCTGTTGAGGCAATTTCCCAGGGCGATGAATTTTATGAAATCGACCCCGATGTATGTGTGGAATGCGAGGGGCATTTTGATGAGCCCCAGTGTGCAGCAGTATGTCCGACAGATTCCTGTGTTAAATAATTTGTCTGAAATATCAATCTTCAGGAAAAAAATAAAATGATCAAAAGGAGATAAAAATGGCTTATTATATCAATGAAGAGTGCATCAGTTGCGGCGCCTGTGAACCGGAGTGTCCGGTAGAAGCGATCTCTGAAGGGGATGAACGCTATGTCATCGATGCTGAAAAATGCACCGACTGCGGCGCCTGCGCAGATGTTTGCCCGGTGGATGCCGCTCAACCGGCCGAATAATCCGGCACCGATTCCTCACTTTTAAACGTAAGAGTTAACGAATTTAAGCATTTAAGAGATCAAAATGGGCAACCGAAAAGAAAAGGACAAAGACTCTATTCAAAAAATCTCCATCGATGCCAGATCTGTTGTAGCCGTGGCCAGCGGCAAAGGCGGCGTGGGCAAATCCACCGTAACGGTTAACCTGGCCCTCTCCCTGGTGGCCGCCGGCAAGAAGGTCGGTTTACTGGATGCCGACATTTACGGACCCAACGTACCGCTGATGCTGGGACTCGAGGAAGCGGTGGCCCAGGTGACGGAAGCGAAGCTCCTCCCCGTCGAAAAACATCAGTTAAAGGTGATGTCCGTGGGCTTTATCGCACCACCGGAAAAGGCATTGATCTGGCGGGGGCCGCTGGCCAACAAACTGGTGGAACAATTTTTAAGGGATGTCAAATGGGATTCCCTGGATATCCTGCTCATCGACCTGCCCCCCGGTACCGGCGATGTGCCCCTGTCCATCATCCAGAAGGCCGAGCTGTCCGCCGGGATTGTGGTCACCACCCCCCAGGAGGCCGCTATCGCCGACGTGCGGAAGATGCTCAACATGTTCGAGACCACCAATACCAGGGTACTGGGCATTGTGGAAAACATGAAATATATCGTCTGTCCCCACTGTTCAAAGCAAGTGGAGCTTTATCCGGGTCAAACCAAAAAGAGTATGTCGAAACAACTGGGGTATAAGGTACTGGCGGAACTTCCCTTCGAGCCGCAAATCGGCCTTAAGGACAAACAGGGCCAGCCCTACTATCTAACCCACAAAGATACCGTCACCACCAAAGAGTACAACAACCTGGCCCAGAAAGTGTTGAGCCTCTAAAGTAAAAAACAACCCAACACCCTCACTCCCCGCCAGTCGAAAGCAATAAAGTCAACCCCCGTGCGGCTTTTGTTTATCATCGGGGATAAAGTCAAAAAATAGATGGTAAAGGTGAATAGGGGTATTATTGCTGCGATCATGCCTGGATTGAAAACTATGTTTCCAGGTTAGACAATCCTTTTTTAAGAGATTTTCAAATCCGGGAGAGAAGTTGAAATCCTTAACTTTTATCTTCAAATTATTTACGATCTTTTCGATATCTCCGCAGGTTACAAATCCCACCATCCCCGCATGCGTATCGTTTTTTGCATATTTTAACTCGACAAACCTTTTAATGCCATCATCTAAGTACCTGGAATCGGCGCATTTCAATCGTTTACATTCGACTATAAATTCAAAGCCGGAAATTGAAAAAGAAATATCCGCCCGACTCCTTTCCTCTCCCGAAACGTTTAGCCACCTCTCCCAGGTAAGAACCAGGATTTGTTTTTGTATTAAGTCTTTCGTCCACGGATTTTCCTTTTCAAAATCATTGACAAACTTATCCCTGATTTCTTCCTCCAATATGGAGACTTTGCCTATCCTGCGGTAACTATCGATAAAAGCCTTCAGGTAACGATTCTCATACAAATCCTCTTTTGTTTTATATCCCAATTTGTCAAGCGCAAAGTACATAAACTCTTTCTTATTTGCCAATGCTATTATTCTCCGGTAAGTTTTTGAGCAGCAGCCCGATTTCTTCATTGGCGTCTTTTAACGCCTGCCTCTCCGTCCAATCTTTGAAGTAGTTACTTTTAACCATGTAAAATTTATTTTCATCGTATATTTTCACTTTTTCTTCGTTTACCATCCTGGATGTGAAGCTTTGCTGCAATTGACTTTTTTTTACTATATCTAAAAGCCGGATGTTTTGGGGTGGAATATCCCGGATGAAATCTTCTTTATTGACGATTTGAAAACAAACGGCTGCCCCCATGTGAGGCGAAACGGAATAATAGGCATTTAACCGGTAATTTGTGTCCAGGAAGAGATTAAAATTCTGACGGAATCGATCTACATAATTTTGAATATCTCCCGGTCTGACAACATCCTTCTTTCGTTCGACATTTATTTGATAAAACTCCCGGATGATCTCCTTTTCAAATTCCAGGAGGCCATATAAATCAAAAACAAGCTCATCAATTTCTTTTTCTAATTCCGAAGCATCTCTTTCGTTTTTTCGAAACAGTTCAACCTGATTAACTAATGCTATTAGCCTTGAAATACGGATATCAGAGTCACTTATTTCCGGAAAAGGAAACGATTTGAGATCGTAAGTCCTTAATGCCTCCCGTTTTATACCGCCATCCCACTGAGCAGAAATTTTGAACAAATAATACCCAGCGAAAGAGGAATTCAATATAGCGAGATATGGTAGATAGTTTGTGATCTCTTCTGATTTGAAGCAAAGAATATCATTTCTGAAAACCTTTTCTTCATTTGTATATATACATCGAAGCTTAAGCTGGTCTCGTGGGATAGGCCGATATGCTATCAATATTCTACTACCTCTATATAGGTCTTCCTCTCTACGCCTTCGCAGCCTTTGGTTCCAGTTAAAAGTACCCAATTGCCTTTTAATGTGATATCTATCGAAATCCTGTGATTTAATTAAAACCCTATCCCAGGCTTCTATTTTAGTCGGTTTCATATTTTGTTTGGCTTCAAATCCTCTACTGCAAGTAATTTTTAGCGTCCGATTTTGATGGGCGATCTTTTTTATTAATTTGTAGTCATCCATGCTGCCTTTAACAAGAACTCTCCAGATAATATCATCTTCAAGAAAAGCCGCCTGGCTTATCCGGGTTACATCTTTTTGGCTGAAGTGGATCAGTTGAAATTTCTCGGAAAACCCGGTTAGCTTCGGGGCAACATAGTTGAATGTGTTGGCCTGGGCTCCTGGGTTACTAAAGACGAGTATGGCGCACGGTTCGGCTGCACCGATTTCGATCTCTTTGCCGGCAATTTTCCCGATGGACCGTTTCTTGAAAAGGATTTTGTTCAGGCTGGATAATTCGTAGAAATATGACAGGCTGTACTTTTTTAATAACTCTTTTCTAAAGGCTTCTGCCTTTTCGTTCAGGAAAATAGCGTTTTTTACCACCATAGAAAATATGGTTTCCCCGGCTCCCCAATGTCCGGCTCTCAATAAAAAAGCCTGGCTGCGTTCGTAATCCGATACATTTACATATTCAGGCTTCGTACCTGCGCAGCCTTTCGTACCGATTGCCTCTCTCTCTTCGATATTTTCCGGGTCTTCATCAGCCGGTACGGAACCCCAGGGAGGATTGGCAGCAATGCAATCAAAGGTCTTTCCCTTAAATATTTCATCATCTACCAGTGCATTTCCCCTTACCAGGGTCTTCCCGATTAAGGACGGCAAGATGGGATGGGCATGTTTGATTTGATCGCGGATAAATTCCGGGCTTTCGGTTTCCAACAGGACCAGGTAAAGACTGAAAGCCGCTATTTCCAGCGAATGGGCATCGCGATCGATCCCAAACAGTTGGTTTTCAAGTATTTTTTGCTTTTCTTTAAAATCGGGTTTTTGAGGCAGCGCCTCGATTATCATTTTAAAACTCTCTACCAGGAAAGCGCCCGAACCACAGGCCGGGTCCAATACGGTTACCCCGGGATTCCTCTTTAGCTTCTCCTTGAGAGTATGAGAAAGCATAAAACCGACAATAAAAGACGGTGTATAATAAATCCCCTTCCCCCGCTTCTCTTCGCTTCTAAGAAAAGCCTCATATACGTTACTGATTAATTGTATAGGGATTTTATCAAAACGGTATGGAAATAATTTGCGCTGCCTGCTTCGATAATCACAACTAAAGAAAATGGCTAATTTTCCCATATATCCAGGTGTTATCGCCGTCTCTCCGATTTTATCCTGTTTGAAAATATCTCCGTTTATCTTTTTGATTTCATTAAACGCATTTATTAATTCCCCGGGTTTACCGCTGCGCAAAATGTCCAGCAAATAGTTTCTCTCGTATATCTCCCTGTCTTCCAGGTACTTTATAAAAAGACATTTGAGTATTAATGAATAGGCAATTTTTTCATTTCCCTCGTGTTCCAGGTCGTTTCGCAGTGCAATGAGATTGAGTAACAAATCTTTATCAACCTCGTGGGTGGTTTTTTGGTTTTTGCTAACAAAATCAAAAAAGTAAGTAGAGTCAACGGCATCCTTAGATATCTCTCTTAGTTTGTCCTTCTCGAAGCCTACCGAATTGACACCGTAGTTAAAGGTCTTGATCTTGATTTTTTTGCTTAAAGGATTTTCTTCATCGGGCTTTTCCCTGGCATTGATGATGTAACAATTATCATCGGATATGGCCACAAAGGCGTTCACGCTGTTTTGATTCCAATAGTTGGCGTGGGTCTCAAATATCGACTCTTCTGTCGGGGTATACACATAGTCCAGATCCACCCGGTTGAGTGGCAGATCTGTTATATCCGGGTCACATATATCTATTCGATAGGTGAAGACATTCTCTTTTTTATTATTATCAAGCAGCTCTTCGGGGTAACCCAACGCCATTAAAAATCTCTCAAACCTATCGGCTGTCGTCATCAAGTGCTCCTTTCATAAAGTACCATAAGCACGAGAAAAATTCAAGCAGCAAAGTCAGCCCCCGTACAGTTTTTGACCGCCGAGGTGTGTCAACGGTCTTTTACGCGACGTCAACGCTCTTTGATGCGATGTAACCTTTCATTCACAGGGCGTTCCCCCCCAACAACACGGCGCCCACGGCCGATTACCCCATGTTTCATCCCCATCCCCCGGTGCCAACGGCTTACGATCCGGCTCCGCTATCCCCCCACCCTGTACGGCGCATTTTTCATGACCTGGAAGACCATCTGGACAGTGGCGCTGTTTGGCAGGACTTTCAAAAAACGGAAGGCCCACCGCCTTTTAAGATCAAAATGAATCTTGCTCGGATTTAGAAGTGAGATTTTTGGGGGAAATTTGTATATTATAGTATGAAAAAGAAAATTTGGGAGTGTTAAGATGATTAATTTTAAAAAAGGAAAAAAGTTTATGGTTTTTGGATTTGTAGTTTTTTTTGTTTTTCCCCTGCTGGACCACAGCCAACCGGGCCCCCACAGTAAGGCCAAAACGGATCTGGTGGTGAAAATGATCTGTAGAGATTTCAATTTCACGGCAATTAAATCTACGGGCGTTGTCAAAGGGAGAGTCATCAACCAGGGAAAAGTGGATGCCCAAAATTTTATGGTTTATTTGCTGCTGTATCCCTCCAGCACAAAACCGGTGGGACCGGACCTCCGGGGGTTGTTGTCCCCGAAATATCCGGTTCTAAAGAAGCGGCGAGTGGTTCTGCTGAAGGCCGGGCAATCGTTGACGCTCAATTTCACCGGGTTTGAGGTTCCGGCGCATCTTGCCTGCGGGGAGTACTCGCTTTTAATGGTGGCGGACCCCGAAGACCGGGTGGCCGAAAGGGATAAGAGTAACAATGTGGCCTCCTGTCCCTACTATATGATGGCCTTCATCACCGATGTGCGGGAGGCCCCCACCGGCGAGTCTTTCGGTGGTGAACTCTTCCCCGAGGTTGCCATAATCGGCAGTCCCTTCGGCAGCACCAAGGAAAACAAGAAGGTTCGCTTCGGTTCCCTGACGCTGGATATCTACCCGGCCCACTGGACCAATACCCGGTTGTTTTTTACCCTCAATCACTACCAGGAGTGCGGGCGCTACATGGTCTACCTGGTGGTGGGGAATCAGCCCATCTCCAACAAGGTGAGTTTCTTGTTAAGATCCTGGATCGCGGAGATTTCACCCATACACGGCGCTTCGCCGGGGCAGCAGGTCACCGTTAAGGGCCGCAATTTTGGTCATACCATAGGCACCAAGAAGGTGAGGTTTGGCACGGCCGAGGCTGCCGTGGTCTCCTGGTCCGCCACCACCATTGTCGTCACCGTCCCCTCCCTGTCGCCCGGCACCTACCCGGTCAATATCGAGAAGGACGGCGAGGACGCCTGCTCCGGACTCGACTACCCCGTTCTTTGACAGGATATAAGGCGAGGAGGACTTTTGTATTCCCTGTTGTTTCAAAACGCTACAACCTCGAAACGAAATAAATAACAGGGAGGTTAAACGTTTAGAACCTTATATTCCAGTTAGATAGATTTTTATTGTCACAAAATGGGACATATTTAAAAACCGCCAAAACATAGTTTTTAAGAGGGTATCGGGGAAAAACGCTGATAAAGAGGGAGTGAACTGTATCATAACGATTCATATCTTGAATGATGGTAAATGAAGGTAATTACCCGAAAAGCCCATGGAAAGGTGTTTTTGAAGTCAAAGTTCATGTTGGCAACAATTTTGCCCTTACCCTTGAAGGAGGTTAAAAATGAAAAAAAGAGTTGTACTTTTAAGTTTAAGTGTAATCGCGTTGATCGCAGTGATCATTTTAATCGTACTGCCGGCAGATCTTAACGCAGGAGTGTGGGGTCACTGGCTTTATGATGAACAGGGCAACCATAAGGGTTGTGAATCCCCTGGGTCTGATTGTACGTGGAATCCACAAGAAGTGATGTGAGGATATTCCCGTCAAAAGGGGGGCGAAAGTCCCCCCTTTTTTTTAAGGAGGTAATCGATGCGAAGTACAATGACCGCACTCTTGCTCTGTATAAGCCTGGTGGTGTTTTCAATATCATGTTCTAAGAAATCCGAAAGAGTAATAGACTATAAAGAGTTAACGATAAAAAAACTAAGTGTTGATTATGTTTCCCGGGATATTCCTTTTGCCGGAGTTGTGAAAAGAGACCGGCATAATATTTTCTTAAGAGCCCGGAACGTTTGGCATATCGATTTAAAGGAGAAGACAGAAAAAATCATCTTCAAAGATGGCGTTGGCCCTGATGAAATATTAAAACCGTTAAAGATTGGATTCTGGAAGAATGATTGCTATATCAATTCTTCCTATCCCCTAAACTATATATATAAATTTAACCCTACCTCTCAAACAGAAAAGTTGGAGAGGTTCAATATTGATAAGTTTTGCTATTTCGACGACTTTGAGTTCATTTCAGAAAACTTAATTGCCATGGCCAATGTTTATTGGAAAGATGGGCTGCTGAGAATATATGATACCGATAAAGGCACTGTAAAAGAGATCGGAAAACCTCATCTTGTCGAGACGATGATGAAATTTAATGTCAGTGCGGCTTCCTTGTGCATTTATGATGGTATGATCTATTTAGTAGAAAGTATCACACCGGAGATAAGAGTTGTATCAGTGGCTGATTTAAAGAGCGTTAATTCAATTCGTCTGTCCCCCCCTTTTTATGTCCCTTTGCCGCCAAAGTATAATGTGAAGAAATATGATTTAAAAAACCACAGAAAATGGATGGCAAGCTGGACTTCGATATCGAATATTATGGTAAATAACGGCTGGCTGCTAATCAGCTATAAATGGGGATATAATTGGGGTTACGCCTATGAATTAATTAATTTACAAAATACCTGGGAGCGATATTATATCAAGAGATGCAGTAACCATATATACAGTTTTGAAATTGAGGGTAATAGGGTTACATTTGATCTTGTTGAAGAGACGGATCAAGGAGATTTAAAATGGCAAAAAGCAGAAACGTTTATTTAATGATTATCATTTTAGCAGTGATTGTCTCCTGCTCATCAAAGCAAAGCACTTATTTTGACGATGACAATTTCCATTTTGCATTGTATGTTGATCCCACCTCAGACTGTGTTGATTGCACCTTAAAAGCTTTGAAGGCCCTGAGTAATTCTATAGGCAAGGACGATCCGATTCATATCTTTATTAAAAGAGATGATGATGCAGAGAGTTTTATCGCATTTTTGAAGAGTGAATTTCCATCCAAAGAGATCAAACGTTTTGACCATGATCTCAAAGTCCCCCATCCGTCGATTGTCATGATAAAAAAGGGGTCGGTTTATATGTATGTTTTTATTCTAAACGACCCCTTTTTGTTTGATCAATTCGTAAACCAATGCCTTCAGCTCTTTTCAAATTTTAAATAATTAACAGGGGTTAGTCGAATTTGTCCTGGTCTTCGATTTCGTCGCGGCCGGCCTTGTCGTAGTCGTAGATCTCGATCTTGTCTGAGTAGTACCAGTCGAACATGTCGCGCCGCAGCTTGGCCATCCAGGTCTTGCCCTTCATGATCTGCAGGGGGTCGATGACGTTGAGCCGGCTCTGCACCGCCACCAACCTTCCCCCTTTGGCAAGGAGTTTCACATTGGTACCGTCCAATTTTTCTACCTTTTCCACGTTTCAAGGCACCAACCCTCTCGGCCTTTAAACCCCCGGGCTCTTGGGCGTGCACTCCACGCTTTACGATTGTCCCCCATTTTTCATCCCGAAACTGTCCATTTCCGGACAAAATTTCTCCGATGCCAGACAAAATCTTTCTAATAAAAAAGTTAGTTACTTGAATTGTGGATGAATTGTATCAATTGGTTGATTTTTTCGTTTAAGTCGAGAATGGAATAATCTGGAGTTTTTTTTGTCACTGTCACTTCTTTTGCTACCCGGACTTTATCGATAGAATTCCCAGATTTTAATTTTGTGCGTTGGCTGTATTGGCCTTCTTTGAATTCTATTTCTATTTTTGGATGTATTTTTTGTGCTGCTTCTTTATAAACATCGAGGGGAATGTAGTTTTCGATCTCCCGGCCCTGTGTCACCCAGGCAAAGCGTTCTTTTTCTTTAAATTCCTCTTCTTTTTCAAATTCCTCTAAAATACGGTTTTTGGTGGCGTTTAGATTATCTTGAGACGAATCTTTATCACTATCCATAACAATAGCGGATTTTTGATTTAGCCGACATAACTGGATAAATTTTTCTGATTCCGGGTTGTCCAGCGTAAGATGACTCAGCAGTCGTCCGCCGTAAAACATGATACTGTAATGGATTCCCTCTTTTAACTCCTGATCTTTGCCCTCTATCCAGTGATTGATATAGATTCGGTCAGAGGGGCCTTCGACCCAGATAACGCAATTGGCCTGGAGTATATCACTTGCTTTGTAGCCCAGGTCTTTTAAAATTTCCAGTTTTTCTTTATCGGCTTTGACCAGTTTGCAGGTAGTCTGCCCGTCAACCAACTGACAATGATATATATTAACACCGTCCATATCAAAGAACGCATTCGAATGGGTTGAAATGAGATATTGATTGTTGGTGTTCTCTTTTATGTATTGGACGAATTTTTTCTGCAACTCTGGATGTAAGTGAATCTCCGGTTCCTCGATACAAAACACCACATCTTCTTCAATCGTTACTGCCGCCGCCAGGATGATGAGTTCATGAATCCCCGTTCCAAAAGAATCCAATGGTAGAAGCGGCCCGTTCAGTTTCACATTAATGACATCTTCACCAGCAGGTATCTCGAGATATGCGTCTTTCTCTCCCAGCAGGTCCCGGAGGAAATTGTTTAGTCTCTCAAATTTGCTTTTACTTTTATCGTAGACAGACAGAATAGGATTTTGTAGATTCTTTAATTCATTGATTAAACCTCTTCCGCTTAAATTAGATTCGTCCTTTATTTCTTCTGCTGTGATCTGCCTAAAGACTTCAATAGTTTTTACTTTAAAAAATGGAGTATTATAAATTTTATCATAGCGATGAATTGTATCAACTAGATTTTTTAACTTTTTTTCAGTTTCCATTTGATTATATATTCGGTGAATTTCGTCCTGTAATTTCTCTTTTGAGGGGTAGAATCTGAAGTTTTCATTCTGTGTGTCCGTATAGTATTCAGGCCAGATTGAATCACTATATTCTGAGCTATTTTCTATAAGCTTTGGCAACACGGATGTAATTTTAGAATAAATGTCACCTGTAATTGGAGAATCCTTTTTAATCTGTAAAGCATAGCCAATTTCTTGATTCGGAAAATTTTTGTTAAAATCTAAATCTTTTTTGAATTCTCTATATTGCTCATTTGCGAGCATTCTTTTCCTAATCTTAGGTAAATTTTTAATGAATTTTAAAATATTGGATTTGCCTGAATTGTTTTTGCCGATGAATATATTGATCTTACTTAGATTTTCTATTCGGCACATTTGGGGGCCAAAACTTCTATATCCGGCGATGCCAAATCCATCCAGTTTCATCCATACCTCCTCATAGAGTATAAACTTAAGGGCCGATTTTCCAGCCTTCGACTTTGAATATATCGATTAATTTTCCTACTTTTAGACCGTAATATTTACAAATATCGGGCATTTTGGGGCCATGGAGATTGCCTGTAAATCTTTCGTAGGTGATGACCATTATTTCTGTTTCCCCATCCACATAGGGTAGTATGTTTTGAGCCTCTAATGCCAGGGCAATCACAAAGGGATCGGAAAAGTTTTTATCTGGTTTTTCCGGGTTGATGAAATTTTTGAATTGGGCCAGGATTAACCTGACCCGCTCCATTACCAACGTGTTTGTTTTGATGAACATCATATCGCAATGTTTCATTACCCAATTGAAGAGCTCGTCGTCCCGTTTTTTCAAGTCTTCCTTCACCTCTTCGGTGGCGATTAATCTGCCTTCCTCGACCAGATGGGTGATAAAATCATCCCACAGGGAGGGGAAGACTTCGTATGAGTATTCCCTATCGAGGTTAATCAGGGCACTGGTGTCGATGCAGTAGATCATGAGAGGTTAGTGGAAGAGCATGTCGGTCAGACGGGGGTAGTGTTTTAATTGGATACCCAGGATATCCAGTGCCCGGCTGGTCGTGATGGTATTCCCCGATTCTGCCTCCATCACCAGCCCTATGAATTTTCTACCCTTCTCGGCAAATTGGTTTCTATAAAAGTCTCCGCCTGAATCTCCAGGCAATTTAACCCTTTTCTGGAGTTCACCAAAAGCACGCTGGTAAGATCTAAGGTCTATTTTTTTTAAGGCATATAACCTTCTAAGGATGACAAACTGGCTGACCACAAACTTTTTGGATAAATCATTGATCAGGTCAAACAGATTGGCTTGCGGGGATTCGGCAGCGAATTTCAGGAGTTGTTGGGAGGGGACCAAAAAGTTTCCGGCAAATTCATTGCACAGGTGTTCGGTTTGATCTGGAACTTTGCTTCGGTATTCAATTTCTTCGGGAATACATATCCCCGATTGATTTAGCAGGATATGGCCATACTCATGAAACAGCGTAAAGATTCGTCCGTTTCGGCTGTCTTTGGAGTTGATGACAATGACCGGTGGATAGTCCTGGCGAAGGAGTGAAAATCCCCTGACTTCGCTGACTGGCATCGACATCTGGAACACGAAGATCCCTTGATCTTCCAGATATTGGCGCCAGTTTTTTAAGGCCTCCCAGTTCGTTTCCCATGATAACTGGACGTCAAGGTCTAATTGTCGTATTTCTCTGGCGATATTCTCCATAGATTGGGTTTGAAAATCAATTTTTTGGGGAGGCTGGACTGGATAGGCCAACTCTTTCATTAAGTCACGGGCCACCGACTGATACCACCCAGCCTTCCTGATGGCCAGAATGGATTTCCTGGATAGGGGATAATCCAGACCGATTGGGCCGGGTCTGAAATCTTTCGGCAGGGGAGATTCTTCGGGAATCTGGGGCATAAAAAAGACGGCCAGGGGGCGTTTATACAGGTTGGCCAGATTGCGCAATTTTGAGATGGTGGGCAGGGCTTCCCCCTCTTCCCACTGTTGATAGACCTCGTTTTTGACCGCCGCAGTTTTGGCTGCTTTGTCGATACCTATAGAAAGACTCTCCCTTGCCCAACGCAAGATTGCCCGATTGATAGGTGCCTTGTAAGAGATCGCATTCATGAACGCTATCCTTGTTTCATAATAAATTTATAATAAAAGGAACGTTTAGTCAACCCATTTGGCAATAGTGAGATTTTTGGGGGGGGGTATATTATAGTATGACAAAGAAAATTTGGGATTGTTAAAATGTATGAGTTTAAGAAAGTACAAAAGTTTATGGTTCTGGGATTGGTGGTCTTTTTTGTTTTTCCCCTGCTTTTCCGGGCGCAGTTCAGACCCCACAGGACGGTTAAAACAGACCTGGTGGTAAAATTGATCTGCAGGGGTTTTAATCCCATGTAAAGGCCGCAATTTTGGGCATACCAAAGGCACCAAGAAGGTGAGGTTTGGCACTGCCGAGGCTGCCGTGGTTTCCTGGTCCACCACCACTATTGTCGTCACCGTTCCCTCCCTGTCTCCCGGCACCTACCCGGTCAATATCGAGAAAGACGGCGAAGACGCCTGCTCCGGACTCGATTACCCCGTTCTTTGACATAACAAAGGCGAGGGGTTAGTCGAATTTGTCCTGGTCTTCGATGTCGTCGCGGCCGGCTTTGTCGTAGTCGTAGATCTCGATCTTTTCTGAGTAGTACCAGTCGAACATGTCGCGCCGCAGCTTGGCCATCCAGGTCTTGCCCTCCGCCTTTCGCTTCATATTGTAAAACACCACCCCTTCGGCCATCACCTGGTCATCCCAGCCCATCTTGGAAGCCCGCTTGGTGTAGTAGCGGGACTGCAGCCAGTCTTTGAACCAGGAACTCCAGTTGTCGAAGGTGCGGTCGTGGTCGTGAAACGATTTATAGCGCAGGCTGGAGATGGCCTTCTCAAAAGGATACCATTCGTGGAGGTCCAGTTTGAGGGGATTGGCCTGGACCTTGGGGCCGATCAATTCGCCCGCCTGCTCGCCGTCCTCTTTGACATAGCCTTTGCCGATGGACATAAAAACGCCTTCCATGATAAAGGTCTTGCCCTTCATGATCTGCAGGGGGTCTATGACGTTGAGCCGGTTCTGCACCGCCACCAACCTTCCCCCTTTGGTGAGGAGTTTAACATTGGTGCCGTCCAATTTTTCTACCGCAAAGGTTTCGGGATCTTCAAATACCCAATCGTAGCCGGGATTTACCCGCTCCACCACCAGGTAGGCTTCCGGTGACCGCATGCCCATAGGGCGGCCGAATTTTTTCCACTGCTCCGGGTTCACCTTAAAGGTCTGGCGGATAAAGGGGCACTGCAATTTCGGAAAATCTGACAATAAAGGCTTCTCTTCGCTCATCATTCCTCCACCCCCTATTATACATGAAATGGCGCTAAAATTCACCCCATTTGACAAGAGTAAAAGGATTCATTACAATGGCGGCGATGAAAAGAAGGCTGAATGGTCTATTTTTCGCTGTGCTGACGGTGATATTTTTCATTTTGCCCGCTGCTGCCGAGGAAGAGGACGCGGGTTTTAAATATTTTGCCTGTGACAACGGACTGCGGGTGGTGCTGTCCCGGAAGGATTTTTTGCCACTGGTAAATATTGCCCTGGCAGTGGATATGGGCTCCAAAAACGAGAGCACCGAGACTAGTGGCCTGGTGCATATCCTGGAACACATGATCCTGTTCCGGGGCAGCAAATATCACAGCGGCACCTTCCTGGGCGAAGAGATCCGCCGCCGCGGCGGCTATTTTAACGGCCACACCGACCATGACCTGGCCACCTTTGAAATTTCCCTGCCGGCGGAACAGGTGGAATTCGGCTTAGAGGTTTTAAAGGAGCTGGTCTTTGATCTGAAGCTGACCCAGGAAGAGTTAGACAAGGAGAAGGAGATCATCCTGGAGGAGATCCGCAACATCGAGGATGACCCGGATCAGTGGGGGGAGATGCTGGCCCTGCAGCGGCTTTTTAACGGTCACCCCTATGGCAGACCCATCTATGGAGAGCCGGACATTATTGCCGGAGCCACGGTTGAAACGGTCCGTTCGTTTTACCGCCGTTACGTTGTTCCCGGCCACTGTGCCCTGGCCGTGGTGGGCCGGTTTCAGGTGGCCGGGCTGGAGCCGAAAATCAAGGGGATCTTTGGTTCCTTGGGAAAAGGCGAGGAGGCGAAAATCGCCTTCAAGGAGGCGGCAAGACTAAAGAAGAACGTCGATATGCAAAAGACCATGGATATAGAGAAATCCCACCTGGTCTTTGCCTTTGCCGCACCCCCGTACAATCATGACCGTCAACTGGCCATGCGGGTGCTCACCCAGATCCTGGGGGGAGGCATCACCCCCATGCTGGGCAGGGCACTGCGGGATAGACGAAGGCTGGTGGAGGGCATATCCGTGCGCTACATCATCATGAAGTACGGCGGGGCCGTTATCGTCCACCTGACTTTAGATCAAAAGAATATCCGTACGGCCAAAACCAGGCTGTTGACATTTTTTAAGGAGGCCACCCGGCTTCGCTATGCCCTCGATGAATATCTGCCGGCACAGCAGCGGTTGGCCTTTGATTACCTGGGGGCGGCCAGGAACCAGATCCACTATCGATCGGAAGAGTTCAGGGAGAAAGGCATCAATGCCGCCGTATCTTATGCCCGCTATTTGCTGTTAAACGAGGAACTGGAAAAAGAGGACTTTTTCCAGAGGCTGGCCGGGATCAGGGCTAAGGATTTAAGAAAGGCGGCTTCCGACTACCTGGCGGGTAAAAAATACGTGATGCTCTCCATTACGCCGGGGCAGGAAAACAGACGATGAGAATAAAAGCGCCGGGGCTGTTTATCGTTATCCTGATTTTTTGCCAGGGCCTATCGCCCCAGTCTTTGCCCATATGGAAAGATCCCCCCCAAAAACTCTTAATCGACGAACATTTCCCCATCGTGTACCAGCAGGATGTGTCGTCACAGATCACCATCGTGCAAATACTGGTCAAGGGGGGCAAGAAGTGGCAGCCCCTCGGTCTATCGGGCATCGCCTATTTGACCAGCCGGCTGGCCTTAGAACCGCCGGACAGCGGGAAGGTCAGAACCCTACTGAAATTGGGCTCCGCCTTTTCCTGGCAGGTGGAGGGCGATTTCGCCCTCATGACCGTCAAGTGCCTCTCCCTACACCTGGAAGAGACCCTGGAGATCATGACCGCGATTCTGGCAGATCCCCTCTTTTCCAGTCTCCGCATCGTCCACCTCAAGGAGCAGATGGAATTTCAACAGAAGGGCCAACTGGACGACCCGGCGGCAGCCGTGAGCCAGGCCGTGACGGATGCCTTCTTCACTGTACCCGGCTACGGCGGTTCGGTCTTCGGCACCGAGGACTCTCTTAAGAGGATCAAGAGAAAGGATGTGGAAGATTTTTATGAGAAATATTTCAATCGGGCCAACATGGCCGTGGCGGTGACCACCGACCTGGCCGCAGATGAAATCAGGCGCCTGATGAAGAGCCACTTTGTCAAGATTCCCACCGGAACGCCGCCCCCGGAAGTAACGGCCAAGACGGTGGTCCCGGGGAAAAGAGAGATCGTTATTGTTAGAGAACGGGAACAGGTGTTGATCGCCTACGCCGCCCCGGTCCCGCCGCTCGACAGGGACAATTTTGTCCTGGCCATGCTGCTGGAGGACCTGTTGGCCAAAGGAGCCGGTTCGCGCTTGTGGCGGCTGCGGGCAGAGTCGAAGCTGGCCTACACCGTGGATGCCCAACTGAATCAGATGCAAGACGGCGGCACCCTGCAGGTATATTTAAAGACCGCCCAGGAGAAGAGCCAGACCGCTCTGGCGGCTTTAAAAGAGGAGATGTTGTTGCTCTTTAAAGGCGGGATTAGCGAAGAGGAACTGCAGATGACCAAAATTCATACCCGGGCCGACTTTCTCCGCCGCAGCGAGACCAAAGAGAGCCGGGCCTTAAACCTGGCCTTCTTCGAGGCCTGCGGCCTGGGGTACCGGTTCCTGGAAGATATTTTTAGCGCCCTGGATGCCGTTACCCTCCGGCAGATGAACCGATTTATTAAACAGGTATTGCACCCCGACCGCCTGCTCCTGGTAACCGCCGGCCCCAGATCCCAACCCTAAATCCAGATATCTTTCAACAGGGCGGCAATGGTTTCCAGCCCTTTGGCGTCGGTGTCGTCGAAGTCGTTGAGTCTTTCGCTGTCTACATCCAGCACCGCTTTTAGATTGTGCCGGTGGTCGAAGAGGGGCACCACGATTTCCGAGTTGGCCCGGCCGTCGCAGGCCACATGCCCGGCAAATTCGTGGACATCGGGCACCACCACCGTCTGTTTTGAGGTGGCAGAGGCGGCACAGACCCCCTTATCCAGCCCCAGCTTCATGCAGGCCGGGGGGCCCTGGAAGGGGCCCAAGATGAGCCGCTCCTCCTTTAGAAAGTAGAACCCCACCCAGAAGTAGTGGGGGAACCGGCTCTTCAAGATGGCGGCGGTGTTGGCCAGGGTGGCCACCACATCCACGTGCCGCTTGACCTGGGCCCGCACCTGCCCGGCCGCCCACTTATAAGCTTCCTCTTTTTTCATCAAACACAATTCATAAGAGCTTCCAGTATTTTGCGATTCTTTTTATTCACTTCCAATGTTTATACCTTCGCCTTACATAGTTTCTCGTCTTTTAAAAAATCACTCAAAATCATTATTATTAACAGCTGGCCTGGCGGTTACTGGAGGATCTCGATGATGGGGCGCCTGCGATTTTGCCGGTTGTGCCACCATTTGATGAGGAGCAGGCCGATCAGGAAGCCGCCCACGTGGGCCAGCCAGGCAATACCCTGGCCGCCGAGGTTGAGGAACTGGAAGACAAACCAGACGATCAGGAAGATGAAGGCGGGGATATCCACGAAGGTAAAAAAGAAAAAAATAAACACCAGGCTGCGCACCCGGGCATTGGGGTAGAGGATCAGGTAGGCGCCCATCACGCCGGAGACCGCACCGCTGGCCCCGATCACGGGGGTGAGGGAATTAAAATGAAAGAGGATGTGAACCAGACTGGCCCCCAGGCCGCACACCAGGTAGAAGAAGATGAATTTTAGCCTCCCCAGGTAGTCCTCGATATTGTTGCCGAAGATCCACAAAAACAGCATATTACCCAGCAGGTGCCACAGGGAGCCGTGCATGAACATGGAGTAGAGCAAGGTGAGAAAGGGAGGAATATCTCGATAGACAAACTCCTTCCGGGGATAGCCGAATTGATCGCTCACCACCCGGTAACCGATGGGTTCGGGAATGCTTTCGAAATGGGTAATCTCCCAGGGGATCATGGCGTTTTTTACGATGTGATAATTTAAATCCGTCGCGATCCCCTGATACAAAAATACCACCACATTGATGACGATGATGACGATGGTGACATAGGCGGTGCGGCGGGTAGGGTTGTAATCTTTGATGGGAAGCAACATTACTGTTTCTCCATCTTCTTTTCGATCCTGGCCCAGGTATCCCGCAGCGGCACGGTGCGGTTGAACACCAATCCCCCGGGCCGGGAATCGGGATCGGCAAAGAAATAGCCTTTGCGCATGAATTGATAGCGGCTGCCCGGCTTTGCCTCCTTTAGCCCCGGTTCCAACTTGCAGCCGGTCAACACTTCCAGGGAGTCGGGATTTAGGGAATCTTTAAAATCTTCCCCTGCCGCCACCTCTTCGGGATTCTCCCTGGTAAAGAGGCGGTCGTAGAGCCGCACCTCGGCATCGCCGGCATGGGGGGCGGAGACCCAGTGCAGGGTGCCCTTAACCCGGCGGCCATCCGGGGCCGAACCGCTTTTGGTGGCCGGGTCATAGGTGCAGTGCAGCTCGGTGATCTCACCGCTGGACTCGTCCTTCACCACCCGCACGCACTTGATGATGTAGGCAAATTTCAGGCGGACCTCCCGGCCGGGGGCCAGGCGAAAATACTTTTTGGGGGGATCTTCGCGGAAATCATCTTGCTCGATATATACCACCCGGGAAAAGGGAAGTTTCCGGCTGCCCATCGCCAGATCCTCCGGGTTGTTGATGGCATCCAGTTCTTCCACCTGTTCTTCGGGGTAGTTGTCGATAACCACCTTGAGGGGACGCAAAACCGCCATGACCCGAACGGCCTTTTGATTGAGCTCTTCCCGCAGGCAGTACTCCAGCAGGGCGGTATCCACCTGGCTGTCGGCCTTGGCCACACCGATGCGTTCCATGAAGGTGCGGATTGACTCCGGCGTGAATCCCCGGCGCCGCAGACCGGCAATGGTGGGCATGCGGGGGTCGTCCCAGCCGTCTACACAGCCTCCCTGTACCAGTTCCAGCAGCTTGCGCTTGCTCAGCACGGTGTAATTCATGTTGAGGCGGGCAAACTCGATCTGCCGGGGGCGATACTTTACCGGCAGTTTATCCAGGAACCAATCGTAAAGGGGCCGGTGGTCCTCAAACTCCAGGGTGCAGATGGAGTGGGTGATGCCCTCGATAGAATCCGACAGGCCGTGGGCAAAGTCGTACATGGGGTAGATACACCATTGGTCAGCGGTGCGGTGGTGGGCGGCGTGCATGATGCGATAGATGACCGGATCCCGCATGTTGATGTTGGGCGCGGCCATATCGATCCTGGCCCGCAGCACGTGGGCGCCGTCGGCAAATTCGCCGGCCCGCATCCGCTCAAACAGTTCCAGGTTCTCTTCGACCGAACGGCTGCGAAAGGGACTCTCCTTGCCCGGTGCGGTCAGCACCCCCCGGTACTCCCGGATCTCCTCGGTACTCAGGCTGCACACGTAGGCATCCCCCTGTTTGATCAACTGCAGCGCATATTGGTACAACTGTTCATAGTAGTCGGAGGCATAAAACTCCCGCTCCTGCCAGTCAAAGCCCAGCCAGCGGACATCCTCTTTGATCGACTCCACGTATTCGACTTCCTCTTTGGTGGGGTTGGTGTCGTCAAACCTCAGGTTGCACTTGCCGCCGTATTTCTCGGCTAAGCCGAAGTTCAGGCAGATGGACTTGGCATGGCCGATGTGGAGATAACCGTTGGGTTCGGGGGGGAACCGGCTGTGGACCCGGCCGTCATTCTTACCGGCGGCCAGATCCCTCTCGACAATATGTTCAATAAAATTACCCGGAAGGGTGGTATCGTTGACTTGATCTTTCATCTTTCTTTCCTGTAACTCTCTAAAAAGTGGATAAATCTATCTATCCTTTCGATGGATTCTTGCTTTCCCATAAAGGCAAATAGCTCAAAAATAGAGGGGCTGATGGTGCTGGCCACCAGGGCAAAACGGCTGGCGTGGATCAGATTGGCGGCCTTGATTCCCATACCCTCGGCACAGGCCCGCAGCCTCTCCTCTACGTTGCCGGCGTCGAAAGGCTCGACTGCCTGGAGCGCCGCCGCCCACTGCCGCAGCCGGGAGGGGGTCCGGTCGTCGACCGACAATTTGGCCAGATCGTCGTTGCGGTAATCCAGTTGGCCCTTGAGATAGACATAAAACTTCTCCTTTAAGTCCAACAGGGTCTTCATCCGGGACTTGATCAGATCCACAAAGGCTGTCTTTCTCTCCAGGGGGTAGGGAGAAAAGTCTTGCTCGAATTGCCGGTCATTTTGCGCCAGCAGGTGGTACAACTGCCTTGAATCCCGCTGCTGAATGGCCCGGGAATTGACAAATTGTAACTTATCGTAGTCGAATACCGGGCTGTTCCCGGATACCTTGCCCAGGCTGAATTTCTGGGCCAGTTCATCCGCCTCAAATATTCTCTTATCGTCCCCCGGCTGCCAGGAGAGTTGGGCTAAGTAGGTGACCACCGCCTCCGGCAGGTAGCCCTGCCGCTTAAATTCCAGCACCGAGGTTTCGCCGTGTCTCTTGCTCAATTTCTTTTTATCCGGCCCTAAAATCAGGGGCAGGTGGGCATATTGGGGCGGTTTCCACTGGAAGGCCCGGTAGAGGAGTACCTGTTTAAAGGTATTGGAGATGTGATCGTCTCCCCGGATTACGTGGGTGATGCCCATCTCGTTGTCGTCCACCACCACCGACAGGTGATAGGTGGGGGAGCCGTCGGGCTTCAAGATGACGAAATCCTCCAGTTCATCGTTGTCGACTTCCATATCCTTGTGAAGCCGGTCTTTAAAAAAGGTCCGCCCCGCCGGTACCTGGAAGCGAAGGGCAAAGGGAGTACCGGCCTCCAGTTTCTGCCGAATCTCTACCGGGCTCAACCGGAGACAGCAGCGGTCGTATTTCCAGTTTACCCTTTTACCGTCTACGGTCTTAGCGAGCCGGGCCTCGATCTCCTCCGGCGTACAGAAACAGCGGTAGGCTGCTCCCGACTCCAGGAGGTCAATGGCCCGCTGGCGGTAGGTTTCAAACCGCTCGGACTGATAGACGGGGCCTTCATCCCAGTAGAGGCCCAGCCACTTCATGGCCTCCAGGATCTCCGCGGCCATCTCCGGCGACGAACGCTCCCGGTCGGTGTCCTCGACGCGCAGGATGAACTGTCCCTGTTGGCTCCGGGCATAGAGGTAGTTAAACAGCGCGGTCCGGGCACCGCCGATGTGCAGGTACCCGGTGGGCGAGGGGGCAAATCTGACTCTCTTCATGGGCTTTCACTGCTTATGTTTTATTTTAACTTTAAGAAACAAAAACATATTCTATCATTAATCGGCCCTATTTTCAATTTCCACTCCCGCCTTACTTTACTCGTTGAAACAGGCTGGCCCTTATCGGGAATTTTCCAGGATAATATCCCCGTAGACGTTGTTGATAATGATGTCCGGTTCCCCCTCCATCGACGTCACCGTTTGCCTGACTTTACTGCGGTGTATATCGAGTTCGGCAGAGGTCCTGTTCTTAATTTCTCCATAGGTGGTGCTGACGTTAAAGAGGGGGGTGAGGGAACGGGGGAACCGGAGGACAAGATCCGCGTATTTGCTGTTGATATTGACGGCATTGTCGATTTGCCGGAAATCCACGATCAGATTCCCATGACTCATCCAGATGTCGAGATTGCCGGCGGAAATATCCTTGAGCCGGGTTTCCTTATAGGCATTCTTAACGATCATAGAATCCGAGACCACGTTCTTCAGGTGAATACGGCAATCGCTGGCACTGATACTGACGACGCCCTCGATATCGGCGATATCCATAGAGTGATGGGAATTCTTTAATAGAATACCCTTCTTGATATTTCTGATTTTGATTTTCGTGTGTTCGCTGTCGATTTTAACGGCTGCGGCCTTGTCGATGTCCAGGCTAGCATACCTGGTCTGGAGATCGACTTCACCACTGACGTCCCGTATAACTATTCTTCCGTAACCGTGCCGAATTTTTAAATTGTCGTTGACGGCGGCGACCGATATATCGCCGTGTTTTCCGTCGAGTACGACATCTTTGCCGGTATCTTTCAACTCGATATCACCGTATCTACTGGTTATATTCAATGCCACTGCCTCCGGTACCTGCAGTCGGAAATAGATTCGCACCCGCTGGTAGGGAAAACTTTTATCCGAAGCGGTATCGATCGTTAACCGTCCCCTGTCCAGGCGGTACCGTAACTCGATATTCTCTCGGATCGCCTCGGCCCGGTCATGCTTCTTGTGATAGACCCGGATGACCGGTTGAACCACCGTTTCATTTCCGGCAGATTTTTCGACATGAATGGTCCCGGCCTCATTGTGAATTTCTATGGATTGGATATCGGTGTAGCGCTGCTCTTCCTGGGGAAAGGAAAAAAACTTCTTGTACAGTAAGCCCCTCGAGCCGACCGAACAGCCTCCATAAAAATCGAACTCACTGGATTCAAACATATAATATATAAGTCCGAAGGCCAACAGCAGCAGAACGATTACAAGCTCTTTTTTCTTCATTTTGAATCGACGAAGTGTAAGATAATATTTTTCAGGCCAATATAGATCAAGATAAGAGGCCAGAATTTTACGAAGAAGCGCCACAGATCGAAGTCGATCCAATCAAAGTTGTCCATTAAAAACAGAATACCGATGGCCAACAAGAGCAGGCCGGTAAAGAAAGTGTCTATTTTAGCTCTGATCATCTTTTTTACCTACCTTATGTTTGGAATAATCAAAGATGAGTTTGGCCCCCAGGGCAACCAAAAGAAGGGGCCACAACCGTATAATATCCCAGAGTTCAATAACGTCCAGACGTTCCATTTGAAAAACAATACCCAAAATTAAGATAAAAAAGGAGCCGAACAGGGAGATCCGCTCTTTTCCGCCTTCGACTATTGCCTCTGCCCGCCGTCCTGTCCGGCTGGCATCGTTAAAGCTCTCCACGATCTGGAAGATGTAGAAGCCGGCGATCAAAATCCCCAGTACCACGATTTCCATGGCCCTCGAGGCATATTCACTGGCATGAACTTCCAGGCCAATCAGCAGGGCAAAGATGATGATATAGGCCACCCCCTTTAAAAAATTGCCGATGTAGAAAAAACCAGCCCCGGGGAAAATAGCAGAAATGATGGCAGCCAGGGCGGGACTCTTTTTATGTACAGGGGCCGTTTCTTTATTAGCCATTTTTTCCTCCTACATTTTTTATATTGCCGTTTCGATTGGTTGGCTCCCCCTCCGAATCCCCCGAGAAAAAACTCGAGAAAATATTTCCCTTTGACTCTTTAACCCGTTCAACAAAGGCACTGGTTTCCACGGCAAAGGTTTCGATATGGGAAACCATGAGGTGGAGTGCCCGGTTGGCGGGGGGGAAAATGTTGGTAAAGTAGAATAGATTCAGGAATAGCACAATGGTGCCCACCATGGCGGCCAGCCACTTCAGGTAGACCAGGCGTCCCGGCCTCTCCTCCGCCGTCTCGGGAATATTGTACAGCCGGTTTTTCAAGAAAAAGGGTACTTCCTCTTCCATTTCCGGCGATAGACTCATCAGGCCCTCAACTTTCTCCTTCAGCCGGCGGCAATTAGGGCACTGTTCCAGGTGTAAAGAGACCTCTTTCTTTAACTCCCTGGACAACTCATTCTCGATATATCCCGATATTAAATCTTGCGCTCGCATGCAATCCATTTTAATTATCCTCTTTTAATAGAATTCCGGCCAGTTTCACCCGGCCGCGGTTGATTCTCGATTTTACCGTTCCCAGAGGGATATTCAGGTGCTGGGATATTTCGGCATAGGAAAAATCCTGGATATCTCTCATAATAAGAAGCACCCGCAGTTCGGGAGCCAGTTGGGTCATTTTTTCCCTCAGGGTCGATATGTCATAATCTTGAATCACCGCATCTTCGGGGGTCTGGCCGTCACCGGAAATGTTTTCATCCAATTCCAGGTTTGTCAATTCTCGCTTGTGCTTGCGCCAGAAGTCGATGCAGTAATTTTTGGATAGTTTCAGGAGCCAGGAGTGGAAATTTTTTTCTTCGCTGAATTTATCGATGTTGTTGTATATCTTTAAAAAGATATCCTGGGTGATGTCTGAGGCATCGTCGCTGTTGCCCGTGAAATTCAGGGCCATGTTGTAAATTGTCTTTGAATACTGATCGATAATCATGTGCCAGGCCTCCTGATCGCCTGATTTGCAGCGTTTAACAAGAACATTCAAATTTAGTTGCACCATAATTAACGAATCAATTATAACAAAAGTTCCCCATTTCCACCACAATTAATTTATTATTCCCCCCCAGATGCGCCAGAGTAAAAATCATACTATTTCGGTTTTTAGGTTTTGACGTGGAGGAAGAGGTAGATGGAGGCGGCCATGAAGAGAAAATTGGGGGCAAAGGCGGAGATGAAGGGAGAGAGAATGGCGGTGGAGCCCAGGGAGTTAAATATGCCGATGGCCCCCCAGAAGATCATGGAAATACCCACGGCAATGCCGATGCCGTACAGCGTCCCCCGGTTGCCCATGATAAAAGAGAAGGGGATGGCGATCAACACCATCACCAGGCTGGCAAAGGGAAAGGCGTGTTTCTGATACAATTCGGCCTCGTATTTCTGGCTGTTGGAGTTGTTCTCGTCTAAATAGCGGATGTAATTTTTTAAATCCCGGATGTTCATGAACTCGGAGAAAAAAACCTTCTTCTTAAAAAAGTCCCTGCCTTCGGGAATAATCATGTTCTTTTGCTGAAATGTCTGCGTCTGCATCGGCTTATTCCCCTCAAAATCCTTCTCAAAACCGCTCTTTAAGGTAATCATACTCCGGTTCCGCCAGAAGGCTTCGGTGGCCGAAATACGGCGCCGGACATTGAAGTTTTCATCCATCATCACGATGTTGAAGCGATTGAATCGATTCTTATTGCGATCGAAAAAGTTGTAAAAATAAAAAGTATTGTTCTTGCCCACTACCCAGTTCTTTTCAAATTCCGCCTCGGTTTTTGCCTTTCTCTTATGGATAATACTGAGAACCTCCCGGGCCCTGCGGTTGGCCTCCGGTGCCACCTCCTCCTGGAGGCCAAAGGCTGTCAGCGACACCAGGATACCCAGGAATATGGCCGGCAGGGAGAGACGGTGCAGGCTGATACCGCTGATTTGAACCGCGGCGATCTCATTGTTCTTGCTCATCCAGGAAAAGGTGAGCAGCACGCTGGTTAAAGCGGAGACCGGCAAGATAAAAGCCAGCAGACCGGGAGTACTGTAAAAGACATGTTTGAGCACATAGTGAAAGGCCACTTTGTTGTCCACCACATCGTCGATCAATTCAAAAATGCCGATGACGTAAAATATCAGGATCATGGAGGCAAACACAAAGAAGAACGTAAGGGTGAGCTTTCTGATGACATAGGCATCCAGGATCTTCAGAAGTCTTAGATTGACCCGTCTGATCTTAAAAATCACAATGGGGGCACTGTTTTTAAAGAAAAATATCTTGTGGGCTCCATTTTTTATTTTGGCCATGATGTTAGAAAACTTTTTCCAGCCGATACTCTTTTCCCGGGCAGTATAGTAATATAAGATAACGCCGGTGACGATCAGAAATATATTGGGCAGCCACATGCCCCAGAAGGGCGGCAGGGTCTTCCTCAATACCAGGCTCTCCGACAGGGTCATGAGGGTATAATAGACGAAGATAATTCCCAGGGAGATGATGAATCCGCTGACCTTTCCCCCCTTTTTGGTGGAAATACCCAGGGGAAGGGCCAGGAAACCAAAGGCGATGCAGGCAAAGGGGAGGGAAAACTTGCGGTGGAATTCAATATTCATGGACAGGTTGTTGGGTTTTTGTTTTCGCTTCTTGACCAGTTCCGGAAAGACCAACTGATTGCTGCGGCGGGTCTGTTTCATCTTAATGGGCGAAGGAACCGACTCTTTTAAAAGTTTATAATGGGTAATGGTATAACTCTCTTCCGGTTCCTTTTTCTTAAACCCGTGGGCCACCGGATCTTTTAAAATAATGAAGCCCTCCTCGCCGCCAGGGTTGGGCACGTACCTGCCGCTGTCGGCAATAATCACCGTATCGGTATCTCCCTTTTTCTGGGAATACAGAAAGACATCCTTCCACTCATTGGAGCGGCTGTCGATATCGTTAAAATAGAGGGTGTAGAAGGGAAATTCCCGGTAAAAGGTGCCGGGTTTTATATTGGACACCGCCCTGGAGACCCCGATCTGGTTGTACAATTGGTTAAACTGAAAATTGGCCTCCGGCGCCAGGTACATGATCAGCCAGGTGGACACGAACCAGGTGAAAAGGGCAAAAATCAAAATGGGCTTCAAAATCCGGGCGTTATTGATGCCCATGGTGCGGAAGGCCACGATTTCCGAATCGCTGCCCATGCGGCTTAGGCCCGCCAGCACCCCCATGAGGGTGGACATGGGGATGGTAAAGGCCAGGAAATCGGGCAGCAGATAGACGAGTATCTTCAAGATAGTTCCGCCGGTAGCGGCCTTGGATATCAGGGTGTGGGAGAGGATCAATATCTGGTTGATCAGGAGGGTAAAGGTATAGATGGCCAGACCGATCCCGAAGGGAGAGGCGATCTCTTTCAAAATATACCGGTCGAAGGATTTAAACATTCTACTATCTTTATTTCAAGTGTAGAATCATAACACAATCCCCCCCACAAGCCAATAGTAAGAGCACTTTAGGGTGGTTGTTTTTGTGTGAGAAACGTTTCGTGTCCCGTTTTTTGTCCCCCCCCCATACTTTTTGCCTGATTTTCATTGACAACAACATCTTCTTTTCACTATAATCGGCTCATGGATGGAAAACGATTTTTTTATTCAGTCCTAATTCAGCTAAACTGTGAAAAACATTAAATGGACATAATCGAGCAGGAGCCCGTGGACGAGGGCATGGTCGCCGTCGACGCCGAAGCCATGGCGAAGGGCATAGAGGCGGAAGGGCACATAGCCCTTTACGGCATCTATTTTGATACTGACAGCGATGTGATCAGGCCTGAATCGGGCAAAACGCTCTCGGAGATAAAGAAACTTCTGGACGGGGGTCCCGGACTTGAGTGTGTTCATAGTAGGCCATACCGACGGCACAGGCGCTTTTGACCATACTATGGGTCTTTCAAAGAGACGAGCCTCAAATCTACTTCCCAATCCCTTGTGGATAATCGCCTGGAAGCAGGATCAATTTGCTTCCCTGTAACAATCGTTTCCAGGCTGATGGCTCCCGGTTTCCCCAGGATAAACTTGTCAATATGGTTTTTTGAGGTTACAATACTCCCATGAAAAAATTGCCGCTTGGGATTCAGACCTTTAGTCATATCAGCGGAGAAAATTATCTTTATGTAGACAAAACCGAATATATTTACAATCTGTTTGCCAATGGCGAAAAATACTACTTTATCTCCCGTCCCCGACGATTCGGCAAATCCCTGTTGATCTCCACCCTCAAAGAGATCTTTTCCGGCAACAAAAAACTCTTCAAAGGCCTGTGGATCTACGACAAAATCGAATGGGCAGCACATCCGGTGATTCATATCGATTTTTTAGGATTAAATTATGAAAATAGAGAGGAATTAATCGATAGCCTGAACTATTTAATTAACCAAAATGCAAATTTTCACCAGGTGAAATTGAGCCAGAAGGGGTACGATAAACGCTTCAAGGAACTCATTGGCGAACTATCCAGGAAAAATCCCGTGGTAATATTAATAGATGAATACGACAAACCTACCATCGACGTGGTGGAGAAAACCGAAATTGCCCTGGAAAATCGAAAAATTTTACGTACTTTTTACTCCACCATTAAGGGCGCCGATGAATTCATTAAATTTGCCTTCATAACCGGAGTTTCCAAATTTTCAAGGGTTTCGGTATTTTCCGGATTAAACAATTTGTGAGATATTACTCTATCCAATCAATTTTCCAACATGATGGACTATACCGATGATGAACTATTGCGCTATTTTGGCGATAGAATCCAGGTGCTTGCCGATGATACAGGAAAAAACAAAAAAGAATTAATTGAAGACATCAAAAGGTGGTACAATGGCTACTCATGGGACGGCGAGAACTTCGTTTACAACCCCTTCTCAATTCTAAGCTTTTTTACCGAAAAACAATTTGATAACTACTGGTTCTCTTCCGGCACACCGACCTTTTTAACAAAACTTATCCGAAAAAAAAGAACCGATGCCACTGCTTTTGATCACCTCCATGTCAGCGGCTATATTTTCGACAGCTACGACATCGACAACATGGAAATCACGTCGCTTTTATTTCAAACCGGTTACCTTACGATCAAAAAGAAGTTCTCCAAAGAGGACAGCAAAAGATATCAATTATCCTATCCCAACAAAGAGGTCCGTGACTCCTTTTTACACTCTTTATTTCGTGAATATACCCGGAAAGATTTTGCTGCCAGTACCCAGATAATAGACCAGAAGGTAGACGCCATTGCCCACGACGACCCTGACAGTCTCTTTCAATCCATAAAATCGCTTTTTGCCTCCATTCCCTACAATATATTTACCGGTATCTGGTATTGAAACTAATCGGAATTCATATCCAGGCAGAGGTACAAACCAATCAGGGCCGCATCGATGCCGTCATCGAAACCCAGCACCACATCTATATCATGGAATTCAAAATGGGTACAGCCGAAGAAGCCCTCCGGCAGATCAAAGACCGGAAATACCACCAGAAATACCTCACCACCGGAAAACCCCTCAAACGCATCGGCTTCAACCCCAACATACGCAACATCCAGAACTACCAGATAGAAGAAATTTAACATTACCTCTCCAACAATTGGCGGACAACATCTACCCGTCGTTGAATAAAAATCACTCACCGTCTGGGGGAAAAGACGTGTTGGGTGGCTTGACAAAAGGGGCGGGGTTCTCTACAATCTTTTTTTATTCTTTTCAGGAGTGAAGCATGAGTAAAGAGGCGATTCAGACAAGCAGTGCACCGGCGGCAGTGGGGCCTTATTCGCAGGCCATCAGGAGCAGCCATTTGATCTTTCTCTCCGGCCAGATCGGCATCGATCCGACCACCGGTCAGGTGGTGGAGGGGGGCGTTCTGGCCCAGGCCCGGCGGATCTTTAAGAATATCGCGGCTGTCTTAGGGGAAGCCGGGGCCGATCTCTCCCACATTGTCAAGGCCACGGTATTTTTGAAAGACATGGCCGATTTTAAAGGGGTCAACGAGGTATATGCCCAGCACTTCGATCCCCCCTATCCGGCCCGTTCGGCGGTGGCGGTAAAAGAGCTGCCGTTGGGGGTGGACATCGAAATCGAAGTCATCGCTTCGCTGGCTGGATAATGTGTGTTTTTTAGAGGTAAGAAATCTGACAGTGACCGCTGGCCGGGGCAGGCCTATTTTAGCAGATGTCGATATAGCGATCCGACACAACCGCATCACCTGCCTGTGGGGAGAATCGGGGGCGGGCAAGACCGTGCTGGCCCGTACCATCTCCGGCTTGATGCCTGAAAATATGTCTATCCAATCGGGACAATTTGTGCTGGCCGGCAGCCCGGCGGCTTATGAAGGGCTGAAAAAGGTGAGGGGCAGAGAGATCTTTTACTGCCCCCAGGATGCGGCTGCCTGCTTAAATCCGGTACTGAAGATCAAACGCCAATTTAGAGATGTGGTGAGGGACGGGGATAGGCAGGCGGTGACAATTCTGGCGGGTTTGGGGTTTACCGCGCCCGAAAGGATTTTAAATGCCTATCCCTTTGAATTGAGCGGCGGGGAAGCCCGGCGGTGCCTGCTGGCCCTATCAATTCTGTTAAGACCCGGACTGCTCATCCTGGATGAGCCTTTTACCGCCCTGGACCCGGATTTAAAAGGAGAACTGGCGCAGTTATTGAAACGCATACAAGAGGAGTACCGCCTCTGCCTCTTCATCATTACCCACCATTTAGCCATTGTTAGAGAGATTTCCCATTTTGGTTACTCCATCTCGGCCGGCAGGGTGGCGGTAGAAATTTCGCTGGGTTGTTGAAATTCCGGCCGGGATGTGCTATTAAAACATATAGCCATGGAACGGATGACGAGCCGCATCAATTTAAGCAGGAAGAAGAGAGGGGCCCTCCCTGCGCTGGCCGTTATCCGGCAACTGTACCCGGAGGAGACGTATCCGGTGTACCTGTTTCCGGATATCCAGGACATCCTGCTGGATCTCTTTTTCAAGACGGTGAAGTCGGAGGCGTACCGTCAGGCGAAAGGGATAGATATCGATGATTCAGGGGATAATCGGATCAAAACCGCGGCCAGGGAGATCCTGGATTTTAAAAACCTGCTGAAAAACCATCCCCAGACAGTGGTACTGCTCTACCGTCACTGTATCGCGAAATATATCAAACGGCGGCATCCTGTTTTCCACGAGCAGGAAGATCTGGTTCAGGAGATTTTGACCCGCCTGATTACCCACAAGATGGGCCGGATTCAGGAAAAGTATGATTTTAAGTTTAAAGAAATGCCCTCTTTTAAATCCTATTTGATGGTCACCGTCCGTAATATATATATTGATATCATTCGGGAACGGAAAAACCGGCCCCTGGCGGCGGATGGTTATCAGTCGCTGGATGATATCTTTGATGAAAATAGGTACGATGAAATGGCCAGTCGATTGGTAATTGAACAAGAGTTGAGGCTATTTCGGACGCTGCTGGATTTGTATTTCCGGGTGCGTCCGAAATTGGAATTATGTATGAAGTTAAAATTCCGTATTTCCATCGAGGCAGAAGAGGTGAAACAGACATTTCCTGTTTTTGGAAGCCAGGATGTCGAGGCTCTGACCGGCGATTACCGCTTCGTCAGCGACAAGAAGATGTTTGGCACAATCAATGAAATCTTCAATACGTACCAGGTTAAGAAGAACAAGAGCGATTCGCTGCGAAAGTGGGTCGATGTCAAGATCGAAGAGATGGTTTCCCATCTAAATCGCATCCACCGGGGCAATGTATACAATACCGATAAGATTGCCGATCTCATCAGGCTCTATTATCAGGCCCCGGCTGACCGGGAAACCGAGGGTATACGGTTGCTTTAAAAAAAGGAGGAAGATGGAACCCAAAAGAGACCAATTGAGTAGGCAGGCACATTTGAGTGAGGAGGCGGCTGCCCATTGTGTGGATGCCCTGCTGCGGCAGGATCTGTCGTCCCTCTCGAAGGAGACCAGAAGTCATGTGGAGGACTGTCCCGCCTGCAAGGATAGGATTCTGGATATTTACGGGTTTTTGTCCGCTGCCGATGATCAGGCTCCCCAGGCCGCACTGCCGGACTTTATAAGGGCGGCAGAGGCGAAGCGTCCTATTCGCCTCGTTCCCCATTATCTCAGGAGAGCGGCCGCGGTCTTCTTTTTTCTAACCCTGTTCTTGAGCATCTATTTTCTTCTCTACAAAGGCGGCAATTTTACCCCCAGCGATATTGAAACCGGGCCGCCTGCCGGGGAGCAGGTTTCGGTAGAAAAAGGAGCGAAGGGAGACCGCAGAGAGGTTGAAACGCAGCCGCAGCAGAGGGATACTCGTCCGGTTGTCAGGGAGAGCTTTAGGGTGAATCCCAATCTGGAAGCCATGATTGACGGTAAATTTCGCAGTATCGCCGTTCAGGTTATCTCTCCCCGGAACTATGAATCTTACGGGCGCAATATTGTCTTCTCATGGAAAAATTTCAAGAAAAAGCCCCTGACCCTGAAAATCCTGAATAATCGCAGCCTGACCCTTTTTCAGTACGATTTGCCGGCCGGTGAGAGCCGGTTTGATTTTAAGGAAGAGCTGAAACCCGGCCTGTACTATTGGAAGCTGGAGTGCCGCCAGGACCTGCTCTATGTGGGTAATTTTTATGTCCGCCAATAAATAACCGGGACCTCTAAACGCCTAGCAGGATGAAGCCGCTCCAGTATTTGGGAAAGGCGGTGAAGGGATTGCGGATGAGCAGGAGCTTGGATTGGCGCAGGGCATCGGCAAAGGGGGCGTCCGCCAGGATGTGGCGGTAGAGTTCGATCATCAACCGGGAGGTGGCTTTATCCTCTATTTTCCACAGGGAAAATATGATGTTGCCTACGCCGGCGTAGAAAAACCCCCGGTGCAGGGCAATCATCCCCTCCCCTTTGAGCAGCTTGCCGATGCCGCTTTCGCAACTGCCCAGCACCACCAATTGGGCATTCAAATCCAGATTGTAGGTTTCTCCGGCATAGAGTATGCCGTCGTTTGGGCTTGAGGGGTTGACGGGGGGGGAGAAGATCAGGCCGGAAAATTGGGGGTTTTCATTGTTTTGTAAACTGTGGGTGGCGATATGCACAAAACTGTAGTCTTTCATCGTTATGGCTTTGAAGGCCTCCTCGGTGGCCAGCTGGTGAAAGTAAGCGCTGGCCGATTTGGCCCGGGTCTGAAACAGGTCGATGATGTGCTGCAATTCTCTTTCGGTGGCCAGCAGCTCGGGAAAGGTGTCTTTGTTGAGAACCAGGGCCCGCTTTTCGGTCGAGGCCCGCAGCCTTGTGGGTTCTGAAGAGGAAAGGGCGTTCAAGACGTATCCCTTTTGCGTCCGGTCGCTAAATATAGGGGCAAAGCCGACAAAACTCTTTTCCCGGTGCAAAGACATCTCCCGTTCACCGTAGAGCCAGAGCTTTGCCGAGTAATGATAACTGAAGGCAAAGTGTTTGATCAGATAGTCGGGGCTGGAGAAATCATCGGTCCGGGAGCAGGGCTGCCGCAGGAGGGTCTCGAAGGGAATATAATAGAGGACGGTGTGGGGAATGATAATCAGCCTCTTTTTCGTCCGGATCATCCTGTGGATGGGGTGGATCAGTTTCTGGTGCAACCGGTAAGCCAGCGTTAAAAAGGTCTGTTCTTCGATCTTCTTAATGGCATTGTAAAAGTTGCCGATGGTCTGCTGGAATGATGGCTCTATGGGTACCGAGAAGGCTTCGGCATAATCGGCGGTGATGACAAATATATTGATAAATTTTTGACCGACAAAGTATTCCACCAGCGCGGTGTCCGGATCAAGAGCCTTCTGAATATCCGCCGGGGAAGTGGGGGGAAGCCGGTACTTCAGATGGTAATACCGGGGGTAGTCCCGCTCAAACAGTTCGATCAATTGGTAATACGCTTCACTGAGCCGGAAATAGCGGCTCTCCAACTCCCGGAATTGGGGGGACCTGTGGCTGTCGGCGTCTAAAAACCCGTTTTCCAGAGAGGTCCGGCAGGCCACCAGTTCGGTCTTCAGGTTTTTTTCCTTTTCCAGCAGTTCCGGGGGGATACCGGCAAATTCCCGGGCCCTGGATTCGTTGAGGGCTTCGGTCAGGACCGCGGCCTTGCTTTTTTCGGAAAAAGCGAAGGCCTTCTCTCTGTATAAGTCGTTTCCGCTGAGGTCATAGAGTTCCAGGGCTGTCTGAATGGCTGCGTCGTAGATTTCGTGACATTTTTCCCCAAACAATAGTTTGTACTCTTCGGATTTGTAGCCGAGGCGGATCCTTTCGATTAACGCCCCCACCAATTCGTAGGTCTCCAGGGAAAAACGGAGATCCCGGGTCCGGCCCGGATCGAGCGTATACAACATCCCCAGGGCCTGAGCCTTGGCAGAGAGGACTTTCAATAAAATGTCCTTTTGAAATATGCCGTCCACCCGGGGATTCCGGTAAATATCGTTCTCCCCAAAGCCCGGCACCGCCACCATCAATGCCTTCTGGAAATATTCCAGGGCCGCTTCGATACCTGTCTGGGACATTCTCACCTTACCCAACTGGTAATAGGTGTCGGCTAAGTCCGGATGGCGGCGTCCCATTTTTTTCGCTTTGATATCCACTGCCTCCTGGAGGTACAACAGGGCCTCTTCGCTGTCTCCCTTGAAGGCCAGACAGATACCGATGTCGTGGTAACTGGCGGCCACTTCCAGGCTGCTCTCTCCATAAATCTCGAGCCGAATGGCGATGGACCTGCCGAAATGTTCCAGGGCCTTGTTGTAGTCTCCCTCAACTGTATGGATGATCCCCATGTTCTCGAAGATGACGGCCAGCAGGGGATGGTGGTCGCCATAGGTCTCCCAGTTCGATTTTAGCACCTTACGGAAGAATTTTTTGGCCCTCTCCAGATCGCCGGCAAAGGAATCACGGCGGTCCATGATGTTGTACTTTTTGACCATATTAAAGTAGCGAAGTCCCAGCATGAAGCGGATTTTCATGAACAGCGATTTGTTGTAAAATTCCCGTGCCTTTTGTGAATCCCCTTTGTTCCAGTAGACTTGCGATATGTTGTTGTAGATTCTGGCTACGTCCGGATGGTTCTCCCCCTGGACCCGCAGCCGAACTTCGAGTGCTTTCTCGTAGAGCTCGAAGGCCCGTTGGTACTCCTTCTTGATCAAGAGGGAGCGGGCCATCTGCTGGTATCTGGCGGCCACTTCCAATTGCTGGAGACGGGAATGGGTAAAGGCCAGATTCAGGGCGGTATCGTAATGTTTCATGGCCTCTTCATAGTCGTCCAACCGACTGAAATTGCTGCCCAATTTTATGTAGCTGCGGATCACCTCCTGCCAGTGCCCCGTCTCTTCGTAGGTGCCGATGGCCTGCTTGATATAGTAGTTGGCGTTTTCGTACAGGGTATCCTGGGAGAATTTATCCGCCTTCCGGGTGTAGCGGTTGCCCAGCTCGTTTGCAGGTTTTACCGTCTCGAGGTGGGTTTTTTTGACACAGGCGCCGGCCGCCATCAGCAGCACAATCGCCGTCGTCCAGAAGATGTGTTTTCCGAATTTCATTCCAATCTATTATATAATGAAAACTCCCTTTTTTTCAACTTTTTATCTGATCCCTTCTCACTTTTCCGGCGGCTCATCCGGCAGTCGGTTTTTGCCTTCGTGTTAATTGGTTTTCAGCACGATGCGAAAGCCCACATCGTTAAACACCAGGGGGTTATTATCATAATAACTGCTATATTGGTTGCGGTGGCCGCGGTCGGCGGCCCGCACACTCGCTGCCCCTGCTGCCGGGCAACGAAAACTGCCGCCCCGAACCACACTCTCCTGGAAGGCATATCTTTCGTTTTGAGTACCCGGCCCCTCGGGGTCCCTGGAGGGAGAGTGACCGTAATAGGTGGGATCATAGAGGTCCTGGCACCATTCGGCCACGTTTCCCGCCATGTCGTGAAGGCCGTAGGGGGAGACACCGGCCGGATAGGAACCCACCGGCCGGGTTTGGGTACCACAGCAGTGGTTGGCCCGGCTGCAGTCGGGGGCGGAATGTCCCCAGGGGTAACGCCGCTGGTCCGTTCCCCGGGCCGCCTTCTCCCACTGGGCCTCGGTGGGTAAGAGGATGCTTTTGCCGGTTTTTTTCGACAGCCAGGAGCAGAAGGCCCGGGCATAGTCCCAGGAGACATTGATCACCGGCCGGGAACCCCGTCCCCAGCCGTCGTCCTGGGGTTTTGGCCGGTTGGTCTCTTCACAGAAGGTATCGTACTGCTTAAAGGTGATTTCATACCTGGAGATGTGATACGTACTTAGATAGACCGTATGAACGGGCCGCTCATCGGCTTCGCCCTCGTCGAAATTGTCACCCATCTGGAATTCCCCGGCCGGGATTCGGACCCACTCAATGCCCAGGACATTGGTGTCGTAATCGGGAACCTCTTCTATTTCCGGGACGTCGTTGTTTTTCTTTTTTTGCAGCAGCAGGGCAGCCACAATGCCCCCTACAACCAATACGGCGGCAGCAATAACCAGGGGAGATACTCTTTTCTTTTTCGGTTTCGGGGCCGGCCTTTCGATGACCTTTACCTGCTGGGGATTCCGGACACCCCGCACGATGCGCCGGTACTCCACCGATGACTCCAGGTCGATATCTTCCACCGTCAGGTCAGCCGAAATCTCCCTGGCCCTGCGGAAATTCTCCCGGGCCACAGCAGGGCTGCCTACCTTTTCGTAGGCCGCCCCCATCAGCAAATAGATCTTGCCCCGCAGTTCCCTGTTTTCGGCCTCCCGATCCAGGAAGGATAACAACTGTTTCAGGATTTCGATGGTCCGCCGGTAATCCGCCTGGATATACTGCTGCTTCGCCTGGCTAAATAACCCCTGCCAGTGATTCTCCACCGAATAGACCGACAGGTTCCCGGTCAAGAGCAGTATGGAGAGGCCGATGGCCAGTCCTCTCACCGTAAGGTGCCAATACTTCCAGCTGCACATGACGTTGCCTCCTATTTGATAACCAAAAAATCTGCTTCTGCCGACACATAAATATATACGTTTATACGTAAAAAAAACTACGATTGGATTTTTATGGAATAACCCGCAGACGGATAGAGCCACTGGCAGAGAAACACTTACCCTTAGGTTCTTGTCTGCCCGGGCAGAGGCGGTTGTTTGTCGATACCAATGGAAAATTCTTTAAAAAACAATCTTATCACCTACTTAGAAATCATTGAAACAAATCCCCATGCCTTCAAAATATTTGAAAAGGTAGAGATACTGTAATTACTCTTTCTGCGCCTATCCCGTTTTTTATCCCAAAAAGTAAAATTGTATAGCACCGGTCTGATCCTGGAGCGGTACACAAAGGGTGAGGCGCGGTACACAAGGGATGTGTACTGGTACAAAAGGTTTGGGGCGCGGTACACAAGGGATGAGTACCGGTGCACAGAGTTTAAGTACCGGTACACAAAAGATGGGGAGCGGCGCACAAGGGATGAGTACCGGTACACAAAGGGTGAGGCGCGGTACATAAGGGAAGTGTACCGGTACACAAGGTTTGGGGCGCGGTGCGCAAGGGGTGAGTACCGGTATGTTATAGGAGAGTTTTCACATATATTATTCAGAAAGTAGGGCTCTGGTTGGCATGTCGGCGTGTAACCAATATGGGACACCGTTCATGCCTGAATGCTGCCATTAAAGTTGCTTTAACTGGGGCATAAGGAGTAGACATGAAGAGAGTCGGTCGGATCGTGATCTGCGTGATCTGTGTCTGGGCTTGTTTATGTACCCTCTCTGCCGACCAGGGGATAAGGGCGCTGATTTTCCAGTTGGATGCCGGGGAACCGCTCCGGCCTGTCCCGTTCCCCAGTGCCCGGGCCGCCGGCTTCCGGGTGATGAAGGCCAGGGCCTTTCAGGTAGCCTTGACTCCCGTAGAAGGTCGGGGACGGTGGGGGAAAACGTATAAACTTAGAGATGGTTGACTCCTGGATTGGATGAATTTTATTTGGTGGCGAGTAAATTTTAGTCATTGAAGAGTAAATTTTACTCGACGATGAGTAAATTTTATTCATCACCTGGCACATTTTTTATCCCAAAAAGTAAAATTGTAAAGCAATCGACGAGTGATTTTTACTCAATGTCGCAGGCCGGAACTTCCGATTCCGCCGTCTTAACAAAAACAGACATCTTTTTCCCGAAAGGGCAATGGCCTTTCCCCTTCCACCTTCTTTAGCTGTACAAGTGTAGAAGGATATGATACAATAATGGCGGATGATACAGAGCTTTGGGAATAAAGTTGCGCAGGATGTTTTCGATGGTACTAACAGTAGATATTCAAGAAAGTTGGCCCGTGAGCTTCACCCCAAAGCCCAACGATTGCTCGACCAGATAAATGCCTCGCCCTCACTGGAATTTCTTCGGGTGCCCCCTGGTAACAGACTTGAAAAGCTTTCAGGAAGTATGAAGGGCGAATGGAGTTTGAGAATTAACGATCAATGGAGAATTGTTTTTCGTTGGCAGAATAACGATGCTTTCGAGGTGAGAATTGTCGACTATCATTAGGAGGTTTATGATGCTGCCTAAAAATAGACCCCCGACTCATCCGGGGGAGATGTTGCTCAAAGAATTTTTGGAACCGTTAGGGGTAACCCCATCCCAATTGGCCGGTCATCTTGGCTGGCCTGCCGCCAGGATCAATGAGATTATAGGTGGAAGACGCCGCCTCACTGCTGACGACGCACTTTCAATCGGGGAGGCATTGGACAGCGATCCTATCTTCTGGCTAAATCTCCAGCGGGATTGGGATCTGTGGCACAGTCAGAAAGAGCATCACCAGGTCTCCCCCATCCAGCCGGTATTATCTTCCGTTTAAGCAGTGAAGGGAAGTTTAAAAATTTTTTCCTGGTGCCAATCCGTCTCATTACAATGCAAATTGCCAAACAGCTGAAGAGTAAATTTTACTCGGCCACGAGTGATTTTTAGTCAACAAACAATCATAAAAAATTCTTCATGCATCATAAAAAAGTCCGGCCAAATTACGGTTCATTGGCCGATAACGATAAAAAATCACTCGATATCGAGTCCCATTCCCCAAACCCAACTCTTTAAGGGGTATTTAGTTTGCTTCCCTGATGATGCGGAAACCTAAGTCGCGGCGTTCCAGGGGGCCGTAGCGGCTGATGATGTTGTTGACGTTGTGATGGCCCCGCTCGGCAGAGCGAATACCGGTGGCGCCGGGACAATCGAAGCTGCCCCCCCGAACCACGTTTTCCCAGTATTGATTCCTGTTGACGTTATTGTGAATCGGGCCGAAGGGGTCCTGGTAAGAAGACTTTTCATAAAAGAACTTATCAAGGTAATCCCGGCACCATTCGGCCGCGTTGCCGGCCATGTCGTGGGCCCCGTAGGGAGATGCCCCGGCCGGGAATGAGCCCACCGGTTGGGTTTGATTGGCGCAGCAGTAATTGGCCCGGCTGCAGTCGGGAGCGGAATTGCCCCAGGGATAGCGCCGCTGGTCTGTTCCCCGGGCCGCCTTCTCCCACTGGGCTTCGGAGGGCAGCATTATGGTCTTGCCGGTTTTTTTCGACAGCCAACTGCAAAAACTTTCGGCCTGATTTAAAGAGACATTGACGACCGGTCGGGAGCCCCGGCCCCAGCCTTCATCACCGGGTTTTGGCCGGTTGGTCTCCTGGCAGAATTTATCATACTGCTCGAAGGTAATCTCATGTTTAGAGATATAGTATTTGCTTAAGTATACCGCATGGACCGGCCTTTCCATGGGGTCTCCCTCGTTAAAATTGTCCCCCATCATAAACTCCCCTTCGGGTACTTCCACCCACTGGATGCCCAGTACCCGGGTATCGTAATCGGGATCATCTCCGCCCCCGTTGTCTGTTTCACTTTTTTTCCTGGTCAGCAGCAGCGCGGCCACGACGCCCCCTACCACCAGAACACCGGCGGCAATGAGCAGGGGAGATATTTTCTTTTTTCGAGGCTTTCCCGCCGGTCTGGCGATGACCATGGGCCCCTGGGGATCTTCAACACCCAGAAAAATACGCTGGTACTCTACCGATGACTCCAGGTCGATATCTTCCACCGTGGCGGTGTCTGAAATGTCCCTGGCCGTTCTGAAATGTTCTCTGGCCATGAGGGGATTGCCCCACTTCTCATAGGCGGCTCCCATCAGTAAATAGATCTTTGCCGCCAATTCCAGGTCTTGTTCATCCTTATTAAAAAAAGAGAGTAACTGTTTCAGGTTGTCGATGGCTTTTTTATAATCCCTTTCCAGGTACTTTTGTTTGGCCAGGGAAAACAGGCTCTCCCACTGGCTGTCACCGGGATAGAGCCCCGGATTTCCAGTTAAGAGCAAGAACGACAGGCCGATGGCCAGTCCTTTTACCGTAAGATGCCAATACTTCCCGCTGCGCATGACGTTGCCTCCTATTTGATGAATAGAAAATCCTTTTCTGTTGCTGCATGACTATATATACGTTTATACGTAAAAAAAACCACGCTCGGATTTTAATCGACGATTTGCTCACTGTTTTACCAGCAGCTCCCCGGCAGCTAAATCGTGCCTCTGGGTGTCCTGTATTATCAAATATTTTGCCATTTGTTTTTTTTCGCTTTGCTTTTTTCCGGTTCTCCTTATACCTTCCGTACTTAACCTATGAAATGGTCGACAACCGGTCCTTGTGGTATAATGTTCAGAAAAAACAGGAGGGTCTAACATGATATGTGTGAACAGCAGTGGTAAGAGCGTTAAGCGGGTTCCTGTGGCGATGTGTGTGTGTTTCGTCTTTTGTCTGTTGACGAGCCACTTCGGCTTTAGCCAGGAACGTTTCCTGATGGATCAAAACACCTTCGAACAATTTAAGAAGGCCAAGAGGTTGTATGACAAAGGCTATCATTTTTTTTCAAAGAAAAAGTATTCAAAGGCCATGAAACCATTGACCGATTGCGTGGGGATATTTCCCCAATATTCGGAGGCTTACTTCTTACTGGCCCAGATGTCCTACGAGAATAAAGAGTATCCTGCCGCGCTGGACTACATCGAGAAGGCCAGGGACAATTATAAGTTCATGGCGGACATGCGGGTGGCCACTCAACTGGAGTACCTGGATACGCTGCGGGAGCAGCAGCGGAAACTGCAAGAGAATCTGTCTGCCTGGAGAGATAGATTAAAAAGCGCCGGGACCGCAGTGGATCGCCGGGAGATCGAGTCAGAAATTGGAAAAATTGAAGGAGAACTCAGCCAGATCCAGAACCGGCTCAGCGACCCGCTTCCCCGCGTGGGAGAGATACCGGCGGCATACTATTATGTACACGGCAATATTCTTTTTAAGATGAAAAGATACCAGGATGCCCATCAGCAGTACCTGGAGACCGTCAAGGTCGATCCCACTCACGGCAATGCCTACATTAATCTGGCCAATTTATACTATATGATCAAGAAGTATGAGCGGGCCCTGTTTTATTTGAACAAGGCGGAGGAAAACGGTGCCAGGGTTAATCCCAAGTTCAAGGAAGCAGTACTAAAGGGACTGGGCAAGTAGATTTTTTTTAAAATTCGCGGCTTTCGCAGAGCCGTTAATGTTTGGAGTGTGAACGATGAAGAATAAGAAACGTACCGGCTTGTTGTGCCTGTTGACGCTGGTAATCGGCTGTGTGTTGCCGCTTCCTGCCGAGGATATCGTCATCCCCGGCGACGTAAGCCGCATCAGCTATTACACCAATTTCTTTTACAATTATCCCGGCCAGGACTTTATCTATTATTTAAACGACCGCCTGCTCTATGCCGAAAAGCCCGACGAAAAGGTCCTGGAACGGGGACTTCGGAACAAGCTGAGAAAGGTCATCCTCTGGCATTCCCTCATAAAGAAGTTCCTTCAGAAGAGCAACCCCGATAATCCCCGGCAAATCAGTTTTGATCTGGCCGATCCGAAGGGATTTTCCAGGGCCAAACTCTTTTTAAAACTGCTGGGTCTGAGTTTGCAGAAGAATGAAAAGGGAGACTATTTGTTGAATGCCGACAGGTCGGTGGGGGCGGTGAATTATTCTAAATTCGACTTGATCAATCCCCTGGCCCTGCAAAGCAAGCTCAATAGAACCCAAAAATTTCAGTTTAAAATAAAAGAGAGCCGTGTTCCCATCCCCTGGGAACTGTCGAAGCTGGAAGAGATAACCGGAAAGAAGCTGGAGGCGACATCCTTTTTTGAAGAGTTGATCATGGATGAACGGCTCTCCCTGCTGCTGGGAGTGCTGTACCGCCTGTCGGACCGGGAAATTCAATATATCGGCGATCTGATCCCCCAACCGGCAGGGGGGGCCTGGAAGAAGATTTATGAGGATAAGAAGTTGTTGATGGGCATGTTTGTACTGTCATCGGCCTTGAGGGTGAAGGAGAACCGGTTGGATCTGCCGGGAGGGGCGGAAGCCGACGTCTTCTGGTCCGGTTTAGTGGGCAAAGATTATCGGGAAGCTCCCTTCGATTTTCTGGTTCAACTGGCCACTGCCGAGCACGGCAAGTGGAATTATTTGTATGTGTTTTCCTATTTCCTGCCTGCCGATATGCAAAAAATTCTCTTCGGGGAGCCCCGGAAAATGCAGGCCCTCTGCCGCCTGATTCAGTTGGCGGAAGAGGAGAAATTGACCGGTTCGAGCTTTCCCGGATTGCGGCCCTTTAGTTTCTATACCCTCATGTATGCCTTACAAGCCACGGGAGATAAGGTTAATTTTCCTGGGGGGCTTTTAGCCTGGATGGGGCCGGTCCGACTTAAATATTACACTCAATTTAAAAATGAATCGGCAGAAATGAAAGCTGCCAGTGATGCCTCTACGGTGTATGATTTGCTCTGGTTATTGCTCAAAGTGTCGAGTCTAAATAAGAATGGAATGGGGGAGATGCAAAAATTCATCTCCATCTATTCAAAATTTTATCCCCGACCGGAGCTTCTGAACAAAGAGACAATTGCCGGTCTGTATAATATGTATGAAAACTATAACGTACTGGTGGATTTTGCCGAAAAAATTCCCTTCAAGAAGCCGGAAACAATATCAAAATCGTTTTCCGATCTGGTTTTACGTTTGGATGAACTGGATAAGGATGACTTATCGCTATTTTCCTCTCTGATCCAATCCGTCTTTGAATTGTTCTCACAGCAGGCCAAATATATTCCCGCAGATTTAAGTCCCGATTATGACCGCATGGTGGCCGCGCTGCTGGACATTTCGATGGATAGATCGGTCTTTTACGACCGGTTTTTTCAATATCTGGAAAGGGAATTGAAGATCCCGTTAAAAAGCAGTACCGCCGACGATGCCTTCATGGATTTTATCCTGAGAGGCATCCCCAATCGAACCCTCCATATTCAAGATGCCAGCTACCGCTTTATTATCAAAAATGTTTTTAAACAGACTCTCCAGGAGATCCTGGCGTCCCAGGAGATCGGTTCGCTGGGTATGCTGCTGGAAATCAACCGCATGCTTGAAAAGATCCGGCAGGGTAATGCCGAGGAAATGGCCTCTATCCGGCAGCGTCTCTTCGATCTCTTTAATGTCTTGCCCAATCCCGGCATCAGCGACAATGCCCCCAGATCGGTCAGGGACAAATTTAAACCTTATTCCCGAACCGCTCTCAACCGCGATCTACAGCATTTGGTCAATAAATCCAGGAATCAATCGCCGCCGGAAGCATTGAAAAAACTGGTCAGCGAAATTAAGACCAAATACCTGATTTATCATTTGCGGGATTACCTGCTGGCTCATGCCTATGCCCTGAATGCCAAAAACCTCGACCTGAAGTCTTTCCTGAATCCCAACCTGGTTCGTCTCCACGATTTTGAGGGGGAAAAGGGCCAGACCCCGTGGAATTTTACCGCCGCCCAGAGGCGGGGGGATACGTTGCTGGGATTTCATCTAAAGGGCGGCCTGTCCCGGCTGAATATCGACTTTGCCGCCAATTTAAACGACCATCTATTTGGCCGGAACTATATTTACAATGCCCATCATATCCAGGCGGTGATTGTCAACCTGCTGGATTTCTATCCGATACCGGGGGTCAACCACAGCCAGACCTATACCGCCCTGTTGGTGAAGTTTGCTTTAGAACTGATCGAGCAGGCCAAAAAGAATGAGGACATCCGGCACGATTTGTGCCGGGAGCTGCCGACCATTACGGCCGGCTTTCATTACCGAAAAGCCATGCAGTATATGGGCCGTCAGACGGACAACCACAACCTCTTCTTTTCCGAATTGCTGCAAATCGGCCGGCGTTTTTTCCAGAAGGGAAATCATTTGAATGGATTTTCCGAGCAAGAAAAATTGACCGCCTACTCCCGGGGTCCGCTGGCTGAAGTGATCGGCCATGAGAATCACCGCTTCGGTAATATTTACTATCATACCTTCGGCACCCTCACTCCCCGGCAGATGCCGATCTTTCCCCAGGAGGTAGCCAATTTATTTGACTCCGGCTGGATCGGTGGAGAGATGATCAACGAGTTCAAGGTCAAGGTGGCCTATCATGCCTATCGGAAGAAGATTTCATCCCATTTGTCCGGTCAGGTCCTCTACCAATTCCTGTTCAAAACCTGCCGACAATTTTACAGTCAGAATCACTCCCGGGATTATTACAGTACCTATTTTGTGTTCGATATTTTCAACAGCTCTTATTTAAATAAAACCATTAAAAAATTAAATCAGCGAGGACATTTAAGAATACAATGAACAAGAAAAAGATTCTTTTTTTCGTGATCCCTTTTTTTATGTTGGTTATAGGCATCCACTATGGAGAGCCTACGGAAATCACCATTCACTCCCCTAAAAAGAATACCATCTGGCTGGGGCAGAAGCAGATAAAGGTTTCGGTAAAAACCGCCGATCCCGATTCGATTCGCCGTGTGGAGTGCTATGTGGATGGAAGACTGGTCAAGGAATTCCGGGAGCCCCCCTACACCTTCAAGTACAACTTCGGTGACAATCCCAAAAACCGCACCATTAAAGTCGTTGTGCGGGGTAACCAGAACAAGATCCTCGGCAGCAAGGGGATCGGCTCCTCAAAGTTGGATGATTTCCAGGAAGTGGATGTGTCTCAAATCGTAGTGCCGGTGGTGGTGACCGATCGGCGAGGAAATTATATCGATGGGCTTAAGAAAGACGACTTCTCTCTGACGGTGGACGGCAAACCCCGGGAAATTTCCTATTTTAATCGCAGCGGCAAGGCGAAGTTTCACATGGTGCTGTTGATCGATATCAGTTCCTCCATGAAGGACAAGATCGCCAGGGTGAAGGAGGCGGCCAAATTGTTTTTGGATCAATTGCTGACCAAAAACAATCAGGCCATGATCGTATTTTTTAACCATGAGGTGCTGGAGGACACCGATTTTACCACCGACGTCAACGAGCTGGTGAATTCCCTGTCGGTGGCCTTCCCCTTCGGCGCCACCGCTCTCTACGATGCCGTTGCCTATTGTGTTCGGTTATTAAAGGGAATTCCCGGCCAGAATATCATTGTCTTGTTTTCCGATGGGGAGGACAACAGTTCCTATATGGACCCCTACACCCTGATGAAGCGGGTCGAACACTCCAATGCGGTGATCTACTCCATCGGGCGGAGAACGGTGGAGGAAAATAACGACAAATATCAGGAGCTTTTACAGCAGATATCTGCCTCCTCCGGCGGCGTCACCTTTTTGCTGGCTAACCCCGATGAGATCGAGAAGGTTTATCAGAAAATCCGTCAGGATATCCAGGCCAAATATATCCTGCAGTTTTCCCCCGAAAAAGAGAAACAACTCAATCGGTTTCACAAAATCACCATTAAACTCAAAAACGGCAAGAGCTATCGGGTCCGCACCATCAAGGGTTTTTTCTATTAACCACTCCGATGCGGATGGTCAAATCGTACTTTTCCCGGATTCCCTGCTCATCCTCCTTAAAAAAAGCGGTTTGAATGGACGAGCACTTTTTTATCTCCCTTTGCTGTCTTTTTTTGGTCTTCGACTTCTTGATGGCCCGAAGAGCCAGGCCGGCCAGAGTCAAGACAGAGAAGGAGGAACTGTCCAGGTCCGGATAGCTCCCATTTACCGGATTGTAGATGCCGTAGCCGATGGCCGCCGGCTCCAGCCGGCTTTTGCCGGTCAGGCGCAGGGGGGCGAGCGACTTCGTTTTTTGGGCCACCAATTGGTCTTTTACAAACATGGATAGACGGGTATCTACCTGTTTGGTTTCTGTTCCCTCAACGTCCGGTTCATCTGAACCGGCCAGGACGATATCGATCTTGATCTCTTCTTGAAGGATTGTGTTTTGAGTTCTGGCCTTTACCGCTAAAATATAAGTGTGGGAGGCCGTCTCCCGGAACAGGTGGGCCACGGTAAAATCCACCACGTTTGGGCCCCGCTGCAGCAGCCCCACCCGGACGATATTTTCCTTATAAATCAACTTGTAGTAGGCATCGGCAGATAGGTCAACCCCCACCAGGAGCTTGTCGGGCTGCCGGTCGCCTTCGTATGAATCGTTCCGGATCAGGTAAACTTCCCGAATCGTCGGCATACTCTCTTCTACTATGTCGGCGCCGTAAATCCCTGGAAACACCAGCAAAAGGGTGATTATGATTGCCGCGAATTCTGTGAACCCCCTCTTAATCATTTTTCACCGTACTCGAAGACAAAATAGACCTCGATATTTTGGGCCGGGAAGTCGTCCGGGAGTTTGGGCAGCGGCGTACTGGCCCGGATGGCCAACAGTGCCGCCAGGTCCAGGGCCTCCCGGCCCGAAGATTGCCTGATTTCTGTCTTTGAAATGCGGCCGTCTTTCTCGACCACCGCCACTATCCCCACCCGGCCTTCGACCCCCACCGCAGTGGCCAGGGGAACCGACCAGTTGAGTTGAATCTTATCCACCGCCTGCCGGGCCCAGGGTTTGATATTGTAGTGTCTCACCTGAAAAAAATCGCCTTTCCCGGCAGCCAAATGCACCCTGCCGATGCCCGGGTTTTCGGGGTCAAACCGATAGGCATACCTGCCGAGATTGCGTTTTTTTGAGGTTTCGATATCCCTCTGGAGTTGTTCCAGGTCGGCGAACTCCCGGGGGGCGACTGTATTTGACTTTAACGATAGATCCAGATCGATGGACAGCGGCCCGGTCTTTTCCCCTCTGCCGGAGAGAGGACTTTTTTTTGCAGCCGCCGCTGCATTAGGGCCAGCCAGTGATCCCGTGGGGACTTCCCCTTCCGGCGGTTGAATAGTACCGGGTACAATCTCCTGAACCTGTCGTTCAGGGGTCGGCAGCCATATTTTCTCCCCCGGAACCAGGACGATTTCCGTTATCTTCTCCGTTGTTTCATAGGTTTTAACCTGGAAGGAGAGATTGATGAACCAGTGGAAAAAAAGAAAATGGAACAGCGCCGAGCCGAGGAAAAAAGCGATTCTCCTTTTCATAATGGATTTAATGCTCTGTTTATCAATCTTTACGACGACTATTTACATCATAAAGTTTCGCCGATCCCCGGCGTTCCTTCGTATCGACTAGGGCAGCGGCAGCATACCGTGGGATTGGAAGCTGAAGTAGCGGCCCTTGCCCACGATGATGTGATCCAGGATCTCGATGCCCAGGATTTTGGCCGCATCTGTCAGTTGCCTGGTCACCTCGATATCCTCCAGGCTGGGTTCGGGGTGGCCGTCCGGGTGGTTGTGGATGAGGATGATACCGGCCGCCCTGTCGCTAATGGCATCGGCAAAGATCTCCCGGGGATGTATCAGCGACTGGGTGAGGGTGCCGATAAATACCGTTCGCTTCTGAATGAGATGGTGGGCCCCGTCCAGCGTCAGGGTTAAAAAATATTCCTGCTTTTTGTTCTGCAGCTCCCCCACCAGTTTCAGGGCATCGCGATAGTCGTTGATCTTGATGCCGTCGTGGAGTAAGAAGCGCCGGGAAAATTCAACCGCGGCCATGATCCGGCAGGCCGTGGCCACCCCGACCCCCTCAATAAGGCACAAACTCTCTATAGAGAGACTCTTAAAATCCTTTTCCGTCAGCCGGGCAATATCATGGGCCAATTCCATCACATCCCTCTGTCGATTACCGCTGGCCAGCAATACCGCCACCAACTCCAGGTTGGATAGACCCTTCGGCCCCTTTTTTGACATCTTTTCCCTGGGCCGGTCAAGCTCGGCAATTTGTTTCATCTTTTTGACCATTTTCTCTTCTCTTTCTCTACAGCGTAACTCTCTTTTTACAACGATCCCACCAAAATGTCAATCAAAATCTTCCAGGACTTACCCCAAAATCTTAAATCTGTCTCATTAATTTTCCCCACTGCCGCCGCCATCCCCGGTTTTCCTGCCTTTTAACCCCAATGCCGACTTGAGGGTGATAGAGGCATCCTTCATTAAAAAACATATTTCTTTAGATGATTTTTGTAAATTGGCATCCGCTTTTTTTGTCTGGAATGATGAGGTCAGTCGTTATTTTATTCGATCGTTTTGGGATTAGTAATTTTAACTGAAAGAACTTACACCATTATTAAAATGCCCGTTATGGTGTTGACATTTATCCTCAATGCTGGTAGCATGAAAGGCAAAGTTGAAAAAAAATTAAGGATGAGTAAGATGATTGATTTTAAAGATCAAATTTTAGCCTTTGCTGATCGAGTTGCAAAATTGAAGGATAAAGTCACAACTGAGGAAGCAACTAAAAATGCCTTTGTTTTACCTTTTTTGGAGTGTTTGGGATATGAAGTTTTTAACCCAACAGAGGTAGTGCCGGAGTTCACGGCGGACATCGGAGCCAAGAAGGGTGAAAAGGTTGACTATGCAGTTATGAAAGATGGGAAGCCAATTATCATTATTGAATGTAAATGGTGCGGTGAAGATTTAGTTTTACACAAGTCTCAAATGACCAGATATTTCGGTGTAACTGATGTAAAATTTGCAGTTTTGACCAACGGTATCCGTTACCAATTCTTTACAGACCTGGAAAAAATTAACAGAATGGATGAAAAACCGTTCTTGGACTTTGATATATTAGAAATACCTGAACAGTTGTTCGTTGAGCTTAAGAAGTTTCACAAGTCTTACTTTAATATCGATGAAATAATCAACACAGCAAGCGAGTTGAAATACTCCAACGAAGTAAGAAGAATCCTCCGGGAAGAGTTAAAAACGCCGTCCCTTGAATTTACTAAGTACTTTATTAAGCGCATATATAATGGGAAGGCCACCGAAAAAGTAGTTTCATCTTTCACTGATATAATCAAAAAATCGAGCAATCAGCTCATTGCTGAAATAGTGAACGAAAAGATTAAAGCTGCTCTCGAAAAGGATGATAAGAAGGGAGATGAAGAGGAACAATCAGAAGTCATGCCCGAAAATAAAGCGAAGGAAGACAGAACTGAAATCGTGACCACTGAAGAGGAAATTGAAGGGTATGTAATCGTAAAGGCATTATTGAAACAAAAGGGGGTCGATACGAAAAGGATTGGCTTCAAAGATACAATTAATTATTTCGCTATAATCCTGGATAATAGCACATGGAAAACAATCTGCCGTCTTTGGCTGAATAGCAAAAAGAAATATATAGGGATATTTGATAAAGATAAGAAAGAAAAAAGGCACCATATTGAAACGATTGATGATATCTATAAACTTGATGTTCAACTATTCGAGGCAGTGCAAAATTACGATACAGTGTAAAAGTGAGTATCCCTAAACTACTGTCCTTTTTTCTCATCTCCCCAAATTTAGCCCAACATTATCATCCTTCAAGACAGACTTTAGATTTTTAGTTTCCATAAACAAATATTTAGAGAATCAAAAAAGTAAAATTATAAAGCACTGCTGACTGGCTCAAAACGTCTCATTCATTACTCTTTTTCAAAGAATTTTGCCCACCACCTCTTTTCCAGCTTCATGCGCCGTACCAGACCAATCAATATATAGAGGCACAGCAGGATGATTATAATCGAAAAAATGATATTAAAATTTTTACTGAATCTTGTAAACCCGTAATCATAGATATAGGCTTCAAGATCCTTTTCCCGGAATAACGACCTCAACTCTATTTTCTCTCTCTCATGAGAGCCCTCTTTGGCCAGTATTACCGTATCCTTATCCAGTACTTCAATCATGACATCCGTCTTTTTGCCATCTTCGATCAACCGGTAATGAAATTCATATGGATTGGGATCGATACCAGAACCAAACATACCGATGCCGATGAAAATCAGGCCAAGGCAGGCGAATACAAACGCCAGCCCGATTCCAAAGGGCAGTCGTTCATGGGTAAAGGGGGCCTCCTGTTTAACACGGAACAGATTGGTCATCCGGCAGTTAAATTTGAAATTCAACACGCCGTCGTACTCTTTGTCGCCGGTGTATTCGACGAGGGCCAAAAAGGTGATGAATTCATCTCGTTTTAACAGATCCCAGTCGAGCCGCAGCGACCTGTTGTCCTGGATGCAGCAGGCGGTCTTTAGATCTTTAGATTTTTTGATGATTTTCACATCCAGCCATTTAAAGTCTTTCGGCAAACCGATGCTGAGGGGTTTGTATATCATGGCTTTGTCTATATCCCTGATGCCGTCGTTGACGATGCTGCCCTTTAGTAAGACGACATTTTCATTGACGGGCTGGCCCCGGTATTTGATGTCGATATCCTCCAGTTGTTGGACAATAGACTCAAACAGGTGGAGTTCCAGGATACAGACAAACTTCAAACTGACCTTCTTTTCACGGCCCCTTGACAATCTAATGCCCAGGTAGCCCACCACCAGGGTAGCGATCACACCGGTCAGGCTCACCAGCAGTTCATTGTCCATTCGTTCCCCCTAATTCCCCGAACCGCCGTCGCCGTCCCCGGTTTTCCTGTCTTTTAATCCTAATGCCGACTTGAGGGTGATGGAGGCGTCTTTCACTATATTAATGATAACCCGAATGAACCGAGTGAACACCCCCACATCCTCTGTCTGGCTCCCCGCTAATTCTCTTAATTCTTTGAGCTTAACACCATCTTTTTTTTCTCTCTTTTTAAAAGTAGACATCTTTTTTTCCTCCGTTTTAAAACATAACATACATAACGATGATAAAATTGCTGTTCCGGGCAGCTATATCGCTGTTCCGAACAGCTTGACCGCTGCTTTGAACTGCTGTAGCGCAGTTCAGAACTGTTGTGTCGCAGCTTTTTTTTGAAGTATCGCAGTTCCGAACTGCGATAACGCAGCTTTTAACTGCTGTAACGCAGTTTTGAACTGCCCTGCCGCAGTTCCGAACTGCCAGATCGCTGTTCTAAGCTGCCCTGTCGCAGTTCCGAACTGCTGCATCGCACTTCTGAACAGCTCGATTTCAGTTTTGAACTGCCCTGTCGCAGCTTTTTGCTGCCCTACTGCAGTTCTGAACTGCTTCATCGCTGATCAGAACAGATCCATCGCTGTTCCCGGCAGCTCAATAGCTGTTCCGAGCAGATCGATCGCTGTTCCGAACAGCTAAATCGCGCCTCTGGGAGAGGCTTTTGGGCTATATGCGCAAAAACGGCATGATTCAGGCCGCCTTCTCTTTTTCTTCCGATTGGGCACGGGGATTGTAACGTTTGGCCAACTCTTCCACGATGGCATCGGCACCGGGAACATTGGCCTTTGCCGCACCTTTGGCCGAATAATAAAACACCCGCGCCGCAGCATAGGCCTCACTGCCCACTGCCAGGTAGGTGTCGTCTACCCTTTCGGTAAATGGAGCCAGGAAGTTCAAAAAATTCTTGAGTTTTTTGGCCAGAGCCAGGTCCTTTTGGAGTTCATCGACATCCAGGTATGGGGGATTAAAACCTGGATTCTTGGAGGCCATTTCCAGTGCCTTCTCTACAAAGGCCAGTGTCTTATCACCCATCTTTTGCAGAGATTGTCTCTCTTCAGGGCTGAGGTAAATGGTAAAAGATAGCGTTTCATCCATCTCCTTTACCTTCTGGATTAATTGCTCCAGTGTGTCGTCCGCTAACTCTGCTGAAATGTTCTCGTAAGCCATTTTATTAATCTCCTTTAATTTAATTTATGGTTATCATATTTTGGTTGTTCATTGGGTTTTGGGGAGTTGGTTGCCCCATTGGCGCCAGTGGGGGCGTGGTTTCCGGGCAAAGAGTTCCAGGTAAGGGGCGGGGCTGCATTGTTCGATGAGGTGGTAGAGTTCCTGGGGTTTGCGGGAGTGGCGGTTTTTTCTGGACAGGATGATGTTTTCCTGGCTGCGTCCGGGGTCGAGGGTGCGCAGCCTGCCACGTACGCCGAAGAGTACCATTTCGGTCACGTTGCGAAAGTAGAAGCCCACTCCCCGGCGGTCCGGGCCGCCGTCTCTCCTTATCTTGTACCACACCAGTATTGACTTATAGATAAATCCCCAGCACTTCATCACGATCATGCCTTCCCATATCAGGGCATTGGGCACCCACAGGTAGAGATGACTGCGGGGGGCCGCCACTTGAGAGACCGGCAGGCGGGCAATCTCTGTCAGCGGCAGGGTGGGGTAGTGGTTCAACCGTTTGTGTTCCGGTGCGCCCTTGCCGGTGTGGTTGGTGAACCGCCAGGGCGGGTCTGCCAGGATGGTGGCGTAGGGGCCTTTTATCTTTTCTTTAAAATCCAGGACGGTGCCGGTCTCCTCCCGGCATAAATCATCATCCATGACCAGGCCGCAAATATGGGCCAACTGCTGACGAAACTGGTAGACCTCCCTTAAATGTTGAATATAGAAATCCCGGTCAGGTTCAAAAAAGTCACTCCACTTCGGCCCGGTAATGGCCTGGCCCACCAGTTCCGTTAACAGTGTGCGAAAATATTGCTTTGCTTTCCTTAGATTTTCGCACCGCCGATCCGCCACCACCTGGCCGTAAGCTCGCACCAGCAGCCGGTAACCGTCAGAGTCGTCCACGATAATAAAGGCGGAGTCGATTAAATAAGTAAAGGCATTGAGCAGGCGGCAGAGTCTAACCCCGTCTCCAATCTGTCGAGAAAGAACCAGAGCCGCCCTGTCAATCCCCGGAACCTTCAAGAGCTTACCCTCCGCCGCCTGCCCTTTGCCGGTTCCGCCTCCTTAAAAAGAACCCCCGGCGGTGCCAATACCGGGGGTAAGGAGGTGAAACCATATCTATTTAAAACCACCACTATACCACAAAACCGTTTTTTCATGTTGATTGGATGACTCCTTTATTAAGATAATTGTTGTATGTATTCTTGAATGTTGCATACAGATGCGCAGGATTGTCTGGAATAAGAAAAGTATGCGTGATAAAATCGCAGTTGATTTCGCTAATTGTCTCTCTATTTGACTTTATATCTGGCATGAATTCGCATAATAATATATATTTACGAATTTGTCAATACTTAAATGAACATAAAACGAAACTTATCCAAAAATATTTCACTTAAATACTAAAACAAAACAAAAATAACCTGATTTAAAACTCCAATAAACGGCATCAAAACAGATTATAATAAAAACAGGTTCTCCTATTTAAATTCATTTTTTTAAATGATATAATAAACCTTCATATAAGGAGAATGATTACCATGAAACAAAAGCATAATTTAGACCTTAAAGAAATCGGCAGCCGGATGAAAAGTGCACGCCTGGCTCTCAACATGACCATTGAACAGATACACCAGATGGTCGGCTTTTCCAAGAGCCTGATCTCCGAAGCCGAACACGGTCTCAAAAAGCCCTCATCCATCTATCTTCACGCCTTACTGGATAAGTTTAACGTCAATATCAATTACATCTTAAACGGCGAGGGCAGAATGTTTATTACAGGAGAAGAGATTGCCGCCGACGGCTTCGGCAGGGACAGCGAACTTGTAAAAGAACTCCTGGATTACATGCAGGAGGTGGATCTGGTTCGTTTTTCGGTGCTGGCATTCTTCATGGAGTACAAAGAGAAACATAAAGAGTTGATCCAGCGATTCCTGGAAGACCGGAAGAAGATAAAAGGGGCATAGGCCCGATGAGAGGTCAGGTATGGACGTAGACTGTCGTAAAGTGAGCAATGAGTTTCTGCTGGAGCGATACGGAGAACTCCTGGATATCCCCTTAGTCAAGGAATATCTCTGTTTGACCTTGAAGGCGACAATGGTAAAATTTAGAGACCGTATTGCCATGTACATGAATCTAAAGAACAAATACCGGGAACTTGCCTATGGTGAGATGCAGGTCTGTGAGGGTGAGGCACAGATAAGGCATCATGTTTACCGGTTTAACCTGATCAGGATCTCCGGCCAGAAGTGGAGGGTGACCAAAATCGAGCCGGATTTACCCGAAGAGATTACACTTGAGGACATACTGCCAGAGGCTCTCATCGATAAAATCGTATTATCAAAAATCGACTCACAGGAGATGCAAAGGATTGATGCACAGTTTAACGTCTCCGGGAGGAAAAGATCGTTTAAGGTTCAATACACGAAATATAGCGAAGAGTCCATTATGGGAGTCGTTCGATTCGATGATGATGGTAAAGAAGCAGACAATGGATTATCGATTGAAGATACCCCGGAGGATGAAAACAAAAAGTATATCCGAGAGATGGGATTCACGATGGTTCCCACTGACTGGTATTACAAGGATCGAGGCGATGAGGAGAATTTTGACGACCTTTTTTGCGCGATGTTGAGGTCATCGGAGATCAAAGAGATCGTGTTTAACTTCTTTTTTAACCGTATAAAACCTACAATGGAAAACCGCTGGGCTGCCTCTATCTCAGGCTGATATCATCCAGGAGGACCGGGTAAATTTCAAAATTCAGACCTTTGGGCATCTCCTCTTTATCCGTTGCCACGAAATACATATACATCTCGGTGCCCAGATAGGCAATCGTTTTGCCGTCATTTCTGAATTCGGATAAAATCCCGATCAGGCTCCGCTCATATGCCCTGCCCTCCCGGTCAAAAAAATTATTCAGCACGATGAAATCTTTGTTGTCTGCCTCCGCCAGCATGACCGCGGCATAAATCTTTTTCAGGTCATCTTCCTTAATATCTTCTCTCTTCAGGCGCCGAAAATATACATAATCTTCCACGCCCAATTTCTCTATTACAGCGTTTACCCTGCCGATCTCTTTTATGCCCCTGATATGGCACAGGTAGGGCACAATATAGCGAGGCGGTAACTCCGGGTCGATATCTTCAACATTGACTTTATCCAGGCTCAAAACGCCCTTTTGAATGGCCAGGTTCTTAAACAATCGTTCCCGGAAGGCTGCGTCTCTACATAAAAAGAAGTAGTCTTTGCCTAACTCCAATTTATTGACGTCAAACTCAACCTTCTCTTTACCCTTAACCTTTAAGCTAAATCTTCTGTGCAGCGCCACCAGAGAGACGACAAAAAAGACCAGACAGTACAACCCGGTAATCCCCACCCCCATCCAAAAATTCCCCGGCAGCCGACTCTCGGCCCTAAACACATTTTCCTCCCCCTTGATAAACGACTCCACTTTTTTGTCGTCGGAGTAGTATCTTTTCTGGAAATAGAACTTCATAAATCCGTCCCTGATCTTCATAACATAGTTAAAATAGTCGATATAGTTATGATAATCACCTGTTGACACCTCCTTACTTAAAAATAGATAGTAGGTTTGGGGAAGAATCAATGATAGATTTCGATTGATGGCTATTACCTTTGATATCTCTTTAATATAGTCATACTCCGTACTTTTATTGGCATCGTATTCATCCCGGAAGAATTTTAAAAACAACTTTCTTCTCATGTTTAGCCGCTCTTCCCGGGTTTCTAATTCCGACAAAATATTTTTGGCATACTTCTCAAAATCCAATAATCTTGAAAGTTTTTCTATATTTATTTTTTCCTCAGATTGAATATTATGTGCCTTGTTCAATATAAACTTTCCGTAGAGAGATGGAATGAAAACCACAAATAGAATCCACGAAATAAACATCAGCACTATGGAAAGTCTCCTGTTTTTTAAAGTAAAGACAGTGATCAATAAGCCTAATAGATAAAAAAACCAGAACACT
>CBFDCR010000021.1:0-68060 GCA_965603365.1 uncultured bacterium
GCAAAACAGCGGCGGCCAACCGATTGGGGGTGTCCAGGTCAGTGCCTTCGGTGCCGACCCTGCCTGGAGCCATGAATCCGGCCACTTTGAATTGACCTTTCCTTACAAAAGCCCCGGCGATACCGTGGTGTTAACGGTAAAGAAAGAGAAGCTGGAGGTGGTAGACGACGATAAATTGACCCATAACCTGCCCAGTGACCCGGACAGGGTGATAACAATCGTGATGTGCGGGCTTGGGCAGCGGGATAAATATGCCCGGGAGTTATCCAGTATAGTCGAGAAATCGATCAACCGGAACTTCGAGAAATTGTTAAAACAGATCCAGGATAAGGAAAAAGACATCCGGGACAAGGCCCAAAAGATTGCCGGGTTGGAGAAGTAGCGGGATACTGCCTTAGCCCAGGCCAAAGAGCTGGCAGAACAATACTTCCATAAGGCCATATCCTCAGACCCGAATAACTTTGAAAACATCTTTAAATTTGCATTTTTCCTGCAAAACCAGAACCAACATTTGCAAGCCCGCGATTTATATGAGAAGGCACTTACACTGGTCCAAAATGATTACGAAGAGGCAACCACCCTCAACAACCTGGGGATTTTGTATTTTAAAATGGATCGGAAAGCCGAAGGTATCTCTTCAATGCAGAGGGCACTGGAAATAAGAGAGGAATTGGCAGGGATCAACCCGGAGGGGTTTGAACTGGATCTGTGTAGAACCCTGATTTCTCTTTCTGTAATGTATGGGGAAATGACAGAAGCCGGGTCTGAGCAGTCATACCGGCAGGGTTGTCTATCCATGATAAAGCGGGCCATAACCATCCTGGAAAGGTATCCCGGAATACCCCAGGCACAGAAGTACCTTGAAATCGCCAGACAGTTAAAACAAAATTTGGAAAAGCCTCAAGACAATTAGAGGTTAAAATCTATTTCCTGCATTTTAACTCAAGTGGTGTTAGTGGTACATCCCCCGTCTTAAAATACCGACGAAAGGATGAAAAACAGCCAAATCGCTGTTCGGAGCAGCTTGATCGCTGTTCGGAGCAGCTAAATAGCTGTTCGGAGCAGCTTGATCGCTGCTTTTAACTGCAGTATCGCAGTTCTGAACTGCTGTGCCGCAGCTTTTAACTGCTGCAACGCAGTTTTTTACTGCTGTATCGCTGTTCGGAGCAGCTATATCGCTGTTCAGAGCAGCTACATCGCAGCTTTTAACTGCTACATCGCAGTTCTGAGCAGCTACATCGCAGTTCGGAGCAGCTACATCGCAGTTCGGAGCAGCTTCATCGCAGCTTTTAACTGCTTCATCGCAGTTATTAACTGCTGTACTGCAGTTCTGAGCAGGTCTATCGCTGTTCGGAGCAGCTAAATAGCTGTTCGGAGCAGGTAAATCGCGCCTCTGGGAGAGGGTTTTGGGCGAGGTGACAATATTGCCTGACCCCTTTTTGGTTCCCTTTTTTTCTACCAGGATTAAATAAAATTGCAGGGTTGATTTTTTAGCGGGATGGTATTATTATAAAACCGGATTAAATTGAAAAACAGCGATATCATCGAAGGAGAAAACGATGCAGCAAGTTTCAATAAAGAGTCAGATCGTAAAAGAGGTGGACGTACTGCCCCTGGACTTGCAAAAAAAGGTCCTCGACTTTATCAAACTCATTACCGATTCCACTACCCCCAGGGGGGTCTCCGGCAAAAGACTGATGAACATAGCGGGATTGATGACCGAAGACGAGGCGGATGAACTCTCTCAAATCATCGAGGACGGCTGCGAGAGGATCGATTATAATGAATGGTAAAAGTTTACTGGACACCAATATCGTTATTTCAATTTTTAAAGATGAAAAAAACATTGCCAAACGAATAAGAGCTTTAAGGAAAGTCTACATTCCTGTCGTTGTCTTAGGGGAACTCTATTATGGGGCATTCAAATCGATGAGAATCGAAAAAAATCTCAATAACATCTCTCTGTTGTTGGATCATATCAGTGTGCTGCAAACCAATGAGGGCACGGCGAAAATTTATGGCGAAATCAAGACCCAACTCAAGCGAAAAGGCAAACCTATTCCAGAAAACGACATCTGGGTCGCTGCTATCGCCAGACAATTCAATTTAACATTGATTACAAAAGACGGTCATTTCAAAGAAGTCGATGGGCTAAAGTATACCTTATTATAAGGTGACAATCTTGTCTGGCCATTTTTTTGTGCCCTCGAAATGTCAAGCCTATTCTCGATAGATCCTGAAATAAATCAAGATTTTTTCTCCCCGGACAGCGGATGGTGGACAGCCGGGGGGTGTCGGGAATTGTGTGGGGATGGGTTAGGGATCAAATTGGCGGGGCGGGGCCTTGAGGCCGTGGCCGGTCAGGGTTGAGACTACCGGGCCGGGGGGGGCGTGGTGGAGGAGAAACTTTTTTACCCCGGCAGCGGCAGCGGCCGAGGTGGGTTCGATGTAAAAGCCGCGGCTGCCCATCTCCGTTAAGGACTCCCGGATCTCCGTCTCGGTGACGGCGATAAAACAGCCCCCGGTTTGTTTGACCGCCGCCAGGATCTGGCGGCCCCGCCTGGGCGCGGCCACGGCAATACCCTCGGCCAGTGTCTCTTGCTTTTGAATCGGCGCTACATCCAAAATACCCTTATCAAAGGCGTTGACCAGCGGCGCACAGGCCCCGGCCTGGACAGCCACCAACCGGGGGATGCGATCGATTATCCTGGCCTGCATGAGTTCCTGGAAACCGATATAGGCGCCCAACAAGAGGGAGCCGTTGCCCACGGCGGCGACGAGGGTATCCGGCGCGCGCCAGCCCAACTGCTCACAGACCTCGAAGGCAAAGGTCCTGGTGCCCTGCAGGAAGAAGGGATTCCAGACATGGCTGGCATAAAAGGTATCCCCGGCCGCACGCAAGGCCGCCTGTTCCGTATCCTCCCGGCTGCCGTCTACCCGGTGGAGCCTGGCCCCGCAGGCCAGGATCTGGCTGCACTTGGCCGGGCCGGTACTGCGGGGCACGAAGATGCGGCACCCGATGCCGGCCCGGGCACAGTAGGTGGCAATACTGGAACCGGCATTGCCGGAGGAGTCCTCCACCACCTGCCGGATGCCCCACTCCTTGAGCTTACTGACCAGGAGCGCCGCGCCCCGGTCCTTAAAGGAACCCGAGGGAAAGAGGTAATCCAATTTAAACAGCACCTCTTTCCCGGCCACCGTCAGCTTTTGTAGGGGGGTAAAGCCTTCGCCGAAGGAGACGATATTCCCATCTTCCTCTATGGGCAAGGCCTCCCGGTAGCGCCACATGGAGGGGGGCCGGTCTTCGATTCTTATCAGATCGAAGCGGGGTAAAAACTCCAGGTCCAGGAGCGACCCGCACTGGCAGCGCCAGCGGGGTTCATGGACCGCATAGCTCTTCGGGCAGCTCGAGCAAACCAGCCGCTTAGCCACCTGTTTTCAACCACTGATCCAGCCAGCCAATGACCGTATCGTGCCAGAAGATGCTGTTGTGGGGTTTGAGGACCCAGTGGTTCTCATCGGGGAAGTAGAGCAGTTTGCTGGGAATCCCCCGCCTCTGTAAGGCGGTAAAGGCGGAAAACCCTTGAGTCTCCACCACCCGGAAGTCGAAGGCCCCGTGGACGACCAGCATGGGCGTCTTCCAGTTCTTGACAAAGTTGACGGGATTCTGCTTCTCATAACCCTGGGGATTATCCCAGGGGGTGCCCAGGTGATCCCATTCGGGGAACCAGAGCTCCTCGGTATCATAGTAAGCCAGCCGCTCATCCAGGTTGCCGTCGTGGCTCACCAGGCAGCGGAAGCGGTCGGGCCAGTTGCCGGCGATCCAGTTAATCATGTAGCCGCCAAAGGAGGCGCCTAAGGCACCGACCCGGCTGCCCTCCAACCAGGGATACTTTTCCAGCGCCGCGGCCAGTCCCTTTTTCAAATCCTCCAGGGGCTTGCCACCCCAGTCGCCGCGGATGGAATCGGTAAAGGCCTGGCCATAGCCCACGGAACCGTGGAAATCCACCATGACGACGCCGTAACCGGCCCCGGTATACACCTGGGGATTCCAGCGGTAGTGGAAATCGTTGCCGAACGACCCCTGGGGACCGCCGTGAATCAAGAAAGCCACCGGGTACTTTTGGGCCGGATCAAAATCCACCGGATAGACCAGGTAGCCGTACACGGTCTCGTCATTCCAGCCCGTGAAGGTAAATTGCTCGTATTTTCCCAGGCGGCAGGCGGCCAATTTCCCGGCATTGATGCGGGTAATCGTCTTCATGCTGCGGCCCCGGGTATCTACGGAGTAGATCTCAACCGGCGAAGCCAGACTATCCAGCCCGAAATAGATGCGTTTGCCGTAAATCGACGGCCCCCGCACATGGCCCTGGGAGAGCAGGGTCTTTACCTTGCCGGTTTTTACATCTATGGCAAACAGGGGCACCTGGCCGAGATTGTCGGCAGTTGTATAGATAGTCCTGTCATCGGCAGACCAGACAATGGTTTGCGGTGAGCGGTCCCACTTCTCCGTCAGCACCCGCTCCCGGCCGTCCTTCAAAGACCGCAGCACGATGCGGAAACGGTCGGCCTCATAGCGGGGCCGGGACATGGCCAGGTAAGCCATTGTTTCACCGTCGTTGGCAAACACCGGCGTGGTATCCCAGGCCTTGTTCTTCTCGGTCAAACATGTCGGCGGTTTTGAACCGTCCGCCGCTGCCATAAAAAGGTCGAAATTGGTAGACCAGGCCTCCTCCGGGCCGCTGTTGGCCGCGGTGAATACCAGTGCCTTGCCGCAGGGGGTAAAACAAAACTCCTCGCTGCCGCCAAAGGGTTTGAGGGGAGAGTCGGCATCCATGCCCTTCATCACATCCACCGCCTTGCCCCCGGCAGCCGGCATGACGAAAATATGGGAGCGGCGTCCGTCGTTCCAGGTATCCCAGTGACGGATAAACAGACGCTCGTAGATGCGGCCGCTGACCTTACAGTTCTCAATCTTTTCCAGCTTTTTTTTGCTCCCTTCGGGACACACATCGGGAAAGACATCCATGGTAAAGGCCAGTTGCTGGCCGTCCGGTGAAATAATCAGGTTGCCCACATCTAAGGGAAAATCGGTGACCTGCCGGGCCTCTCCGCCGTCAATGGGAATGCACCACACCTGGGAGGAGCCGGAACGGGAAGAGAGGAAAAATATCTGTTTACCTTTACCGGCCCACACCGGGTTATAATCGGCAGCCGGATCGGCGGTCAGGCGCCGCAGCCCGGTGCCGTCGGTTCCCACCAGCCACAGATCCGTGCGCCCCCGGTTGGCCTCCAGGTCGGTCCGGCGCCGCACAAACACGATGAGAGTGCCGTCGGGCGAGACCTGCTGTCCGGATATGCGGTCCATGGTCACCAGGTCGTGAACCGAGAAGGGATGACTCCCGGTCTGATCACCGGCATAAAGGGACAGGCCAAAAAGTAAAATAAAACCCAAAATAATACTCAAAATGTTACGCATCAAATCCTCCTTAAGCGATTTAAAATTGGCTGAAGACATTACACCTCAAAAAAAATTCTACTGCAAACTATCTTACCTGTCAACAATTATCTTCTATTCACTACTCCCCCATCCCAAAACATGATAAAATAGGGGTGAATGAGCGGAGACGACTATGATAGCGAAGACATGTGAAACATGCGAAAATTACCGGCATATCCAGCACTTCTTAACTATATTGAACAAACGGGTCAAACACATCAAACCCCTGCCCGGCGAGACCCCTGCCTTAAAGGATATCGACATATATGGCGAAACCATCAGCAAAAGCGGGACTGCTGGTGGGGATCACATCATCTACATCGATTTTAATAAACGCTACGACCTGGAAGCCCGGATAAAGAAGGTGGAAGAGGGGTGGCAAAAGGATGTGGCCGGACTTTCTAACGAAGAGATCGAGACGAATCTATGTGTTCAGCGGAAGAGGCAGGAGAAAGACCGGATCATCGAGCAATTGAAGCTGAATCGAACCCGGGCCGGTGTATTGGTGGCGGATGTCAAGGGCCATGACGAGAGCGCCGCCTTTATCGTGGGCATGCTGCACCAATCGTTCCTCACCGGTACCCTATATGAACTCAGCCTGTATGGAAACATCACCACCCACCTGTTTGAAATTATCAACACCCGCTTCTACAACTCATCCAGTATCGACGACTTCCTGACCATGCTGTACGGTGAAATCTCGGTAGACGGCACCTTCAAATTTATTACCGCCGGCCACCCCAAACCCATGGTCTTTTCCAACGAATTCAATCGACTGGTGGACATCCACCCGGAACTGATCGCCAATTACCCGCCTATCGGTATCATGCCGTCGGCCGAGGATATCGACGCCGCCACCGCCAGCAGTAACCTGGGATACAAGCAGGGCTACACGGTCAACAAAATCATCCTGATGGGAAAGGGAGATATCCTCCTGCTTTACACCGACGGACTGTCGGATCACGCTAAGGCCGACGACGACATGTTCTTCCCCTCCCACCTGGAGGAGACGCTGAAAAGCCATAAACATCTTTCCAGCCGGGAAATATGTTTTTCCCTTAAGAGGGCATTGCTAGAATTCAACCCGGAACCCGAAGACGACGTCACCTACCTGGTTATTAAAAAAAATTAGCAGAACCCGGTTGATTTTAGATATTAAACATACTATATTATAATCACCATGAAAGATACCTATGACCCACAGTTCATTTACGATGCCTTCTATCGGAACGGCTTCACGGTCAGGCGGATCGATCAATTCGACCAGGGCAATTATGCCGAGATCCGCACCGAGCTCAATTATCCCGATTTCCTCACTCTCAACGAACTGCAAGAGATCATCTTAAAATTAAATGTCATCGAAGAGAGTGAAAACGTCAAGATCAAAATTGTGCACGTCGATATGATTCACAAAAGCCTGCGGGTAAATATATACATAGAATCTTGAAGAATATAGGGAATAGTGGAATAATGGAATGATGGAAGAATGGGGGAGTTGGATTTGCCGCGGTCGTAAAATATTGATATAATCCTGAATCAAGTTTCAAAGGAGCATTCCGAAATCTTATGAACTTTCAGGGTGAAATTGCCGCCTTATTGACCGCCTTTTGCTGGGCCTTTAACTCGATCGTGTTCACCCGGGCCGGGCTCAGGGTAGGCTCAGGGACCGTCAACCACCTGCGCCTGTGGATTGCCTTCTCGGCCCTGGCCATCATTCATCTCGCCTTTTTTAACACCCCCTTTCCCTTCACCATCGAAGGCGACCGGCTTTTTTACCTGGCCGTCTCCGGGTTGATCGGCCTGATTATCGGCGACAGCCTGCTGTTTGAGGCCTTCGTGCTCATCGGCGCCCGCCTATCCATGCTGCTGATGCTGCTGGCCCCCATCTTCGGTGCCCTCTTAGCCTGGCTGGTGCTGGGGGAAACGCTGCACATTATCGAAATTCTGGCCATCCTGGTCACCGTGGGGGGCATCGGCTGGGTGGTGTCCGAGGTCAAAGGCCCTTCTAAAGAAAGATCGCCCAAATATGGGCTGGGAATATTATTGGGCATCGGTGCCGCTGCCGGCCAGGCCGGGGGGCTGCTGCTCTCCAAGATCGGCATGGCCGGAGGCTACTCCGCCATCTCCGCCAGCCTGGTGCGCATTGCCGCTGCCGCGGTAATTATGGGCTTCATATTCTGGCTGCGGGGTAAAATGCCCTCGGAAAGGCAGAAGCTAAAAGATCGCCGGGCCTTGCTGGCCATCCTCAGCGGTTCGCTGGTGGGGCCGGTATTCGGAATCGTCCTCTCCCTGGTGGCCATCACCCACACCCACATCGGCGTGGCCTCCACCCTGATGTCCCTCTCCCCGGTCATCCTGATCCCGGTCTCCGGCCTTATATTCAAAGAGCGGGTCAGCCTCCGGGCCGTACTGGGAACCATCGTCGCCCTGCTCGGCGCCGCCATCCTCTTCTTCACCTGATCGTTCTCTATAATAAGCCGCTAAGGACACGAAGAACCGCGAAGGACAACGGGTTTCCAACCATTTGCCTTATTATCCTTCGTGTAACTTCGCGTTCTTAGCGGCTAAACACACGAAGACATTTTAAATTAAAAAATTGGATTTTTTTTAGTAAATCGGGTATACTTCTTGATTCATGGTCATTAGAAGGAGTGCGAATGCAAAAGCCACTGTGGGCGCCCTGGCGTATTGAATACATCCTGGGTGAAAAAAGCGGGGAATGTTTCCTGTGTCGTGCTTTTAAGGAAGACCAGGATCGGGAAAATCTCGTACTCAAACGGGCAAAGACCTGTGTCGTCGTGATGAACCGCTTCCCCTACAACAACGGCCATCTGATGATCGCCCCCCTTCGGCACATCGATGCCATCGAGCGCCTTACCCCGGAAGAGCAGCGGGAATTGATGGCCCTAACTGCCCGGTCGGTGGAGATACTGAAACAGGTAATGAATCCCCAGGGCTTCAACATCGGCCTCAACTTAGGTGAGGCGGCAGGCGCCGGCCTCAAGGATCACCTGCACCAGCACATCGTGCCCCGCTGGGCCGGCGATACCAATTTCATGCCGGTGCTGGGAGACGTCCGGGTTATCCCCCAGGCCTTACTCGAACTCTACGACCGGTTGGCCCCGGCCTTTGCCTGAGAGCAGCATGAAAAAGGTAAGACACATTATCGCCATGGGCGGTGGGGGTTTCACCATGGAGCCGGGCAATCCCCTGCTGGATGACTTCGTACTCCGGCAGTCGGGGCAAAGCAAACCCGGAATTTGCCTGCTGCCCACTGCCAGCGGCGACCATGAAGAGTACATCCAGGGTTTTTACGATCTGTTCCTGACCCGCCGCTGCACCCCATCCCACCTCAGCCTGTATGACTCCCCCACCCCCCAGCCGGAGGCAGCCAGACACCTGCTCGGCCAGGACATCATCTATGTCAGCGGCGGCCACACCGCTAAGATGCTGCGCAAGTGGAAGGAACTGGGCCTGGACAACATTTTAAGACAGGCCTGGCACCAGGGTATCATATTGGCGGGTGTGAGCGCCGGCGCGGCCTGCTGGTTCGAGGAGGGATTGACCGACTCCGACCCGGAACGATTGAGCCGGGAAGAGTGCCTAAAATTTCTCAGGGGCAGCTTTTGTGCCCACTTCGACAACAGCGAACGGCGGCCTGCCTTTTATCAGCATATTGGCGACGGCATTATGAAAGACGGTATCGGGGTGGACAACTTTGCCGGCCTGCACTTTATCGGCACAGAGATCAAACAGGCGGTGACTTCCCGGCCCGGAGCCGGGGCCTATTACATCTACAGGGAAAAATCCGGCCGGATCGTCGAAAAACCTATTGACACCGTCTATTTAGGGGTATGAATATGAAGGTTACGGTATGTGAACTGGGCAACGAGCCAGCCGGTCTGGCCCGGGACTGGCAGGGATTGGTCTCCCATGTAAAAGCCGAGGGGAGCGAGTTCGTGCTGCTGCCGGAAATGCCCTTTTATCCCTGGCTGGCCTGGAACAGGGAGGTGGAGCCTGCCCTGTGGCAGAAGGCGGTGACTGCCCACGATCAGTGGATGCTGCGGCTGACAGAATTGGCCCCGGCTGTAGTAGTAGGCAGCCGGCCGGTCATTCGCAGCGGCCGGCGCCTCAACGAGGGCTTCGTCTGGGATCAAATAAACGGCCACCGGGCTGCCCATGCCAAATACTACCTGCCCAACGAGGAGGGTTTCTGGGAGGCCGCCTGGTATGAACGGGGACCTGCCGACTTCACCCTCATCCCGGTGGGCAGTGCCCGGATAGGCTTTCTCATTTGCAGTGAATTGTGGTTCAACGCCCATGCCCGCGATTACGCCGGCAAGGGCATTCACCTGCTGGTCTGTCCCCGGGCCACGCCCAAAGCCACGGTAGACAAGTGGATTGCCGCTGGCCGTACCGCGGCCGTGGTGTCCGGCGCCTACTGCCTCTCTGCCAATTTTGCCGCCTCCGGCGGCCAACCGGTAGAGTGGGGCGGCAGCGGTTGGATCATCGAACCGCAAGAGGGCCAGGTGCTGGGCCTGACCACACCCCATCAGCCCTTCGTAACCATAGAAACCGATCTCGCCACCGCCGACCGGGCCAAACACACCTACCCCCGCTACATCCCGGATTAAAGACCGAAAAAAAACATGTCTCTTCCTCTCCCCCCCCATTTTTTCATTTACATTTGACATTCACCCCCCACTGTGATTTAATCATAACAACAAAAGGAGACACCATGGACGAAAACGAATTCAACCAATACGTAACCGACAGGTACGAAGATCAGGTCAAGTGGTATGATAAAAAAGCCACTAAAAATAAAAGAGCTTATGAATTCATTCAATGGGGAGTTATCGTTTTTTCAACCATTACGCCTGTTCTTATATTGATAGGTAACACACGGCAGCGTTGGCTGGCGGCGATTGTTGCTTTTTTGGTTGCCGTGGGCACATCCCTGCTAAAGGCTTTCAAATACCAGGAAAACTGGATTCACTACCGAACCACCTGTGAATTGTTGAAAAAAGAGATCCATTACTTCAAAGCCGGAATTGACGATTACAAAAAAAGTACAGATCCGAAGGGGCTTTTCGTAGAAAGAGTCGAAGATCTCATATCGAGAGAAAATACCCTCTGGATCACAATCCAGAAGAGAGAAAAAGACAACGCCAAGAAAAAATAATTAGGGCTAAAACTGAATTTTTGGTTGAAATCTTGTGGGGTTGTGGGTAAAATATGAATGTATATTAAAATTAAATATGGAGTAAAGCGATGCAGACGGACAGTCAAATTATTTTGGACAAATATATATCGCTTCCCAGAGCGCTGCAGCAAGAAGTAGCCGACTTCATCGAATTTTTGCAATCAAAATATCAGAAGGAGAATCGCCAGAAAAAGAAAGATGCAAACTCAGTCGTCAAGGGGAAAAAGAGGAAATCCAACTTCGGCAGTGCCAGGGGATTAATTATAATGAGTGCTGATTTTGATGAGCCATTGGAAGATTTTAAAGATTATATGTAATGAAATACATCTTAGACACGCACGTCTTGATTTTAAAAAACCCTTCCAGAAAATTATCGAAAACCAAATTATCATTAACAAATACAAATTACTTTCTATATCTCTGAAACATCTTTTTAAGCTAAGTCAACTGGAGCTTCATCATCGGGACCCGTTTGATAGACTGCTTGTTTCGCAAGCATTGACGGAGAAAATTCCAGTTGTCAGTGTAGATGAAATATTCGATAAATATGGTGTCGATAGAATCTGGTAACGACTCAAACACGCAGTAAACCGAAGGTCTTTTCAGGGAGATATGAAGGGAGGTGTCTTACTAAAGCTGGTTATTGCGGGAGAGGAAGCAGAAGTGCCATTGGCCTTGTTGTTGGAAGCCGAGGCGGCGGTAGATGGTGCCGGCGATCAACCTCAGTCAACTTTCGAATCGCTGCACCTTTTTTCATCGGTACACCCTTGATACCCGATCAAACCTACCGGGGCATAAAAGATCCGATATCATAACACAATTGTGAGTTAAAACGGAGAGCCATATCTGAACAAAGTGTTGAAGTATTTAAATAATAGTGATAATATGTAGACATGGAAATTAAAAAATTGTCCATTGAAAACTTTAAATGTTTCAAGAAGGCAGACTTTGATTTGGGTAGAGTGACCCTTTTAACCGGTGCCAACAGCAGCGGCAAGAGTTCAGTCATATACAGCATCCTGGGAGCCATCCAATCGGGTGAATTCCCTTTCCAATTCTCTCCCAATGGGAAATATGTAAACATGGGGAATTTCCGGGAAATGTCCCACCAACAAAAAAGGGATCACCTCATCAAAATCGGCATACATTTCGAGGAGAAAATACAAAACAAAATTGATATCACCACCTACTGGGAGGAGGACAAAAAAAGAAAACTGCCGCGTTTACATGAATTGGAATTAAAAGGAGAATATTTCAGTCTGCATATAAAAAAGAAAAAGAATAGATACCTGCTAAATATGGAGTATTCCCCACAAAAGAAATCAACCGAAGTATTGAGCGTTGAAAAAATTTCAAATATTTTCTTGCTTAGCTTAAAAAAACTCATTGAAAATCTTGACCAAGATACAAAAAAGAGGAGAAAGGCATTATCCCTCCTTGAAAAGAAAAAAGGTGATGAAATCCCGAAATCTATTGAATTAAGTTTTAAGGATATCAACAGATTAGACAATTCTGTATACAAAAGCAGTGATCTTTCCATAGCGATTATTTATAGTAGCTATTTAGCAACCATCAGGAATTTCGACAAAAAAATCAACTTTATCAGCTCCTTCAGGCTCTATCCCCAGAGGACTTACTACGAAAAATCAAAGACAGAACTGAAAGTAGGCCGGTTTGGTGAAAATTACGAAGACCAGATTATATTGTGGGAAACTAAAAAAACAAAAGAATACAAAGCACTCCTGGACATCATGAAAAACCTCTCACTCCTGGAGGATATCGCTTCCAAGCGGCTGGAAGGAGGACGATACGAATTGCTGGTAAAAACGCAAAAAAACGGCGTATTGGCCTCCTTAAACGACGTGGGCTTCGGCATCAGCCAGTTCTTGCCCATCATTGTGGCCGATCTACAACTGGATGATCACTCCACCCTATTCCTGGCACAGCCGGAAATCCACCTGCACCCCAGCGTCCAGTCTGCGTTTGGCGATTATGTAATGGACTTTATCAAAAAAACCGGTAAGAAATACGTCATCGAAACCCACAGTGAATATTTGATCAACAAAATCAGGTTAGGCATTGTTAAAAACCAGGTTTCAGCGGACGATGTAAGAGCCTATTACTTACAAAACAATGGAGATGATGTCACCGTTCATGAACTAACTTTCACCACCGACGGCAGAATCCTGAATGCCCCCGAAGATTTTTTTAAGACCTACATGATGGATGTGATGGACATCGCCATGAATGCGAAAAAATGAAAGATGAAGAAGGACATTTTTATCGACAATAACGTGGCCAAAAATTTTTCCAATCCCCTGGATGATGAATACAAAAAACTCATCGCCTGGCTGATGAAATACGACCCTGAAAAGAATGATGAGAACGCCTACCTGGTGGTTTCCAATAAATTAATGGGCGAATACCTTCGCACCTCTTCGTTAGCCCTATCTTCTACCAGTGTCCCGATCATCATAGACAAGATGACACGGGAAGGCAGGCTGTTTAAAATAGAAAATCGGGAAATAAAGGCGTTTCAACAAAAACATTTCACTAAACAGTGTATAAAAAAATTAAGATCAAATAGGGACGATCACGATCATATACCGGTGGTGGTGCTGTCGTACCGAAAATATGCCTTGAGTCTCGACAATGATTTTATTTACGATTTAACCCATTTTCCAGGATTTCAGGTTAAAGCAGAAAAGAGGCCGGAACAGTTACCCTACCAATAAAAAAACCGGGCTCCTTCGGAGGGTAGAGGGGAGGTTGGTTACTTGTTCCAGTCGCGGAGGTAGCGGAAATCGATGCCTATGGTGCGGGGCTGTAGTTTGCAGACGGGGGGCATGGTTCGCTTGTACTGGGAGTTGACCATGAGCCGTTTGACCTTTTCGATGTTGATCTTGGAGTAGCCCATGTCGATCAATTCCCCGTCCCCTTTGCGCAAATCCACCAGGTTGAAGAGAATCTCATCCAGCTCCCGGTAGGTGATGCCGATCTCCCCTTCGTCGGTCTGATCCTGCCACAGATCGGCCGACGGCTTCTTGTCGATGATCTCAGCGGGGATTTGCAGGTGCCGGGCCAGTTCCCGCACCTGGGTCTTATAGAGGTCGCCGATGGGCAGGAAGGCGGCCGCGGAATCGCCGTACAGGGTAGTATAGCCGATCAGCATCTCACTCTTGTTGGAAGTACCCACCAAAAGCGCCCTTTTGCGGGCGGAGAAGTCGTAGAGCACCGACATCCGTTCCCGGGCACACTTGTTGCCGATCAATACTTTATCCTCGGTGGGAAATTGGGTGAAATAGGCATCCACCATGGGGGAGATATCGACTATTTCGTACTTCACCTCTAACGATTCACACATCAGGCGGCCGTGATCGAGACTCTCTTCGGAAGATGACTTAAAGGGCAAAAGCAGGGCAAAGGTATGGTCGCTGCCCAGGGCACGCCGGGTTAAGGCCAGGGTCACCGCCGAATCGAGGCCGCCGGATACCCCGACAATGCCGTTCTCGAAGTTGTTCTTATACACCGAGTCCTTGATAAAGTGCACCGTCACCTTTTCGGCCAGTTCGACATTAATCTCAAGCATTTAGAATCCTCTTAAGTTCCTTCAACACGATTTCCGGTTTCTCGTCCCGGGCATAATTGCCGGCAATGCGGGATTTTCTCACATCCTGGAGGCGAACATCCACATCAAACATATCCTCCTCCAGGTATTGGGCCATATGTTCGATACCCTTGCCGGGCCGGGCAAAGAAGGAGCCGCCGCCGAAACCGACGCCGTCCTCGAAGCCGGTGCGATTCACAAAGATATAGTTCTGGTGGTAAAATACCGCATAGACATAGCCCATGTTTTCCCAGAATTTGAAGGAGGCAAAGCCCTCTTTTGAAAACGTACGAAAGGGGCTGTTGGATATGGCGATTATAAAATCCGCTTGCTGCAAGTAGTAGAGGTAGGCGTAGACCGGGAACAGGATCTCCCGGCAGATCAATAGGCCGACATTAAACTCGTTGACCCTGAAGGTGCGGAAGGTATCGCCGGCCTTAAATATCATCTGCTCTTCAAACATGCCGAAGTTGGGCAGTTGCACCTTGCGGTGGGTATGTACCAGTTCCCCCCCGGAGAAATAGAAGGCACAGTTGTAAATGAATCCCGGGCGCTCTTCATAGGGCGCGCCCACCACGATATCGATCTTCTGGCTCAATTCCTTCAAAATTTTGAACTCGTCGGCCCCGGGGCAAAGGGCCACATCGTAGACGATGTCCTTGAGGTGGTAGCCGCTGAGACTCAATTCCGGGAAGACGATCAGATCGATCTTGTCCTTCACCGCCTGTTCGATTTTTTCCACATGGTAATCCAGGTTGCGGGAGACATCTCCCAGCACCGGGCTGAATTGTACGCCTCTTACTTTCATAGGGATAATATATCATATTCCCCCCCACTGTTCAACTGCGATGAAAAAAAAAGCCGGGGATACGGCCATCATACCCCGCCGTACCCCCGGCCCAAAAATCCGCTAAGTCGACTATTTAACGATCGTTCAACAATCGCATGTGCTACAGGAATTGCTCCAATTCCCGGTCATTAAAAACCGTAGCAGTCGGGGCACGCGGGGTAATCGACATAACCGATACCGTTGGTGCCGTCCCAGCAGTGGTACTGGTACCGACAGTTGCACTTGTTGTCGGTGGTACATACGCACCAGGTGGGGGCTGTACCGGCACAAAAGCTGCCCCTGGCACTGCAGGCGGCTTCGCACTGGTCTTCCGCCAGGTTCTCGTTGTAGCATTGACAAAAAGAGTAGCCCTTCGCCTCTATTGCGGCCACCACAATGAGAAGCGAGACAGCAACCAGACAAACCAAAAACATTTTTTTCATTGTACTTCCTCCTTATATATGGTTATTTTTTGATCTTCCAGGGCATAAAAGAGACCATTCCGTTTCAGCTCAAAACGGGTAAAGGCGTGAGGGGGTTTGAGCCTTACATACAATACATCCAGGAGTTCTCCCTTTAGATTGAACCGGTAGAGGGCATTTATGTTTCTCTTCTTGTTTCTACCCAGTTGAAGGTAAAAAATCCCCTCTTGATCGTCGTCCACGAACAACTTGAAAAATATCTTTCTAAACATCTCCTTATCCTGCCTTAAAATATCACGGAGCTCGGCCCTGTACACGGCCAATGCCTCCTGGGGCCAGATCCGGGCGCTGTGTATGACTCGCTCTCCCTTCACCACCGTCAAGGCGGATGGGTTTTGATAGTAGATCAGCAGTTGGGAGTCCCCGGTCAAAGCCGTCAATATGGCAGCCGATGGATTCCGGCGTTCCCACTCCGAGTATGAGGGCCCGGGTCGATAAAACAGGTAATCAAAGTTTCCTTTAGCGCAGGGCAGGGAGAGCATCTTAACCTGCTTTTCGTTTTGTATCTCCAATTCCGGCCCTTTTATGGCCGTCACATAAACATTGCCGCCGGCATCGGCGCTGGGGGTCATGATCCGGCCGGTCTTATACTTAAAATCCCTCAGGTACTCCCCCTGTTGATTAAACACAATCACCTTGCCCTGCCGGATATCGTTGACGTATAAATTGTCATCCCGGCCCATCTTTATCGCTACCATATGTCGGCTGCCGGTTCCGCTGATCTCCCCGGGGCCGCCCCCTTTCCTGCCGAAGGCCTTCAGCAAATTGAGGTTCTTGTCCAGCTTGAATATCCTGGCCTGCAAATTATCGTAAATATAGAGATGGTGGTGCCGGTCCATGGTGATGGAAGTGGGCTTAAAGAGAAATTCATCATTGCCGAGATCGGTACCGATGATCCTGACCTGGTGCAGACGGACGGTTGGGCCTTCCTTCATGTTGGCGGCGGGGCTGGAAATCACCCCCACCTCCAGGGGGAACACCGGGCAGCAAAGCAGCCAGAACAAGACAATGCACATCAATGTAGTGAATCTCATGGCGGTCTCTCCTCTTTATCCTGGCTATATCAAACCGACTCTTTAATCAATTTAATGATCGACACGACTTCCTCCCCCTCCATATTGCCCAACTGTACCAGGCGGACGGTGTCGTCGTAGACAATGGTCTGGGACACATTCATCTTGATCCGCATCTTCTCGATAAATGTATCGAGGTCCTGGGGCACATATATGTTAAAATTCAGGCCGGCCCTCTGTGAAAAGTTGTAGGCTTCGGTCACATCTGACAATATGATGCCGTAAACCGATACCTTGCCTTTTAAAACCTCCGCCATCTTCTGCCAGAACACGATGTTTTTGTTGCAGGGGGAGCAGGGCCTGGAGAAGATAAATATGAGAGAGGGCCGGTCACCTTGAAGGGCTGTCCCATCGATACTCTTCTCATCCATGCCGATCACATCGAAATAGTGAATTTCCTCACCCACGATAAAATAGGGCAGCGCCTCTCTTAAATGTCTGTTCAACTGGTGAGACTTAAGCAGGGCATACCCCAAGACGAGAAATACGGCCAGAACCGTTACCTTCAAACCAAACCACTTTTTGTTCTTCATCTAATACCTCCGATCCCTCAATAGATCGCAATTCCCGTGCCAAAATTGGATTGTTACCGGAAACCATTTATTGATGGTCATTTCGCCGTTTTTTGGATATTCCTCTCTTTCCCCGGAGTTAGGCTATAGCCGCACCGTTTTCAAAATAAATAGGGAAAACAGGGCGATGAGGGGGAACAGGATTGAATCCCCTGAAGTTAACCTATAGACTAACCGGGTTAGGCCATGACATAACTTTTATCCTACTTGAGCCGGTTGTCACTCAAGAAGGTCATGAATTTGTGATAATCTTCTTTTTTTATATTGAACAACTCGAGCACTCCCACGTATTTTCCGCCGGCTTCCCCCAAACCCCGGCAAACGATTGCCTTAGCCTCTGCGCGGTTGATGTCCCTCTGCAAAAAGGGGGTCTTCACCACTTCCCAGAAACTCCGGCCGGCCAAAAGCTCGGCCCACATCCCTTCGATTTTATCCTGGTTTGGCGTTAAGGTATTGTTAAAACAACTCTGGCTGATAATACGCTGCATATCTTTGCCGCTAATGGGGCCATCCAACACGATGCCGGCCCGGGTCAACACCGTGATCAGCTCCCGCACATTCCCGGGCCAATGGTGGTGATCAATCGCCTGCCAGAAGCCGGCGCCCATTTTTTTGCCCCTCAAGAGTTTCCGGTTTTCCAGGACCAAAGCCTTGATATCGTCTTTACGATCCCTTAAAGGGGGAATCTCGATCTCCAGCACCTGCAGCCTGAAATAGATATCCCGGCGAAATTCCTTGTTTTTGATCGCCTCGTTTATATCCCTGTTGGTGGCGGCCACGATCCGTATATCCGCCTCCTGCTCCGCCGAATCCCCCAGTACCAGGTACTTCTTGGTCTCGATAAAGCGCAGCAGTTTGGCCTGGAAGGCGAGGGGCACTTCGGCAATTTCATCAAAAAACAGGGTGCCCCCCTCGCCCGCCTCCACCAGGCCCGATTTATCGGCCCCGGCACCGGTAAATGCGCCATGGCGGTGTCCAAATATTTCACTCTCAAACAGGTTGTCCGGTATACTGGGGGTGTTGATGGTGACAAATTTACCCTTCCGGCCCGAATATTTATGAATCAACCCGGCAATGTGGCTCTTGCCGGTGCCGGTCTCCCCCAGCAGCAGCACCGGTTCCTCCTCGAGGGAGTATTTTAACACCAGATCACGGATTCTTTCGATGTCTCCGCTGTCACCGACGATGCCCCCGCTGCCGGTCTCGTTTTTCTTTATCCGTTCCACCATCTCGCCCAGCAATTCACCGCAAAACTTGAAGATTTCCCGGTCCGTGGGGCTGAAGGACTCCTTGATGCCGCTGTCGATGTAGAGATAAAAGTTGTCGCTGACCGGCTGGATCAACAGGCATTTTATCTTTAATATGCAGGCAGATTCGGGTAAACCGTTCACCACCGAAGAGACCAGGACATCTTCCTTTTCAACGGCGTTCCGGCTCATCAAGGTTCTTTGAATAGCGCTTTTGGAAAATCCCTCCCCCTCGCCGATAGTCCTGCCCTTGATCTTCCTGCCCCTGTGCCATAAAATTTCACCCTCCCGGTTAAAAACCATGGCCAACGATACCTCTTTTTCCCTCAACAAATCCCAGAGTTTGGCCTTTATAGTCTCAATCATCCCGTACTCCTGGTTGTTTCATCTATCGTCTTTGCTTATCTATAATATAAATACGTAAATTAAGGCGATTCCGTTAGCCTTTTTAATGACTATAGTGATTTTTTTCGCCGGGATATAACCCGGCGGTTTATATTTTACGTACAACAGTATAGATGATTGGATGTGAACCATGGCACCGATATTGCAAGGAAACAATAAAATGAGGAGTAACCCGTGAAAAAGAAGATTAAATTTTCGTTAACGATCTTATTCATCTCAACCGTTCTTCTCACCGGCTGGGGGATAGAACAACAATTGGCCAACAGTCCGGGAAAGGAAAAAATCGACAGCTTGAATGAGTTGGCCTATGAAAACAAGGACAATGCCCCGCAAAAGTGCATCGATTACGCCAACCAGGCCCTTAAACTCTCTCAAGAACTCCACTATCCCGAAGGAGAAGCGGCTGCGCTGAAACATATCGGCTGCGGCTTCCGGGTACTGGGCGATTACAACAGGGCATTCCAGCACATCCGGCAGGCATTGGAAGTCTTCACCCGCTTAGGCGACAGCTCTAATATTGCCGACTGCGTAAAGGAGACCGGCATTGTCTATTTATACACCGGAAAGTACGATACCGCACTGGAGCACTTTTTTAACGCCCTTAGGATTGCCGAAGAGACCGGGGACAAAGAGGTAGAGGCCAATTCGTTGAACAACATCGGCATCGTCTATTTCAGTCTAAAACAGTTCGATAAGGCCCGGGAATACTATTTAAAGTCCCTGGAAAAGGAGAGGGAAACGGGAAATAAAACCAAAATTGCCCACTCCCTGCACAATCTTGGCGAACTCTGCATTTCGGTAGGAGACTTCGATGTCGCCTCGGGATATTTTAACGAAGCCTTGAATATTTATGAAGAATTGGGTCACCAGGAGGGGCTGTCAATCTGCTACAACAGCCTGGGAATCGTATATGCCATGACGGAGGGTTACGATAAATCGGAAAAATACTTTTTATCGGCACTGAAGATCGACGAAGCGTCCGGCTCCAAATGGAGAATCGCCAGGGCGTTAAACAACCTGGGGGAATGTTACCTCTACCAAAAAAAGTATAATAATGCCCTGGAATATCTAAAAAAGGGTCTGGGCATCGCCAGGGAGACCGACAACAAAGAGGTGGTCATCGATGTCTATCGACTCCTGTCCGACCTCTATACCGCCAGGGGGCAATTTAGAAAGGCACTGGAATACCAGAAGCTCTTCTTTGAAGCCAACACCACCCTATTCAACGAGAGGAGCAGCCAGCAAATTGCCGAAATAGAGACCCGGTACAACACCTTGAAAAAGGAGAAGGAGATCGAGACATTGAAGCAGGACCGGAAAATTCAAAAGCTCAGGTTGAGCCGGGCAAAAATCGCCCGCAACGCCCTGATCCTGGGACTCCTCCTGGTGCTCGTCATCGTCGGCCTGCTGTTTAAAAAATACCTCTACCTGTTTGGATTCTGGAAGAGGCAGAAATATATCGGCCAATTTCAGTTGATAGAAGAGATCGGCTCCGGCGGGATCGGCACCGTGTATAAGGCCCGTAATATCCGGGACAAGAGCGACACCGTGGCCATCAAGGTCTTAAAGCCGGAGTTGTTTCGAGACGAAAGCAGCCGCAAGCGGTTCAAACACGAGGCAGCGGTCATCGATAAACTGGAACACCCCCACATCGTCAACATCTTTGAAAGGGGCGAATACAAGGAGAAACTCTTCATCGTGATGGAACTCCTTGAGGGCAGGACACTGGATGTCAAGATTGCCGAAGAGGGGCCGCTGGGACTCGACGAGTGTGTGCACATCATGATCCAGATCGCCGATGCCTTAGTCCTGATTCACAGTAAAGAGATCGTGCACCGGGATTTAAAACCGGCCAACATCATGCTGATCGAGAGGGGCGGGGATGGCAACTTTGTCAAGCTGCTGGACTTCGGCCTGGCCAGGAGTAAGTTTCAGACCCGGATCACCAAAACCGGCGTATTGATGGGCACCCTGAACTACATGGCACCGGAGCAGTTGGCCCACTCGCACTATTCGTCCGCCAGCGATATCTACTCGCTGGGGGTCACCTTTTACGAGATGGTCACCGGCAAGATGGCCTTTCCCGGCGAGACGGCCACCGACATCATGAAACAGGTGCTGGACAGGAGACCGGTAGAACCCAACCGCTTCCGCCCCGACATCCCCACCCTCCTAAACGACCTCATCATGACCATGCTGGCCAAACCCCAGGACCGGCGTCCCCCCATCCACACCATACTCACCCACCTCGAAAAAATCCATCCCCCCTCAAGTCTCAAATAGGGGCCTCCCCAGAGTGAAATTGTGGGGGAAAAGTTGTATATTTGGTTTATGAAAGGTGTGAGTCAATTGATCCGGGAGCATGAAGCGGCGCTGCCAGAGGCCGAATTTAACGACGACTTCCTGCGGTATCACCGCACCCAGATCGAGTTTTTGCAGCATGAACGGCTGGTGCACCTCATCGTGATGCTGGCCATCGGCCTGTTGTGCATCGGCTTCCTGGTGCTGTTCCTGGCCTTCGACTCCCTCTCCTTCATTGCCCTGTTTGCCCTCACCCTCATCCTGACGGTCTGTTACATCCTCCACTACTTCAAACTGGAAAACACCGTCATCCGCTGGTATTTCCTCTACAACCAGGCCCTCAAACACTCGTCCCCACCCCACATCCAGGTGGATTAACCCCCTATCCACCTGCCCCGGGACTCAAGTCACGTGCCCCAAAGCTTGAGTCACGTGGCACAAGGCGTAAGTGTAGAGGACGCAGATCTGCGTCCACTACAAGGAAAAACCACCAGATTAGGCCAGGAGAGGCTTTTGGGGGCAGGCAGAGCCATCACCCTTAAATCAATTAAAGCTTAAATAAATATGATTTAATGTTATTGATACCCCACTTTTAATTTGATGTTCCGACCGGTAACATTCCGAATGACTATGTATGGGTTCATTTCGGTTAAGTATCTCGTGAGATCTGTTTCGCCGCCTACTCTTTAACAGTCTATTAATGCCTTCGATAACACCACCGACACTGCCTTCTAAAATATATCCCGACAGGCAGCCATATGGATAACGTCCTGCCACGAAGTTGTCAATACCGGTATCAATATACCGCGCCCGTAAATGGGACGCATTTACTTTCGACCCGTCCGGCTTGTTCCAATCATTTTCCGCTAAATTTTTTGCTTCGATAAAATATTCCCATTTTGGGGGATTACTCCAATTCATAATTCTTACATCTATCCTGGGAGCCTCTTTTGGCTTCTGAATTCCATTATATATTTCCCGTGTATAAACGGGGTATTCCGGGATTATATCCAATTTCCATGTCCTGCTGCACAACGAATGTTTCATATACTTAATAAGATGCGCGGTCAGGCGCTCCTCTTCCCATGAACAGTCGTATTCACCCGCCTCTTTCATTAATTTATACCCCTCTATCAACGTGAATATGCAGCGGTATTCAAATCCCTTCCTGATTTCCTTTGCATAACGTTCATTCAATTCACCAATTGGATCTGTATTGCCGTTCATTGAACTCGAGACCTGGAAACCTCAACAATAATATCGTCTGCATCATTCATTGCCATGGATCGCGACCAAAACCGCTTTTCATTGGGTTTGATGAGGAATATCGTATCACCATTGTAATACTTGACGACCTTCCTGAAATAGACACTTTCTGAAAATCTTTCATACGTATAATGGTCGACTTCTTTCAAGAGATTACTAATTTCAGGTTGGGAAGAAATTTTTTCAATGAAACCCGGCTTTTCCCGGTCTGAAAAACGTACCGCCGCCATGTTGAGTGGAGAATAATGTTTTACATCGTAAATCGTGGCCCAAACGGTTGTTTCACCATATTGAAGTATATCGTTGATATCTTCACATATGATCCTGGCATACTCCTCAAGTTCATCGATGGTGGGACGATTATAGGCCTCGGACGTTTCACCTTCCTGGAAAAGTTCAAGACTGTATCTCAGCGTATCTTCGACCAAATAACGTTCCCTTTGAGATAGACCGAGACCCCGGTATATTATTTCATCAATCTCCTTCTCGATGTGAGATGTATCCCTGGCTAAAGCCGGATTGCTCTTTTTTAAGGCAATGATTTCATCCACTTTCCCGGCCAGTTTCTCTATTTCGGACTCAGTCATTGAAAAAATCAAACCAGGTAGAAATAATAATTCTTTTAACGTGACTCTCTCTCTTTCAATTCCCCATGTCGATGCTGTTAAAAACAAAAAATAAGCTGCGAATGATGAATTGGTATACGCGACCAACGCTTTTAAAATTTTAGAATCAACGTTTGCCGTAATACCAAAAACGGCATTCCTGTATACGCATTTAAAAGGAATATAACTGGCACAGAACCGTTTATTTTTTTGCCCTTCTTTAATAATAACCATCGGAGGGGAAAATATTCTGCCCTCGTGTGGTCTGTAGTTCGCATCTTTGCCTAATTTAAACAAATTATCTTCGCTGGTATAGAAACGTTCAATTTTCCTGGTGGGAACTAAGGGAAAATCAGCAAATTCAGGAACGTAACAACCATCATCACCAGGTTTATGTAAACCAATTCCATAATGCCAGGTATCACGATTTGAATCAAAATACTCTTTCAATGATTTACCACGGCTCAAACGGTTAATAACGGCGAAATCTCTGTCGGTTGCCCACATTGCCACTTTCCAGATATTTGAATCTTCCTTCGCACACTCCTCCCGCGGTAAAAATTTAAAATCGGAACCATCGATCACCACACCTTCAACCATATTCTTTTTAACAGGAGATTTGGGCGCGCAATAAATAATTCTTTCTTTGACAACATCAGGCTTTTTCGCACGGAAAAAAATTACACATACCGGGCCGACGGCAGAAGGAATCAACTGCCCGCCATGCTCTTTCTTTGCCTTCCTGAGTACGGAAAAATTGTAGACAGCTTCCACATACGTGTCGTTAAACAAAAATTTTCTGAAGTTTTGATACCCCCCGGTTTTATTAAATAGAATTTTGCTTGCGGCTACCAGGGCAATCTGACCTCTGGGAGATAATTGAGTCGCACGATGTAAAAATGCCAACACATATTCCTGGGCAAAATCCAATTCTTTCAAATAGTCTTGCGCTTCTTTAGGTAGCCTTCCTCTTTTAAACGGGGGATTGCCTACCACCAAATCATATTCATGTTTAGAAAAAATACCACCCGTCAAACTGCTTGAACGGAAGAGATTGAAACCCTGTCTCTCTTTTGCCGTTTCACCGGGATCGAAAACCAGGAAGGGAAACCGGACCGAATTCCATATACGTTTGGGTTCCAGGTAATCCAGCATGGCCAGGTAAAGGCTGAAGGCCGTAACTTTGACGGCTTCCGGGTTTATCTCAACACCATAAATCGAGTTGAGCAATATTTCTTTCAAATCGGTGGCGCCAATTCGTTCACCCTTATGACAAAATTTCCATCTATCCACCAACCGCCGGTAAGATTCCACCAGGAAAATGCCGGAACCGCAGGCAGGATCGATAACTTTTAAATTATAATCGGTATTGCTTTCATCCGCCCATGGTAGTTTTGCGTTTAAAATGAATTCCACCAATGAAAGGGGTGTGTAAAAAGAGCCGTCTTTAGACACCTGTTCTGCACCGTTTTCGGTCCTCAAGAATTCTTCGTAGATTTCACTGATCAGTTCGATAGGGATGATACTGAAATCAAAGGCCCTCCATTCAAATAGACGGCCGCTGTCTGTTTGACCATCCCAGAAACAATTCTTTACAGCCTTGAGATGCGACTCATCCACGGTTCTTATTTCATCTTCACCGACGGGAAAAAGATTTCCGTTAAACGATTTATCCAGTGTTTCAAATAAATTATACGTTGCATTTTTATCGTCAAGGATATCAAAGTAACTTTCTGCATTAGAAAGATACTTTTGATAAAATCCCGGGGTAGTGGCTTCCCGGTCTTCCAGGTAAAGTATAAAAAGAGACCTGATAAGGAGACTGTGAACTATTTTCAGTCCTATTCCCCTGTCTATCAACTCTGCCCTTGTTTCTTTTAAGCTTTTTATCAATGCCCGATCGACCCTCTCCCGGGGGTCCATCAAATTTGCGTAGTCTTCCCGTTTCCAAAACCGGCCGGACTCAAGAGAAATCCTACCGAAGATATCGGTTAATTCAGCTAATCGTCGTTGGTCAAGGATGAAAGAGTACCTGTAAATCTCTATGGATTCCCTATTTTTACTTTCATCTTTAAAATTTATCGGTTTCCTGAAACAGTTGTAGATTCGCAGTTCCATTGGGCTGCTCACATAGAGGAACGGAACCCGGCGTTGATTCCAGATTTTTTTATGAATGGAACAGATTTCTTCGATTTCGTCCTTCCCAAAATTCGTTATGGATTTGAAATAGATGGTAGGAAATTCTCCGGAAAAATAGATACCGTCGATATTGAATCCTTTGACCTCATCGATGGCCCGGCGCTGGGGCATCGAAATGGCCCTCTCTCCATCATCCTCTAACGCAACATAGCCTCTTTCATAATCAAGAATTTCTAATATCTCGGTTCTATCCATTTTTCATTCATTCAACAACCAGGACGTTTTATTTCAAACAAATTAATTATATATGAAATAAAACACATTTTCAATAGAAACAGGCTCCTGGGGTTGACAGGATGCGGGGCTGTTGGGGACAGGCAAAAATCAGGCAATAAGTAGAGTGAGGTAGCCCGGGAAAATTGGTGTAGAGGACGCAGATCTGCGTCCACTTTTAACTTCGTAAAAGGAGGAGGAGGTTTGATTTCGTAAAGGTGAGGAGATCGTCCCGGGATTCTAAGAAGGGGATGACATCGTTTTTCACCTCTGCCCATTTTAAAGATTGGATCTTTTCTTCCAGCATTTTCAGCCAGTTGTTCCGGTCGATATCGGGAAAATCCCTGATCTTCTGGCGAACGGCATTGTTCAATTGGTTGAAATTGGGGATCAAGCCTTTCCATTTCGATAAATACCAGAACAGATCGTAAATATCCCGGCCTTTTGTATAACGCCTGGTAAAGACCGCATCCAACTTACCGGCAAACATGGAGGGCAGGTCATAGTGTTGGATTAACACGGGTAAATGAAGATCAACCACCGTTTTTTCACCATGCCATCCTGTCGGCGGATTGACATCAATCTCAATATGGATAGATAATTTTTGGTGCGGACGGTGGGAAAGTCCTGATTCATAAAGCAGGCCCGTAAAACCAATAGCCGCCTTCTGCACCACCTTGTCTTCCTTTAATTTAAATGTCGAAGAGTATCCGGCTTTCTCAAGTTGTTGAGCAATTCTCTTCATATAGCCGGGAAAATCGGTTGGGGCCCAATCATCCCCCCTGGAAAAATCAAGGTCCTCGGAATAGCGCCTGATCCGGTAAAGAAAACGCAGCGCGGTACCGCCGACAAAATAGAGGTAAGGAGTCATCCCCACCTTTTGCATCAAAAACAGGATGTAATTTTGAAGATATTCCCGCAGGATATTTAATTTATGATGCTCGGCCTCGCGAACTTTTTGCAGGGCAATTTCCTTCATGCCGCCTGCTCCTCTAAATAGGCGAGGGATGATTTCAGGATTTTCCCCCAGCCTCTGCGGCCAATCTTAGTCGAAAAATCTTTGAATCGATGGAGATTTAATTGGTCCAGGTTTTGCAGGCGCAGTTCAGCCAGCCACTCCGGGGAAAAGGGATTTTCCTGGCTGAAGAGATAAATTTTATCCAGCAGTGCCTTTTCCGGCAGGGCAATAGTTACGGTATAACCCCGGTATTTTCGCTGCTCGTAGCCACAAAAAAATGAGGGCTGAACATGACGGTAAATGAACAAACTGTCCTGGACCGTAATGTCTATGCCCCTACCGGAGGTGACAGAGGTGGGATTGGGGACATGCTCCGGGATCAGGTCGTAATACTGCAAGGCCCAATCCAGCGATAAATAGGAGGGATGAACCACCCGGTTGGCAATCACCGGCAAGGGGATCTCTTCCAGACGATAGGGACGGGCAATTAAATACCAGCCCCGACGGATCTGGATGAGTTTGCCGGCCCTGACCCAGCGGGAGAGCTGGATCTGGATATGCCCCGGGGGATCGGAAAAAATATTTAGCATGGAAGAGTGAAACAGCGGCCTCTGGGCAAACTCATCCATGAAACTTTTCCAATCCATGGCAATAACTTAACACATTTGTTAAGTTAATGCAATATGTCTCATCGATAACCTTTTAATCTATCACTTATAAGGAAGATGGGGGGCGGCTGTTGGGGACAGGCAAAAATAAGCCGCCAAAAATCAGGCAGCCTTCATTCACATTTGACAGAAAGGCAAATAAATATTATATTTAGCAAAGAGGTAAACATGGAAACAGTGGTGATCGACACGTTGATTCAAGATAACGTGATACAAATCCCCAAACAATTCAACAACAAACGGGTCAAAATCATCATCATGGAGACGGAGGAGGCCGAAGACCAAAAGAGCGCCAGCCGCCGCAGATTGAATTTCAAAATAGACGAAACCCTCGAAGACGTAACCCCCTTCGCCGACGTCCAGGACACGGCAGCCTTCTCCAGGCACTTGAGAGAGAGACACTGGCGATGATATTTGCCGACACCTGCATACCGATCGATTATTTCAAAAACGACAAGATTAACGAATTATTGAAGATATTACATTCTTTGACTGATCTGGATGCCGAATAAAAAATACGACTGGAAAAGATTCTGGTTCCCCAGGGGGGAATCAATCCCTCTCGCTCTAGCTGATGATGGCTATTTAATTGACCCCGATTCCGATCCACGAGATTTCTGGACATCTCAAATTGTGACATTTGAATCCATGTTAAATAAAAAATGCCTGGTGTTGTTGGGGGAACCGGGAATCGGTAAAACGTATACCATGGAAGAAGAAAGGAAAACATTTGGTAACAGATATAATGATAAAAAAATTAAAATCTTATGGAAAAATCTAGATGAATTCGGCAGCGAAGACAGACTGGTGCGGGAAATATTCGAACACCCGACCTTTACAGAATGGATAGAGGGAAATCATCAACTTCACCTTTTTCTGGACAGCCTGGATGAAGGTTTAAGGGAGATAAACACTCTGGGTAACCTTCTGGTCAACAAATTCAGAGATTACCCGATTGATCGGCTCCACTTGCGAATCGCCTGCAGAACAGCAGATTGGCGAAACAGTCTGGAACAAGGCCTAAAAAAGCTCTGGGGCGAGGAGAGTTTTGCCGCCTTTGAGATGGCCCCGCTTCAGAAAGATGACGTTATAACGGCAGCCAGGGCAAATGGATTGGACCCCGATTCTCTCTTTCGGGAGATAGAATCAAAGAATGTTATCCCTTTAGCCATAAAACCGGTGACCCTCGAATTTCTTCTAAAAACATTCTCAAAGAGTCAATGCCTTCCCAGGAGTCAGAAAGATCTCTATCTTGAGGGGTGCCGACTGTTGTGTGAGGAAACGAATCAGAGCCGCCGTGACAGCCGTCATGTGGGCATATTCTCAGCCGAGCAGAAATTAGCAACTGCCTCCCGTCTGGCTGCGGTCTCTGTTTTTTGCAACCGCTATGCTGTCTGGACAAATGTTGACATGGGCGATGTACCGGCTGGGGATTTTACCACCAAAGAGGTTTGTGGTGGGACGGAAGAGGCATCGGGAGAAAATTTTAAAATAGATGAATCCCTGATTAAAGAGACCCTCGGAACCGGCCTCTTCACCTCAAGAGGAGCCAACCGGATGGGTTGGGCGCACCAGACGTATGCAGAGTTTATGGCGGCCCATTATTTATATAAACATCAATTGAATTTAACCCAGATAATGAGCCTACTCTCCCATCCCGGCGATAAAGATGGCAAAATTATTCCCCAGTTGTCTGAAACCGCCGCCTGGCTGGCCGGGATGGTGCCGGACGTTTTTCGGGAAGTCATGCAATCCGACCCGCAGGTCTTATTGCACAGTGATGTGGCGACTGCCGGATCTGAAGATAGGGCAGCCCTGGTGGATCATTTACTCCGACACTATGATGAAAAAAGACTAATGGATACCGACTTCACCAATTATCAATATTATTCCAGGCTTTCTCATCCCGGTCTGGCCGACCAACTGCGGGCATACATCCTGGATAACACCAAAAACCGGGATGTGCGCCGCGTCGCGATAAAGATTGCCGAAACCTGTAAAGTAAAAGAAGTCCAGGATGACCTGATAAACGTCATTTTCGATAAAAAACAGCCCCAGGAGATTCGGGTTAAAGCGGCATATGCCATAGCCGGGGCAGGCGACGACGATGCCAGATTAAAGCTTAAGCCACTGGCTTTTGAGGACTCAATGGATGATCCTAATGATGAATTAAAAGATTGTGCCCTCAAGGCCCTGTGGCCATCCCTGATTTCGGCGGAAGAACTGTTTTCAATCCTAACTTTCCCCAAAAACCGCAATTTTCACGGAGCCTATTTAGAATTCACAAGAATAAATCTGGTAAAGTATCAGTGGAAAAGTGGTGACATCATATATGCCCTGAAATTGGTAAAAAAATTTGGAAGCCATACACTTTTACCACACTCTTTTAGCGAACTAATGGATTCCATTCTAATCCAGGCATTCGAGCAACTTGATGAGTCGGGAGTTTTAGAAGCCTTTGCTCAAGTGATGATTTCGAGAGATAATTTCAACTTTTACTGTTCATTTAAAAATGTATCAAAATCATTTAGAAAAGCGTGGTTGGATAATGATGAAAAGCGGCGGTGTGCGCTTAAAAAAATCGTTACATTATTTCCGGATAGGGTGGGGAGCGATATTTTAGTACGTGTTCAAGCCCCCCCACTATCTTTAGAAAAAGATAAAAATTGGATGATTGAGTGCTTAAAGGAAACACCATCTGATCGAGAGAAAGAGGCATGGGCTAAACTTATTTCCTCATTACGGAATCCAGAAAACTTTGAGTACGTGAATGCTATTATTAAAGCCTGTGAGACAGAGGCGGTGTTACGGGATAAATTCTCATATTGGATAACACCGGTAAAACTTGATTCCCCAGAAGCAGAAGAAATGAAATCAGATTATGACTTATTTCAGGGAAAGAAAATATCATCAAAGCCTGAATCAAAGAAACCATCTGCGGCTAAACAAATATCCACCCTTCTGGATCAATTTGAATCGGGAGATCTATCTGCCTGGATAGAGCTTAATAGAGTACTGGCGGTGGGGTCGAGTGACCGGCAATATGAAGATATGTTCCAGGCAGATTTAGAAGAGCTTCCCGGATGGGAAGACGTGGATAATCCAACGAAGGAGGGAATTCTTAAAGCCGCCCGGAGATATGTGTTGGATAAAGAAGCGGAAACTAAGAAGTGGCTTGGTACAAGTAACGTCAATTTACCCGATTTTGCCGCTTATAGGGCCATCCTGCTTCTGTTTCAAAAACATCCTGATTGTCTGTCTTCTTTTTCCAATGCTGTGTGGGAGAAGTGGCTTCTGACAATTTTGTTCTTTCCAACATATGTATCAGAGGAAGACGATAATCCCCAAAATAAGATTATAAAGCAAGCCTACAGCAAGGTTCCCGATAAATTTTTGGAAATCTTGTCGCTTTTGGTCGATTTTGAGATTAATAAGCAGATGAGTACTTCGATTCTAAGTAAAATAGAACTTTGCTGGGATGAATGGGATGAGGGACTTATCCACTGCATGGAAAATAAGTTAAAAGAAAAAATATCAAACCACGGATTTCTGGAAGAACTGCTGATAGTCTTGCTAAAAAAGCGGTCGATCAAGGCAAAGCAATATGCCGAATCAATAATTTCGCTGCCAAGAGGTTCTGATCCCGATATCGAAGATAGAGAACAGAAACTCATCGCGGCCCAGACGTTGGTGCTCTATGCCGATGACGCCGGTTGGCCGATTGTTTGGCCGGTTATCCAGGAAGATAGTGATTTTGGCAAAGATCTGATTCTCAGATTTTCCGATAGTTATGATTGGAAGGGGAAATATATCCAGAATCGTCTTACGGAGAAGCAATTGGGGGATTTTTTTATATGGCTGGAAACTCATTTTCCCCATTCACAGGACCCGCAAATTACAACTGCTGTTTCTGGCCCGAAACTCGAGGTTTATTTTTTTAAACAATATATATTAAATTCCCTAAAAGGTCGTGGAACGAAACAAGCCTGCGCAGAATTTCGCCGATTGGTAGATACATTTCCGGAAATGGAGTGGCTCGAATATGTATTATACGAGGCCCAGGATATCACCCGGCAACATACCTGGATACCGTATGAAATTGGGGATATCCTTAAATTGACCGGGAATCAGGAGGCCCGCCTGGTACAGAACGAAGAGCAGCTTATGGAGGTGATTACCGGGAGTCTCAAACGGTTGGAGGCGAAACTTCACGGAGAAACGCCGGCAGTACCAGACATATGGAATCAAGTTAAAAAAAAATGGAGACCCAAATATGAAAACTACTTTTCAGACTATATCAAACGCCATCTTGAAGAGGATCTGCCCGGTCGAGGTATTATTGTAAATCGAGAGGTTCAGATTCATAAGGTGGAACGAACAGATTTACGTATCGACGCCGTTCCCTTGAATAAAGAAAACAAGGCGGCGGACCAATTGACCGTCATCATAGAAGTTAAAGGCTGCTGGCACCGGGAACTGGAAACAGCCATGGAGGAACAATTGGTAGGGCGTTATCTTAAAAACAACAGATGCAAGCATGGAATCTATCTTGTTGGCTGGTTTAACTGCGAATCATGGGATACAAATGATTCCAGATATCGTAAAGCGATGAAGATCGATAAAGATGAGGCACAGGCAATGTTTGATCAACAAGCGGAAGAGCTATCAAAAGGAAGGTTGAATATAAAAGCCGTAGTGATAGACACCTCTTTGTAAAGGGAATTAGGGGCAGAGTTGAAAAATTAAAGAGAGAGGCAGGACGGAAAAATCGGTGTAGTGGACGCAGATCTGCGTCCCCTACATGGGGGCCATTCATGACGCTTAGCGTCACCCGGAGATTATGAAAAAGCCGCAGCGTGTTTTTATACGAGATAAAAATCAGGCTTTTTCAATTAAAATATACTTCCCAGGAGTTTTAATAAATTTGTATAATTGATGCCGACTATACTGGATATGACGCCAGATAGGATCGCAGCCAGAAGCCATAAAATTATCTTCCCGATCATTCCTAAATTGAATTTTGCCCTTGCCCAGATTATATTGGTAAAATTGCTATTGATCAATTCCTCCAGGTCGCAATATGTGTTGAAAGCCTCCTCGTACTTTTCAAAGGCAGTCTGATTATCCTTTGATTCGACCTTTTTTGCGTCTCTCACCGCCTGTATCGCAGAAGCTCTCAGCTTTTTATACTTTACAAAGAAGTCACCATTGTTGATTGTCGTCAAATCTATTTTTTTGGTTTGCTTCTCAAACTTGACGACAAAATCATTGAGAGATACATTCAAATATTTAAAACAATCAAAAACGATTCTCTTGATATGCCTTTCTGCCCTATTAAGCTCGCCTTGAATATAATCAGCATCAATCCCTTTTCGATAACATTGTGCCACATGATCATTAAAAGCACGGATTTCATTGAAAATTGGAAGTGGAAATTTCTCAAATCGAGCCTCAATTAAGGCAATCAGGGGCTTAATGGTTTCATTGTACGTGTTGTATAAATTTGCCAGTTCTTCGCTCTGTTTTTTATTCAATGAAGTTCTCCACAGAGAATGATCAGATCTTTGCCAGTTGTTTGTCTATGGTCTTTATACCCAATATTCTTAATAAGAACAAATACACCGAACCTCGCCCTGCCAGGCGAATGTCGTATTCCGGTATAGTCTTTAACTTTTTACCTATTTTTTTTTCGATACGCTCATCTATATCTTCGACCTTCATTTTGGAAATCGCCTCCGCATCGAGACCTAACTTTCTCTGAATCGCCTTTTTACTTCTCTCATTTAGTCTAAACATACTATTAATCCTTCAATCAATATTACATTTAATCAAATAACATAAAAAGAAAAAAATTGCAAGGGCCATTTAAGAATTTCGGAAATAATCCATGCCATAATCTTAACTACAGAGGAGAAAAAGGGTGTGTTTAAACGATGAGAGGGGAGGTTTTACAAGGGGTATCTGTTGTGATATAGTAGGGAATTCAAAAATATCCGGGTAAAAAAATGGAGGTAATGATGGTAGATGTTAAATCGTTGAAGGGGGCGGTGGGGGTGTTCTCTTTTTTGATGTTGTTTTTTGGGGTGGGCGGCATGGCGCTGTTGGCTGGGGGTGAAAAAAAGGGGGAAAAGCCGGTGAAGCCGCGGCCGTGCCGGGTGCTGTTTATCGGCAACAGTTTTACCTACGGCAATGATCTGCCCGGCATGTTTGTTAAACTGGCCGATGCCGCCGGTAAGAGGGTGGTGGTGGATCAGAGCACCTTTGGCGGCGCCTCCCTGGAGTTTCACGCCCAGAACTCCCACACCCGGGACAAGATATACCAGGACCGCTGGGATTACGTGGTCCTGCAAACAGGGGACATCGTGGCCTTCCAGGACCTGCACCATGTGCTGGGAGACCGGATCAAATTGTTACAGCAAAAAATATACGACAACCGCAAAGCCACAAAGGTCATGTATTTTATGCTCTGGGGGTGGCGGGACGGCCGGCATATGGAACGGGAAGACATCTACTACACTTACGAGGAATACCAGAAGATGATACACGACGGCACCATCGCCGTCGCCAATCAACTGGGCCTGGTCATCGCGCCCGTGGGCTGGGCCTGGCAGGCGGCAATCAAACAAAAACCCCGAATTAAATTCAAGCTCTTTGCCCCCGACAATTACCACCCCGCGCTGAGGGGTTCATACCTGGGAGCCTGCGTGTTTTATGCGGCCGTGTTCCGGGAAAGCGCGGAAGGGGTTCCCTACACCGGCGGCCTGTCGGCCAAAGAGGCCCGGTTTTTCCAGGAGGTCGCCTCCGCCACCGTACTGGACAAACTCACACTCTGGAATCTCGGCCCCAGAAAAAAAGGTGACAAATAAAGAGGCGCTAACTGCCTAAAATTCTACTGAAAGGGTCAATCGGAGGGATCTGGGGATGGTTAGTTCCACGGCGTCGCGGCTGCCGCCGGACCAGACGTATTCGGAGAGCTCGTAGCCCACATCCAGCAGGTTGAAGGCCGACAGGCTTAAGCTGGCCCGCTGCTTGAACAGCCTGAAGCGGTAGTTCAATTTCAGACTGATATCCGACACGTAATCCTCGCGGGGCCCGCCCTTCTCGCCCTTTTCGTTCTCTGCCTGGATGGTCTGGTAGTAGATGGCCCACTGATCGTGGCGGTTCAGGGCATTAAAAAAGGCAAAGGGATGGCCGTCCCGGTACTTCAGGCCGATGCCCAGGGAGAGGTTTCTGGCCAGGTAAAAGCCCGTATACAAACGGGCCACGAAGGCCCGGTCCCCGTCCAGCCGTCCGAAGCCATTGATCCAGGTATTGGGAAAGGCCTGGGATTCATGGATGACGCCGATGTCGTTAGCACCTACGCCGTTGCCGAAAGCGGTGTAGCCCATGCCTATATGGGCCAGGAAGGAGAAGGAGAAGAACCAGCGGCCCGGCCGCTCCCCCTTAAAATGGATCAGCAGTTGGGCATAGAAGGGATCGTCGTCGAAATCGTAATTGCTGAGGGTGTAATCCTTGAAGGTTTGGTTAAAGAAGTAGAGATCCTGGCCGCCGTATGACTCGTAGAAACCGTAATCCCGGGCGAATTTAACCCAGAAGGTGTTGGCCATCTTCTTGTAGATGCCCTTGACGTTGAGGCGCCAGTGCCTGGACAGGCGGGTCGAAAGATCCAGCAGCAGCCTCCTCTTGCGGGGTGCGGCAATCGCCTCATCCACAAAGTGGCAGTTGCCGCCGCTGTAGCCGAAAACCGTGCCCTCCTCCCCCGCTTGATAGGCCAGGTCACCGTTTCCGTCCTGCCAGTGGTAATAGGTGCCGGAGGGCCGGTCCTGCTCCAGGAAAACATTGACATCCTCCCGGATATCGTAGGGCAGATCCCCGTAAGAGAAGAGAATACGGGTCTTCCGGTTCTTAAACAGCAGCAGGCCGATGTCGTAACCGGGGCTAAAAAAACTCAGGTTATTGGCGGCGTAATCGAAACGCAGGTCGCTGTAGCGGACAAACAGCCGGGAGATAAGCGACAGATCAGGGCTTATATCGGCAGACAGCCGCACCCCCGCCTCCAACCGGGCGTTGCTGTTATGATACTCCCTGCCCGGATCCCAGCGCAGCACCAGGTAGGGATCGCCGCCAAAGAAGATGGGGTTAAAGGCGTTCACCCTCTCTTGGCCCCCCAGTTGGGAGTAGCGGACAGCGGCATAGCCCACCACCGCCAGTGCCCCCCCCGACCATTGGCGGCGAAAGGGTATGTCGAGCGCCAGGTTGACGGTGGCGGCCGAGAAGGTGCCGATGCGGGCAAAGGAGTAGAGGCCGTCGCCGTCGTTGTCCCGGAAATCTTTAGAAAAATCCGGCACCGCCGGCTGGCGCTCCTCCGACTCATACTGGACATAGAGTTTTAATTCCAGCCATTTCCGGTACAGCCCCAGGCCGGCCGCCAGGGAGCGGCGCGTCGAGTCGACGGTCTCCTGGGGATAGGCGCCGGTCTCGGCCCCCAGGTTAGTGCGCTCGGCATAGTTGAAGATGCCGAAGGCCTCAAACCGGCCGCCGGCAGTCTCTTTGCTATAATGGCTGCTGGCGGCAAACAGCCTGGACTGCTCGGTAAAAGTCCGGTCAAAGGCGTTAAAGTCGTTAAACTGCCTGTCCATGTCGAAGTAGTGGAGGGCCACCAGCCAGTTGGCCCGGCTGAATTTTTTGTGGAACAGGTAATCGATATAAAAGTTGTTGAGGGGCTTGCGCCGCTCGTTGTAGAGCCGGTCGGCCCGCTGAGTGGCCGGGGTGGTAATCAGGAAATCGGCCCAGGGGGAGTAGCTGCCCAGGTCGGAGTAGATGGTCGATACCGTGAGCCGGGAGAGGCTCTTTTGCGGCGCCTGGCATAAAAAACCCAGGCCGCCGCGGCCGGAAAGGGGTGACTCCCCTTGCAGCCTGTAGCCGGTCAGGGCAGAGGGGGGCAGCAGCACCGACGGGGTGCCGGGATTGAGGCCGGAGTCGATGGCAAAACCGTTGTAATCCCAGTTAAACTGGCGGTACGAATCCCCCTCGAAATAGACCCGGGGCGGATCGATCCAGGCAAAGCCGTTGCTCTCCTCGATCAACAAGGTGGTATCCGGCGCATAGGCCTCCAGGAAGGTGGGATAAAAGGAGGCGGCCGGCAAGGTCCGGATATAAAAATCGTTAAAGGTAAACACCGTTAAATCCTCGGCCCCATCGCTGGCCGCGGCTGCGGTAAAGCATAATAATACCATAAACAATAGAGCGTTTCTTCTCATCATCACCCTCCCTTTGTTCTGATTGTATTTAAAAATTTAAAACACATAATAAAAACTCAAACCCATCTTATCGGGTTGAAGGATCGGCATGACCTGGAACCTGGAACTCCTCTTCTTTACCACGAACCGGGCAATGGCATAACCCAAAACTGCGCCCAAAAACACATCGGAGATCCAGTGCAAATCCTCGGTGATGGTGGCCAGGCCGCCTAAGGTGGCCAGGCTGTAGCAGGCAAAGGGAACCAGGAAACCGTCGTTGTACTGGTGGGCCACCACCGTGGCCAGTGCCCAGATGGTGATGGTGTGACCGGAAAAGAAGGCGTCGTGTTTGGCCCACTGGTTCTCCTGGTAGCGTTTGAAGAAACCCGACGGCCCGGCCCAGCGATCCTGGCCGTCAAACTCCGAGGGCCTGGTCCGGCCGGTCAGGTGCTTGACCAACTGCACCACCACAAAGGAGTGGATCATGGCCTGCAGGGCCAGTTCACCGGTCTCCTTAGCCTTCCCGTCTTTAAACACGGCGCCGTAGAGCCAGAACAGTCCGGCCGCGCCATAGGGATAGCCCTCACTCATCCTGGAAAAGGTGGGACTCACCTTATCCACCCATTGGTGCTCTTCCTGGTAATCCTTGAAGCTGCGATAGATGGCCTCGTCGTTGTGGATCATGACACCGGTCAGAAGGGCAATGCCGCCCCACTTGAGCAGATCCTTGGCCTTGATCCTGAAGGGAGAGGTGAGGATCTTCTTTTCGTCCTGCCACAGGGCCTTAAGAAAAGGATCTTTTTTTCGGACTTCGCCGATTTTCTCCTCTTCCTCCTCTTCGGCACTCTGCTTTTTCTCCTCCTGGCCAAAAACCATAACGCTAAAAAAAACAAACACCAGCAACACAATCACTGTTCTATTTTTTCGCATCCGAAATGATAGTATAAAAACCGGCAATAGGCAAGTCGGTGGCCAGGGAATGATCACTTTAAATAGAATTTAAAACGTCTAAAGGCCCGATTTTCCCCATAATCCTTGATGCGCACCGTTAAGATATTCTCCCCGGTCTTGCCATAGCGCAGATCTTCGATCACAACGTGCCGCCAATCATAATCATACTCGCAGTCTATCTTTTTACCGTTTAAGGTAACCCGCAGGCTGCGATAATCTATGCCCTTTCCCTTATCACCGATGCGCACCACCAGTCGTTTCAAATTTTTCAGATATTGGGTGCGCAGCCGGTTCAGGCTGATGACCGGCGGGAAAATATCCCGCATCAAGGCAAAGGTGCCCGAAGAGATGACCTTTGTCTGGAAAGTATCGGCACCATCCTCGAAGACGGTGTGGACGTACCCCCACCGCTTATGCCGAAAATCGTACTTGAAGATGCCCACCTGCCGGGGATTTTCCACCTTTTTCCTGAACTTGTAGTAAACCAGGTCCAGGAAGGGGAAATGGGTGGGATAGAGGCTGACCTGGGGGGATAAAACCGGGAAATCGGAGTCGAAGTGTCTCTCTTCGGCGCAGAGCACCCTCGGCTCCCGCACCGAATGGGTGTGGAACTCCGCCTCGAACTCCCCCCACCTAAAAAGGCTTCGGCTCCCGTCCTGGAGGCGGATGAGCTTGAGATATTTTTGAATCTTCACCCCTTCGGCCCCGGGGCCGGAGACCGTAAAGGAGAGGACCAGGTCACCGGCGGTGGCAACAGGCGGGGTGAAGCAAAAAAAGAGGCTCTCCTTCGTATAGTGGGGTTTCAGCGGCTGCGGCTCTCCGGCCGGCATGATCTCCAGGCTGATATATTCGGCCGGCCAACCAAAATCTTTGACCTCCACAAACACATCCTCCCGGTTGATGAAGACATCGATGGGGATATCCTTGATGTCGGTCAGGCGGTTCTCTTCATCATTCAGTATAAATCGCTGCCGGTAATAGACCACCCCCGCCTTCAAAAAGTTAAAATCCACGCCAGCCCCCCGGCGGGAGACACCGCTTAAGATGAGTTCTCTCCTTTGCGGAATTTCCGGATCCTTTAATTGACCGGAATAGAGCCGGCGGTTATCCCGGTCGTAAACCACAATGTCGAGGCCATCACAGCCTGGGGCGATCAATTGATCCACATACAACAAAACCCGGTCCTCCTCCTGCCGAACAGCGGAAACCGCCATCCGGGGCCGCTCCATTTTGTACCACTGGAGCAGGCCGGTGGAGACGTTATAGAGGTGATCTTTCACCTCGATCTTCAGTTGGTGGGCCCCAGGCTCCAGGCTCTCCAGCAGTTCCGACAGCGACAGGCGAAAATTTTCCAGCAGAAATCCCGCTTGAAAAAACAGGTTGTAAAAATAGCGGCCGCCGCCGGAATAGAACATGTCGTACACGAAGCCCAGTTGGTTGTTGTCTTCCCAGGCAAAGCGGTCAAAACGGGTATTAAAATAGGGTTTGCCATCGATGAAGGCAGAAATTTCGTACGGGGAGACCCGCTTGCCGGTATCGGCGGTATCCCGGGCATCCAGTACCATATCGAAGTTGCCCACCACCACCAGCGGTTTTTTAGCCACGTAGGTATGGCTGCGGTCAGCACTCTTCTTAAAGCGGATCAATGTCTCCCCCACCCTGCCGTTGATCAGCGAATCCCCCCGGTTGCGCAGCAGCAGCCCAAACAACACCGGATGGTTTCGGTCCCGGCCGGGCCACTCCAGCAGGGGAAACGGATTGACGGCCCGGTAGTCGCTGTCCCGGAGTTCCATATGGAGATGGGGAAATCCCGACCCGGTTTCGCCGCTGTAGCCGATCAATTCGCCCCGCTTTACCCCAATGGGATCCGGCAAAAAAAAGTTGCCGAAATATTTCTTGCCCCGGTACTGTTGCACCTTGCCGGCGATCTCCTCCACACTCTTACTAAACCGGTCCAGGTGAAAAAAATTGGCATGGCTGCCGTCCCGGTGTTTGATAAACACCCCCTTGCCGCTGCCCCGCTTGACCTGGCGAATCTTATAGATGTGGCCGTCGGCAATGGCATATACCGGATAGCCGGTCTTGCGGAAGGTTCGCAAATCGATACCGGCATGAAAATGGTTGCCCCGAAACTCCTGGAAGGCAGAGCTGTAACCGTTGTAGACATCCAGCGGCCAGCGATATTTCCCCGCCGTCTCCTCCGCCCCCGCCGGGCCCAAAATGACACCCCCCAACACCACCATAAACCACAAAATTTTACGTACACACACCATTGATTCCCAGAGTCTAAGAATCATATCAATTCACCCCCCAAAAATCAAGACCAATATTTTTTATTCTTTTGAAAAAAGGAGGGGAATAATATATAATGTGGGCGGAGTAACCATGAGTGAAGAGGCTGTCAAACGAATACCCTATGGCCTGTCGGATTACGAAAAAATACGGAAAGGGAACTACTATTATGTCGATAAAACCGGGTATCTGCGGGATATTGAAAGGGCAGGGGACTACCTCTTTTTCATCCGGCCCCGGCGGTTTGGCAAATCCCTGTTTGTCTCCATGATAGAGACCTATTATGACGTCGCCAGGAAAGATCAATTCGACTTTTTCTTCGACGGCACCGATATCCTTCGCCGCCCCACCCCCCAACGCAGCGGTTTCCTGATCCTGACATTTAACTTTTCCGCGGTGGCACCGGCACCGGGCCATGTGGAACGCTCTTTTTTCGACTACGTGGTGGAAGTGGCCGACCGCTTCCTGTTTAAATACAAAGATCGCCTGACCCTCCACGACCCCCATCAATACACCGATGAGTTGAAGCAAAAAGCCACCGCCTCCGATGTGCTGCGCAGCCTGATTGGGCTGTGTGAAAAGAGCGGGCAGCAGCTCTATTTAATCATCGATGAATACGATAACTTCGCCAACACCATTTTGTCTACTTCGGGCAGCGGTGATTACTGGGACTTAACCCACGGGGAGAGTTTTTTCCGGACTTTCTTCAATGTGATTAAGAGCGGCACCACCGGCTCCGGCGCGGCTCTCTCCCGACTCTTTATCACCGGCGTGTCGCCGATTACCATGGACGACCTCACCAGCGGCTTCAATATCGGCAAGAGTATCTCCACCGATGCAGACTTCAACCCCATGCTGGGGTTTACTCATGACGATGTGACGGCCATGATCGACTATTACCGGCAGGCAGGAAGGATTCGCCATCAAACCCATGACCTCCTGGAACTCATGAAACAGTGGTATAACCACTACGTTTTTTCAAGAAAGGCCTCGACTCCCCTGTTTAATGCGGACATGGTTCTCTACTTCCTGGATGAATACTTCAAGGAGCATGATCTGCCGGAGGAGTTGGTAGACCGCAATGTGCGCATCGATTACGACAAACTGCGGCATTTAATCACCGTGGACAAGAGGGGACAAAAGGAGGTGAATGGGAATTTTTTGAAGTTGAGAGAGATCGTGGAGGAGGGGAAGGCCCGCTCAAAACTGGTGAAGGGGTTCCCCTTAGAGGAGATGGATTCTTCGGAAAACTTCGTGTCCCTGCTGTTTTACCTGGGGCTGCTGACAATCAGCGGCGAAGAGGAGGGATTGGTGCAATTCCAGATCCCCAACCGCACCGCCAAAGCCCTCTACTATGATTACATCATCCGGGTGGGCAACGAAACCGGGAGGCAAAGGTGGCCCGGCTGAGAGAGGAGGCGGAGCAGCAATTAAAGCGGTATCACCAGGACGAAAACCTGGCCCGCCGGCTGGGCAGCACCACCCTCATCAAACTGGTCTTAATTTTCAGCGCCACCGACTTAGAATACATCGGCGAGGTCCCCTAACACCATTAAAAGATACATTCTGAATTTTTCCCTTGAATACAACAAAATTTTGTTGTATTGGAGTGGGGGGGGTAGGGTTTAGAAAAGGAGGTCTCCCTGGGTGTCGGTGGTTTTCATGATGCAGTTGCGGACACTGAATTTCAGGGATTGCTGGGATTCCAGGAAGGCGACGATCTCGTCACTCTCGGCACCCGGCTGGAACCACAGCCTGGTAAATCCCCGCTTTACCGCTTCCTTAGCCATGTTGATACCGGCAGAGGGGGGGACGACAAACACCAGTAAATCTATATCATCCGGCAGGTCATCGATTCGTTGAACCACCGGCAATTCCTCTATCTCCTGTTGGGCCGGATTAACCGGCACCACCCGGTAACCTTTGGCCTGTAAATCCTTTAAGACGATATTGCCGTACTTGGCCGGCTGACTGGAGGCCCCGATAATGGCAATCTTTTTAATTTCCTTGCTCATCGCCAGATTTTAACAAATTTCCCCTGCTTGTCAAATCCGGATTCGAGCTAAATTACGTCACCATCCCGATTCTCTTTCTCTTGCTTTATTTTTCGCCTCGATTCGTTCCGTCGTCTCTCAAATTCCTTTTTAAGCTTAAAAAACTCCGACCGAAGTCCGGTCAGGTCTTCATCAAATTTCTCCCGCCGGCGGGCCAGCCTCTCTAAGGCCTTCTCGTAATGTGTCTGTGCCCTCTCCTTCATGCGGTCGATTTGTACTTTTAAGGCCTCCAATTCGGCGCCGGAGATCCGTCGGAGATTGGTTCTCAGTTCCTGTATATTGGACTTAAGCGCCTGGGCTTCTCGGCGCAGGGCATCGCCGGCATTGTCGTAGAATTCAACGGAAAACTGTTTTAAGTTATCCTTCAAACCGCGCCAATCAAAAAGATTAGCCTTCGTTTGAAGCGGCACCGCTTCAATTTTCCTGGTTTTCCCGTTCCTCTCCACCTCCAGGACAACGGCCTCCTTATCATCCAGGGCGTTTAACACCTGTCGCAAGTCGGAGATCAAGCGGATTTTTTGCCGGTTGGCTTTGACAATGATATCGCCCTCTTTGATACCTGCTTTTTCGGCGGCGCTGTCCCGGTGGACTTTCTTGACCCAGAGTCCGTATCCCGCCACCGCGCCGTATCTCTCTGCCAACTCCTTTACCACCCGCTTCACATCGACACCCAGTGTCCTGGAACCGCCCAAATAGAACACGAAATTCTCGATTTCCGGCAGCGTACCCCGGATTTCCGGAATATGGCGCAGCTCGGGCACCTTGACCCGGAAATCGCCAAAATCTTTAACCACATATTCCCTTTTTTCATTCAACTGGCCGATCTTAACCAGCACACTCTCCAGCTTTTTGCCCCGCTGGACCCCAAATTTAACCACCTCAGCGGGTACGGTGGCCCTCACGATCCGGGTCACGTCGGCGGGGCTGCCGATCTTCTCCTTATCGATGGAGATAATAATGTCTCCTTTCCTGATCCCGGCCCGGGATGCCGGCGAGCCGGCAGCCACATCGGTTACCGCCACCGCGCCCCCCTTCTCCGGGCTGGAGGCCAGATATATTCCCAACCAGCCCCGTTTAATCTGACCAAATTCTTTCAACCGGGAGGTAATGTCCATCACCCTCTGAACCGGGATGGCGTAACAGAGATCCCTATTCCTGGCCTTGAGTCCCCGAAGAATGACTTCAGAGCGATTGTCCTGGAAGGAGAGATCCGGTGCCACGGCAAAACCAAAACTGCCCCGGATCACCGCCACCAGTTCACCCTTTTTATTCACCACCGCTCCGCCGGACGACCCGGGTGCCACCGGCGCATTCAATATCAACTCATCGGCGGAAACGCTGCTGACAATACCCTGAAAGATGGAAGGAAACTCCTGGTAAAAGACCCCCACCAGCGCGACCCAATCCCCCACCTCCAGGTGGGACGATTTTTTGATGGGAACCATTTTTTTATCGTTCAACTTTAACAATGTCAGGGAAGAAAATCGATCTGTCCCCTGCACCTTAGCGGAAAATTTCCGGTCATCCACAGTCCTCACATAGATATGGTCATAGGGATGGCGGATGACCAGGTTACTGGTCAACACCAGATCTCGATCAATGGCAATGCCGGTGGCAATGTATTTCTTATGATTTTCGGAAACCACCTTGACGATGGAGGGGGAAACATGCTTCAGGACACCCTTTATCTCCCGTTCAAGCTCTTTTATGTTATCCTGGGAAACTACAAAACCCGATACGATCATCAATATAAGCAGTATAAATAAAATTCGTCTCATCGTTTACTCCTTTTTGGTCTCATGCCCTATAGATGCCGTTCAAAATAGAATAGTTTCATTTCGCTAATAATAATACCAGATACTCTTGTAATCTTCAGGATCCTCACCCAGGTCCTCAAGCCTCGATAGATAGGCTTTGATGCTCACATCCTTGTAAATATAGGAATCCACCCCCCGGATATTCTTCTCCCAGGGATGAAAGGCATAGACCCGGCGGCCGTCGGGCAAAATGGAGATGAATTCGTGATCCTGGCGGGATCTCATGTGGTTCTTACCCAGAAAAGGCACGTTGAAGACCGGCTCATCGGTGCGAAATATTCCCGGCAGCACGCGGGCCTCTTCCCTTAACTCTTGCTGAATGCGGGCCACCGGTACGGCATAATCCATCATCTCCGCCTTTCCCTTCAGGTTGAAGAGATAATAGGGGTCCACCCCGATCATCTTCAAGGCGATTCTCAAGGCCACCGTCTCAAAGCGCTTGCTGTTGGCAAAGGTAAACACCTGCTGGTTGTAAAACTTGATGCCCCGCAATCTCAAACGGTGGATCGCTTCGGCAGTCTCCCGGCAAATTTCATAGGGATGCTCGAAATGGGTCACCATATATATAAATCTTCTAAAAGGCTCATTATACTTAGCCAGGATCTCGATCAACCCATCATCAAGCCGCTGGGGTACGGTAATCGGCATGCGAGAGGCGATGCGGATGCTCTTTAAATGGTCGATCTCCGCCAACCGGGCCAGCAGATGATCCAATTTCTCGTTATCCAGGATGAGGGGGTCGCCGCCGGTTACCAGTATATCCATAATATGCCGGTGCCGGGATATCCATTTGATGGCCTTATCAATATCCTGACGGGAAACCTGGGCCGATTTGGCGAAGGGTGAGGTGATTTGCCAATTCCGCTGACAATAGACACAGATCTGGGGACAGGTCTCGTAGGGTTTCATGATACAGACCTTGACGTAGCGGCGGGTAATGTGCTCTACCGGTGAGGTATCGTGCTCCCGCATAAAATCAAAGGCGTGGGAACGGTCACTCTTGTGGGCTATCATGGCCTTGACATAACTCAAGGGCGGAAAGACCTGGCGCCGAACCGCGAAGTCATAACTACCGGGCTCCGGGTCCATCAGGTGGAGATAATGGGGGGTAATGCCGAACGGGATGTGATTATCAATGGCCAGCTTGATGGCCTTCTCCTGTTCGTTGGTGATTTTTACCACCTGCAAAAGCCTCTCTAAGCCCTTCTTGTTTTTAACGACATTGCGGAATTGCCATCTATAATCGTTCCAGTCATCTTCGCTGGCGCCGAAGACGGCTAAGATTCTCTCTCTGTGCTCGGCTCTCCTCGCTTCGATTTCCGACCTGAGGCCGTGGGGATACCGTTCAATATAGAGGTCCATCTTGTCTCCCAGCACATCCAAAAAATCCGAGCGCCTGACCCCCGCTTCGCGGCCCCGGTACTTTTCAAAATCCGGCGAAACCACCCCCTCCATCATATGGGAGGGATACACCCTGGCACTTCCCTTCATGGCCCGGAAAAGGTGCTCAAATTCCTCGATAAAATCATCGGCCACCTCGCTGTCACCATCCCGGGCCGCCTCCCAGAGAAATTTAAGCGGCGAGGTCTGGGCAATCATCTCGCTGCGCTTGGAAAATAGATTCCTCAAGACCAGCAGGGCGTCCGCCAATAGGATGTAATCCCAGTTGGAAATTTCAAAATAATCGTTGCGAAAATTGACCTCCGTTGCCTCTAAATAAGTCATAATCTTTCTTCTGGCAGAACCCAGGGCCTTGCTCTCCTTTAAGAGGGAATAGATATCCGGCGCGATGTTCCAGCACCTTCGCCAGCGGGCAGATATATCTTTCATCATGTCGGTCATTACAGGTCTCCTGTTTCTCTCTACTATCTGATATATGAGATAACGCCGAGCGATTCATCGGGAAATCAAAAATGAATCACTTACGCCTATAAATATAGTATAAATTTGCCAAAAAATCAAATTTTTAATCACCCTATAAAGCCGCCGGTTCATCGGGGTCACCAGCACTATCCAGCGGCGCTTTAACCAGCAGGTAACCCAGCCCCGCCATGACCAGCAGGCTGACCCAGTAGGGAGAACCCATCCACAATTTCGGCACCTTCACGTCAAACAAGACCAGGGCCGCAAATACCAGCCCCATCAGCGCCTCACCGGCGATTAAACCGGAAGCGATGAGCAGGCCCCGGTGACCCACCCGGGTTTTCTGATTTTCGTTGAACTTGCGCCTGGCTACAATCGTATCCACCAGCCAGCGAATCATACCGCCCACAAAAATAGCAGCCGCGGTCTCGAAGTGAAGATACATGCCCACACACACCAGCAGGGGACTCTTCACCCTCACCAGCATAAAAACGACGGCCATGGCCATGCCCACGATAATCAAGGGCCAGACCATTTCGCCGCCGACGATTCCCTTAGCCAACCGGGCCATCAGGCCCGCTTCGGGAGCCGCCAGTTCCCGGCCGCCGAAGCCGCCTTGATAGCCTTCGACGGCCGCCCTGTTCAGATCTCCGGCATTCAAAATAAATAGGGGAATCCACATCACCAGTGCCGAAACGATCACCCCGATGAAGTCAGCCGCCTGCATCTTCCAGGGCGCAGCGCCCAGGATATGTCCTACTTTCAGATCCTGCAGCATCACACCGGCAGCAGCGGCCGCGACACAGACGACACCGGTTAGGGCCAGCACCATGATGACCCCTTCGCGGCCCCCGGTCCCCATCAAAACTATCAACAGGGCTGCCACCAGTAGGATTGAGATGGTCAAACCGGCAATAGGGTTATGGGCTGAGCCGATTATGCCCACCAGGTAACCGGACACCCCGGCAAAGAAGAAACCGGCCATCAACATCACCACTGCGATTGCCAGGCTGGGCCCAAGCCCTTCGGCCGCAAAGCCCAGGCGCCACCAGTGCAGCCCAAAGGCGACCGCGGCCATGACCAGCAGGCCGGCAAAAACCGTCTTCATGTTAATGTCCCTATCGGTCTCAGGCAGTGCACTGCCGCCAGCAGTTGTCCTCTTGAAAGCGGCAACCAGTTTATTCCCCATGCCGAACAGGGTATAGGCAGCGCTCACCAACAGGCCGCCGATGGCTATGGGTCGCACCAGGCTGCTAAAGACGATATGATCGGCGACAATCTCCCAGGTGAGTGTCACTTCCTTTCCCCCCAACACAAAAGGCGCGCCCAAAAAAGGGGCAAACTGGGGGGCCAAAACCAGCAAAAATAGAGGTACGAGCAATCCCCAGGCCAGGAAGCCGCCGGCAAAAATCAGGGCTGTTAGACGGGGGCCGATGAGGTAGCCTATCCCCAGAAAAGCCGGACTCAAACTGGGGGATTTCAGCACGAATCCGCCGGCGGTATTCACCCCTTTAAAACCGGGGACGCCGTAGTTTGCCAATCCGCTGGCCGGGATGATTCGTTCGGCAAATCCCACAAAATGGGCCCAGGCCTTCTTGAGAATGCTAAAGTTGACCAAAAACTCGATCAAACCCCCGATTCCCACGGCGTAGAAGAGGTATCTAGCCCCAGGCCTACCGCCTCTACCGGCTTTATGAATTTCAGCGGCCGCCGCCGACTCGGGGAAGGGCAATTCCCGGTCTTCCACCATCGACCGCCGCAGCAGGGTGGCAAACAATACACCCGCCACACCCCCCACCAGTAAAATGACGGTGGATTGCCAATAGCCGGAAAAGCTGCCGAAAAAATCGTTAGACCATACGCCGGCAATCAAAAAGGCGGGCAGGATAAATATGGCGCCGACAGCCACCGACACGCCGATAGAGCCGATGGTTCGGGCTATATTTTCCTCAAGGATAGTGCTGTGCTTAAACAATCGCAGCAGTGCCATTCCCAGTACGGCCGCCGGAAAGGTGGCCCCGATGATCAGGCCAGCCTTAAGCCCCAGGTAGACAGTGGCGGCGCCAAATATCACCGCCAACACCAGACCCACCAGCATGGTTCTTAAGGTAAACTCTCTGTTCATGGCCGACTCCTCTCGTTAGTCGCTTTGATATTATAAGGAAAAAACAGGTCGTCTGTCAATCCTCTTTCACCTGGAGTTACCCCAAAAAATAAAATCTCGAAGAATTTCAGAAATTTCAGGGACAGTCGGCGATCACCTACACAGTTGACAAAAGGATTTTTTGTACTATAATTTGTTTGTGTCTCAAATGTGACACCATTTTTGCTTAAAGAGGTACAACATGGGAAAATCGGCTTTTATAAGAACAAGAATCGAACCGGAACTGAAAGAGGAGGTGGTCGATATCCTGCAAACTCTGGGACTCTCTTTAACAGAGGCCATTACTGTATTTTTCAAAATGATAAAGCTGAACAGAGGCCTGCCCTTTGAGGTTAAAATTCCCAATGAAGAAACCCTGGAAGCACTGGAAGATGCCAGGCTGGGGAGAAACTTAGAAGAATGGGAGTCGGTTGATACATTCATAGCCAGTTTATAGATCAGCCATTCGATGCTCAAATTCAAGAATACTAAGAAATTTAGAAAAGACCTTCAACAAATGATAAAATCCGGCAAAGATGTAAGCAAATTCAAAGAGATTGCCGATAATCTTATTCATCAGATTCCCCTGGAAAAAAGGTATAGAGAACATAAATTAATTGGACAATACAAAGGTCAGAGAGAGTGTCATATTGAACCGGATTGGTTATTAATTTACTACATAGAAGATGACGCCATAACTTTTGTCAGGACCAGACAACAGATTTTTTTATCCCCTTTCCGTTTTTTGATCACTTAACCCTAAACCACTCTATGAATGGAATGATGGGATGATGTAAAAAATAGATGGGATGTAGGATGTGGCGTGTAGGATGTAGGGGACGCAGATCTGCGCCCCCTACAGGCTGTCTGTGAGAATATCCCTCTAGAGAATGAGAAAACCTGCATTTACAGGGGCATATTCCGGTAGGGTCAAAATCCCAGTGAATGCAGGGTTGTTTACGGCTTTGGGGCTCCGGGTGTGGGGAAGGAAATCTGGCGGAGGATTTTTAGGTAGGCGTTGAGGATGTAAGGGTTGCATTGTTTCTCCGGGTCAATACCAGGTGAAACGGATTAGGGCCAGGCAAAAATTTTTAATCCTATTTAAAATATAAGAAAAAATTGACTTTTTGATAATCTTATTTGTATAATAAAAGCTTAACAATTCACGAATTTTCTCAAGGAGATTGACATGAGTAAAGAATTTAAACCGTATGTATCCATTGAGAGCACCATGAAAGAGATTTCGTTCAAAGCAATCTTCCTGGGTGTGATCATGGCAATGGTATTGGGAGCTGCCAATGCCTATCTCGGCCTTAAGGCCGGCATGACGGTGGCAGCCACTTTCCCGGCAGCGGTCATTGCCATGGCGGTTCTCAGAATCTTCAAAGGTACAATCCTGGAAGAGAACATCGCCCGAACCACGGGTGCGGTGGGTGAAGCCTTAGCTGCCGGCGCGATTTTTACCATCCCGGCCTTTGTAATGACCGGCGTATGGTCCAGCTTCAGTTATGTCAAAGCCACCATCCTGATGCTGGTAGGCGGCATCTTAGGTGTCCTGTTCGTCATCATACTGCGAAAGACCTTGATAGAGGATCAAACCCTGCCCTACCCGGAGAGTAAAGCCTGTGCCCAGATTGTGAAGAGCGGGCAAAAAGGCTCCACCGGTGCCGGCCTGGTCTTCGGCACAATGGGGCTGGCCGGATTAATCGAACTATTAAGACATCCCCAGGGCATATCTCTGGTAAAAAGATATTTCCAGGGCTTCTTACAACTGGGAAAATCCAAACTTTCCCTGTTAAACGAAAAAAGCCAGGTCATCACGGCGGGAGATCAACAGGCCGAATTTGGAAAAGATGGCGGCATGGTATTGATCAGTCCCGAAGCCTCGCCCGCCTTTTTGGGAGTCGGCTATATCATCGGTTCCCGACTGGCGGCCATCACCTTCTCCGGCGGCGTCTTCGGCTGGCTCTTCTTGATGCCGGCGGTCATCTTCTTGATGAGCGGGGACCTGCTGCCCTTTGCCGGCGGTGGAAACTGGACCGATATTGCCTCGTCTGCCTACAACTCGACGGTGAAACCCATTGCCGTGGGCGGCATGTTGGTGGGCGCTTTTTATACTCTCTTCTCCATGAGAAAAAACCTGATCGGCGGACTCTCACGAGGATTTAAGGATATAAAGAAAGCGGGAAAGAGCGAAGAGAAGGTCTCCAGGATCGATAAAGACATGCCTTTCGGCATAGTGCTCCTGGCGATCCTCATTATCGTGGTGGCCATGATCATCATTTTCCAGAATCTCATCAAGACCCCCACCACCTCCGGCTGGGGCGGCGCGGTTGTGTCGGCCATCGTGATGGCGCTGGCGGGTTTTCTGTTTGCCGCAGTGGCCGGTTACCTGGTGGGAATCATCGGTTCCTCCTCCAATCCCATCTCCGGCCTGACCCTGACCACCCTCTTAATTGCCGCACTCTTGATGGTGGTTATCGGACTGCGAGGCGAACCCGGAATCGCCGCCACCCTGGCAGTCGCCACCGTGGTCTGCTGCGTAGCCGGTGTGGCCGGCGACATGATGCAGGACTGGAAAGTGGGACACATATTGGGCGGCACGCCGTGGAAGATGCAGATCGGCGGATTTATCGGTGTCATCGCCGCCGCCCTCGTACTGATTCTGCCCATCATGCTGCTGGACAAGGTTCCCGGAGATCCCACTGCCCATGCCATAGGCTCCGGCGACTTACCGGCTCCCCAGGCGGGCTTGATGGCTATGATGACCAAAGGGATCGTCGGCGGCGAGATGGCCTGGCCCCTGGTGCTGGCGGGAATGCTCTTTACCGTCGCCTTGATATTGATTAAATCCCCCTCCCCCATGCTCATTGCCGTCGGCATGTACCTCCCCTTCCGCACCACTGCGGCCATCTTTATCGGCGGTATCTTCAAATACTTCGTAGAGAAGAGAACGGTCACAATTGCCGAAAGTAAGGCGGAACAGAAAAAACTCTCGGGAGATGAGAAAGCCGGCTTTATAGAAAAAATTAAAGAAAAATCTGAGAACATCGGACTGCTGATGGCTTCCGGTTTGGTTGCCGGAGAAGCTTTAACCGGCATTCTGCTGGCTGCGGTGGTGAGTATCCAGGAGAATCTCCTGAACAGATTGTTCGGCAACCTCGGCGCGGATAATAACGTGATCGTGGCCAACAGTACCATCGGCGTGATTCTCTATTTCGGTGTGCTGCTGCTGCTGGGCTATTTGATGATCAGTATTCCCTTAAAAAAATTGGCGCAAGAAGACAATAGTTGAATAAAAAAGAAGACAATTTTCTGGATCTGATCCCCGAAAGGGACTGTAATTGGGGAACCGCAGATGATGGTAGAATCTATCTGCAGGTTCCCCGGTTCAGAAATCGCTGGATGAAGAAGATCTCCCGGAGGTTGGGGAAATCGGAGGTTGTCAAGGTATACTTCGATGAAATCGGCAGCCGAGCCTGGAGCCTGATCGACGGAACCAGCAGCATCGCCCAAATCGGGGAAAAAATGGAAGAGGAGATGAAGGAGAAGGTAGAGCCGGTCTACCAGCGGTTATCGGAATTCTTTTCGATCCTGGCCCGCAATAAATTCATTCGTTTCAAAAACCTCTAAATCCCCTGTCCCGGGCCAGGCGCTTAACCCATGAGGAGGAGCTTCTCATTCAGATGTTCCTGGATGTTCTTTTCTACAATTCTATCAAAAGAAAAATGGTTGATCTGCATGTAATACATGGCGCTGTCTAAGAATACCCGTTCGGGGATCAGGCCGATCATCTCCACCTCCTGGATCGTCAGGCCGTACCGCTTCGCCTCCATTTTAACCAGCTCCATGACCCGGTACATGGGGGTCGTCTTATAATTTGAGATGGAGACCGTAATCTGGGCCTGCTGCTTTTCGGCGGCGATGCCGGAATAGGCCTTCACATTTTGCAGGCCGCCGCCGCCGTACTGGATAGCCCGGCAAATAGTGCGGGTGATGCCGATATCGGTGGTGTTTAAAAAAACCTTAAAACTGACCAGCGGATACCGGGCACCGATGATGGTGGCGCCGGAATCGGCCTTAAACGCATCCGGTCCGAAATCGGGTTTCCAGCCGGGATCCTTCAGCTTCAATTCCAGCCCCTCATACTCCCCCTCCCTGATTTTTTCAATATCCCGTCTCTGGGAGGACCTGGCCGATTCGCTGAACAGGTAAACGGGGATTTTAAATTGTTCCGCCACTTTTTGGGCAAACTCGCAAGAGAGATCTACCGCCTCCTCGATGTCCACATCCTTGAGGGGCACGAAGGGAAAGACATCGACGGCACCGATTCTGGGGTATTCGCCCTTGTGTCTGCGCATGTCGATATGCTTGAGGGACTCCTCATATAGAATCATACCCCCCTCAACAATGGCTTCCGGGTAGAGGCCGGTAAAGGCCAGCACCGTCCGATTGCGGATCTTATCCATCGACACATCCAGTATCACCAGGTTGCTGACGACCTTCAACTTCTCCGTTAACGCCTCGATAAATTTCTCGTCCCTGCCTTCGCAAATATTGGGAATCACCGATATAATCTTACTCATCGCCCTTCTCCTTAAATCCTTAAAAAATACCCAGAAAAACCCCGGCGGCAATGGCCGAGCCGATCACCCCGGCCACGTTGGGTCCCATGGCGTGCTGAAGCAGGTAATTGCCGCTGTCCGCTTGCTTGCCCACGGTGTGCACCACCCGGGCCGAATCGGGCACCGCCGACACCCCGGCCGCACCGATCAGGGGATTGATCTTCTCCCTGCCAAATAGATTCATCAATTTGGCAAACAACACGCCGCTGGCGGTGGCCACCCCAAAACTGACCACCCCCAACACAAAAATCAGAACCGACTTTTCGTTCAAAAACACCTGGGCCGTGGTGGACGCGCCCACGGCAAACCCCAGCAATATGGTGGCAATATCGATCAGGGCGCTGGACGCGGTCTTGGCCAGCCTGGAGGTTACCCCCGACTCCTTGAGCAGGTTACCGAAAAAAAGCATACCTAAAAGCGGGATGGCGCCGGGGGCCACCATGGTGGTCAGGATCAGCCCCGCGATGGGGAACAGGATCTTCTCTATTTTCTTGACTTTTCGGCCCGGTTTCATGCGGATCAGCCGCTCCTTTTTGGTGGTCAGAAGCTTCATGATGGGGGGCTGAATGATGGGCACCATGGCCATATAGGAATAGGCGGCAATGGCAATGGGTCCGATCAGGGAGGGGGCCAGCTTCGATGACAAAAATATGGCGGTGGGCCCGTCGGCGCCGCCGATGATGCCGATGGCCGCAGCATTGGCGGGAGAGAAGCCCAAAAGCAGCGCCCCGATAAAGGTGATAAAAATCCCCATCTGGGCAGCCGCGCCCAAAAGCACACTCCTGGGATTGGACAGTAAAGCGGTAAAATCGGTCATGGCCCCGATGCCCAGGAAAATCAGCGGGGGAAAGAGGCCTGAACGGACGCCGAAATAGATGATCCCCAGGACACTGTTATCGGTGGTATTAAACACATACTGGTGGCTGACGGGATCGATCATGTAGAGGGAGATACTGTTGAACAACTGCAGCGGCAGGGGGATATTGCCCACCAGTATCCCGAAACCAATGGGCAGAAGCAGCAGGGGTTCGTAATCCTTAGCCACCCCCAGGTAGATAAAGAATATACCCACCAGCAGCATGATCAGGTTTTTATAGGAGAGGTTGACAAAGCCGGTACTGCCGATAATCTGCTCCACGTAACCCTGAAATTCGCCGCCCTCGGACTGGCGGAAATCCACGTTGGCGGCGCCGTTGGTAACCACTCCGTAACTGAAATCCCCGGCCGCGCCCACCACCTTAAAGATAGCCGCTTCCCGGCCGTCTTTAAAAAGTCGGCCCTTCATGCCCGGTTTGATGCCCTGTCTCTCTCCCCGGCCTTTGATAATAAAGTAAGCGGCCGGGTCTTCCACTGTGAAGCGAACCGGCCGGGACAAAAGCAGGGCATATTTTGCTCTTTCAATCCCGCCGGGTTTTGTCTGCTCCAGCCATGTCAGCCGGGCGATGCTCTCATAATCATCCCCCCCTATCACCGTAAAACTGCCGATTTTATTGCGGTGACGATCCAGCAGGGTTCCGCTGTCCCCCCTGTTCACACCGTGTTTTTGGCCTTCATAAATCCTGATATATTGATCATCGTTAAACGCCACTTCAAATTCGACCCCACCGTACAGGCAGGGCCCCAGCAGGAGCGTCAACACGATCCAGGTTGTCGCTTTCATGATTGCCGCCTTAGCCTATTTTTTGGTCACAACGTGGTGTGCAAGGGCCGCACCAACGCCACCAGCAGATCGTCTTCCGCCACCGAATCGCCCTTGTCCACGTAGACCTTCTTCACCGCACCGTCATGGGGCGCCTGCACCTGGTTCTCCATCTTCATGGCCTCCATCAGGATTAAATCCTGGCCCGCCTTTACCGTGTCACCTTCCTTGACCAGCACATCGATAATCATGCCCGGCAGCGGGGCCTTTACCCCTTCGCTGTCGTCCACCATTAACGACGGTTTCAGTTGTTTCGCCGCTAAAGGAGCGGTCTTTGGCCTGTCAACTGCCGGTTTCGGGATCGGGGGAACCGCCTCGGCAGGCCTGCCGAAATCCACCAGTTTTACCTCGTATTCCGAACCGTTTACCACCACCCGGGCAAACTCGGCGGTAAACTCCTTCACCTCCGCCTCATAGTCTTTACTGCCGATCGACAGTTTGTATTTTCGCTCATTCATACCCTATGACCTCCGGCATCTAAAACTTCTCCACCAGCGCCTGTCTCATTCTCGACTCCACTTCAAGAACCGCGGTAATCACCGCCACCACATCCGGGTCCACCTCTTCCGAATCCTTCGGGATAAATTTGACTTCCCCCTCTTTTTTTGCAGACCTACTCTTTTTGAACCGCTGCACCATTCCGGGAAAAAACGAAAAAGAGGCAATCAACAGATCGGTTAAAATCAAACCGCTGAAAACCACGCCGATTCCCAGGCCCGTAATGGTCAACGCATCCTTGATGTCCATGTCACTCCTCCTCTGGCAAACTACAGGGGAATATTGCCGTGTTTTTTACCGGGGTTTTTGTCCTGTTTGGAAGCCAGCATCGTTAAGGCCCGGATCAGCCGTTTCCGGGTATTGGCCGGTACAATCACATCGTCGATATACCCTTTCCTGGCCGCATTATAGGGGTTGGCAAAGAGTTCCCGGTACATCTCCTTCAATTCATCCCTCTTGTGGGAGGGATCTGCCGCCTCTTTGATCTCTTTATTGTAAATAATCTCCACCGCCCCGTCCGGCCCCATCACCGCAATCTCTGCCGTGGGCCAGGCCAGGTTGACGTCCGCCCTGAGGTGTTTGGAATTCATCACGCAGTAGGCCCCGCCGTAGGCTTTACGCACGATCACGGTAATTTTGGGCACCGTGGCCTCGGCAAAGGCGTACAACAGCTTGGCACCATTCTTGATGATGCCGCCGTATTCCTGGCTTGTTCCCGGCATGAATCCCGGTACATCTTCAAACACCAGCAGTGGAATATTAAAGGCATCGCAGAAGCGGACAAACCGGGCCGCCTTCATGGAGGCATTGTTGTCCAGCACGCCCGCCAGCACCGTGGGTTGATTGGCCACCACCCCCACCGTCATGCCGGCCAAACGGGCAAAACCGATGACGACATTCTTTGCATAATCCCTCTGCACCTCAAAAAAGTCGTGGTGATCCACCACCGTGGTGATTATCTCCTTCATGTCGTAAGCCCTGGCACTATCTTCCGGCACCACATAATCGAGGCTCTCATCCACCCGGTCTACGGGGTCGTCGCAATCTATCACCGCCGGCCGTTCCTTGTTATTCCGGGGCAAAAAGGAGATGAGTCTTCGCAGCTCCCCGAAGGCCTCATCCTCGTCTGCATAGACAAAATGGGCCACCCCGCTTTTGGCGGCATGCACCTGTGCTCCTCCCAGTTGGTCCACCGTCACCTCCTCACGGGTCACCTGTTTGACCACCCTGGGGCCGGTGAGAAACATGTACGAGGTCCTGTCCACCATCATGACGAAATCGGTGAGGGCCGGCGAGTACACCGCACCGCCGGCACAGGGGCCCAGGATCAACGATATCTGGGGTACCACCCCGGAGTAGAGCACGTTTTTCAGAAATATATCGGCATAACCGGCCAGGGCATCCACCCCTTCCTGGATCCTGGCACCGCCGGAGTCGTTCAGGCCGATGACCGGTGCCCCCACCCGGGCCGCCAATTCCATGATCTTCACGATCTTTTCGGCATAGGCTTTAGACAGGGAGCCGCCGAAAACGGTGAAATCCTGGGAAAATAGAAACACCAGTTGACCGTCGATGGTGCCGCAGCCGGTAATCACCCCGTCGGTTAAGGGATGGCTCTTATCCATATCAAAGTCGGTGCAGCGGTGGGTCACGAACAGGTCAAACTCCTCGAAACTGCCTTCATCCACGATCTTGTCGATCCGCTCCCGCGCCGTATATTTACCTTTCCGGTGCTGCTTTTCGATACGCTCTTCACCCCCTGCCATTCTGGCACTCTTCTTTTTATTGACAAGGTCCAGTATTTTACGCTCGATACTCATGATCCCTCCGGGACATTAGACTCAATTACTCCTGAATGTAACACAAATCAGCGGACAGGTCAATGCGAATCTTCTTTAGGTTGCGAAAATATTGATTTAATACTATAATTCGACTCTGGAACAAGAAAATACAGAAATAATATAATTACATAAGGAGGTTAAAATGCTAAAAAAACTTACTGTTAGGAAGGAGCACAAAGCAAAAAGGGAAATCAGGGAAAGAGCCGCCTATGATTACTGCGGCCAGATCTGTGCCCGGAATTGCGATGTGATCGATCCCCAGTTCTCGCTGGCCAGGGATGTTCGCTTTTAATGCCCCTTGACCTTTTGGACTAACCACAAAATGTATGGGGGAAGTGATTCCCCCATATATCTCTTCACCACTCTTTAGCCTGCCCCTGAAATACAATAATAAAACCGTCATGCCAAACTTGAGTAAAATACGAGAATTTTAGTTTTGTCGGTTGATTTTTTTTTGGATATGTTATAAGATATAAAATAACAGTGTGATTGACGATAACTTTTGGCGTATAAAAATAATTTAAAATAGTGATGTTTTCAAAAAAAGTATTTCTGCTTCCATATATATTGTTTTTATTTATATTTACAAGTGAGTTCGTAATCCCGTTGTCTATCTCCAGTTGTTTATCTGAAAAATTTGAGCATATTTCAATCGAACAGGGGCTCTCCCAGAGTTCAATAAAATGTATTTTCCAGGACAGTCATGGTTTTATGTGGTTTGGCACCCAGGCAGGACTTAATAAATTTGATGGTTTTAACTTTTCGATATATAAGCCTTTACCAAATGATCCCGGCAGCCTGAGTGCCCATGAAGTGTACGCAATTTACGAAGACCGCCAGGGTGTCCTCTGGATCGGAACCAGATGCGGATTAAATCGCTATGATCGTGAAAAGGAGAAATTTCTCTACTATACTGCTCATTCGGGAGACTCCACCAGCTTAAGCAGCAATGTGGCCTTATGCATCCTGGAAGATTCGTATGGAGATCTCTGGATTGGAACTGCCGGGGGATTAAACAAATTTATCAGAGAGAAAGAGCAATTCATCCACTACAAAAACAATCCGGGTGTTCCCGGGAGTATTAGTCACGATTATATTTTCTCAATTTATGAAGACAGTTCCAGAGTACTCTGGATCGGGACAAATGGAGGTCTTAATAAATTCAACCGGGAAGACGGGCAATTTTCATGCTATACTGAAAATCCCAAAAATCCCGGCAGCTTAAGTCACCATATGGTCCGTTGTATTTACGAAGACCGAGCCGGCTCACTGTGGGTGGGAACCGGAAAGGGGCTGAATCAAATGAATAGGGAAACGGGACGATTCAGCCATTATTTTTCGGACCCCCAGGATCCGTTTAGTTTGAGCCACAACACCATCCAGCATATTTACGAGGATCGCTTCGGAACCCTCTGGATTGCCACCAAAAAAGGGTTGAATCGTTTTGATCGGGAAAACCGGCAATTTATTTGTTATGAAGAAGACCCCACTCACCCTGAAAGCCTGAGCCACAATTATGTTACCTGTATTTATGAAGATCGATCCGGGGTACTCTGGATCGGCACCGAAAGTGGCGGACTCAACAAGTTAATCCTGGAGAAGAAACCATTCATGCATTACCGGATTTACTCCGATAATTCGGCCAGTTTTCTTAACAACGGGGTTTGGGCAATTTATGAGGATCGTCAGGGAATACTCTGGATCGGCACCGATTACAGTGGACTCTATAAGTTTAATCGAGAAACGGAGGCGTTTACCCGTTATCAGTCGATGCCCTATGACCCCGACAGTTTATGCAGCAATAGAATCTATTCAATTTATGAAGATAAGGAAGAGAGGCTCTGGATCGGCACAGACAATGGGGGGCTCAGTCGATTCGACCGCAAAAACAATCAATTTTTTCACTATAAACACAATCCCGACAACCCCAGGAGCTTAAGCAACAATAGGGTCCTTTGTATTTACGAGGATCGAGCCGGTGAGTTCTGGATCGGAACCTGGGGGGGGCTGAACAGGTTTGATCGGCAGAGGCGTCAATTTATCCATTATAGGCACGATCCCTCCGATCCCCATAGTTTAAGCAATGATAATATTTACGCTATTTATGAAGACCGGCTTGGAATGCTCTGGATCGGAACCTTCGATGGTTTGAATAAATTTGATAGGCAGAATAAAATTTTTACCCCCTATCGGCACGACATCAACGATCCCAACAGCTTAAGCCATAACAATGTTACTTCTATTTATGAGGATCAATCGGGCGTTCTCTGGATCGGAACCGATGGCGGCTTGAATAAATTTAACCGGCAAGAAGAGACATTCACTTTTTATAATGAGAAAGACGGACTGCCGAACGATACCATTTATGGTATCCTGGAAGATAGCCAGGGTAATTTATGGATCAGTACGAATAAGGGTTTATCGAAATTTTCTCCCGGATCGGAAACGTTTAAAAACTATACGCGCCGAGATGGACTTCAAGGCAATGAATTTAATTGGGGAGCCTATTTTAAGGGTAGAAAGGGGGAATTGTTTTTTGGCGGTCTCAATGGAATTAATGTGTTTTACCCGGAAAAGATTAAAGATAATCCCCTGGTCCCGCCGGTGGTCATTACCAATTTTCAGATATATAATAGATCGGTGCCGATAGAGAGTAATATTAACGGCCAGAGTGTTCTTAAAAAATCTATTACGGAGACCGCTCAAATTGAGGTCTCTTACAAGGAGAACAATTTTACCTTCGAATTTGCTGCATTAGATTATGTTTCACCGGCAGAGAACCAGTATGCTTTTATAATGGAGGGTTTTGAAAAAGAGTGGAATTATGTCGGTAACAGACGGGTTGCCAATTATATCAAGGTTCCTCCCGGGGATTATGCTTTCAAAGTCAAAGGCTCAAACAACGACGGTATATGGAACCAGGAGGGGGCTTCGATTAAGATCAAGGTGTATCCCCCGTTTTGGTTGACATGGTGGTTTCGGATTTCCGTGATGATAGCCGTTTTGTTAATGATCCTCTTACTCTACAAGGTTAGAGTATATAATATCGGGAGAAGAAATCGGGAACTTACGGATATCAACATCCGGCTCACCGAACAGATCGTCGTCCGTGAGCGGGCAGAGAGGGAATTAAAAAAATCGCGCGAACAACTACGCAGCCTTTCCAACTATTTAGAGTCGGTAAGGGAGGAAGAACGGCTGCGTATCGCCCGTGAAATTCACGATGAACTGGGGCAGGCACTAACTGCCTTAAAAATGGATTTAGCCTGGGTGAGAGGAAAACTATCCGCTAAACACCAATTGGTCATCCACAAGATCAAGGCCATGTTAAGTCAGACCGACCTGACTATCCAGACGGTAAAAAAGATCTCCAGTGATTTAAGGCCCAGGCTTCTGGATGACCTTGGCCTGTCTTCAGCCATTCAATGGCAAACGGGTGAATTTCAAGCGCGGGCCGGTATAAAATGTAAATTGATTGTCCGGCCCCGAGAAATCGTGTTGGCTAAAGCCGTTACAACGGCGATCTTCCGCATTTTCCAGGAAGCATTAACAAACATCCAGAGACATGCCGACGCCACCGAAGTTAAAATTGATCTGGTAAAAAATGGAAACAGATTGACATTAAAAGTCAGTGACAATGGTTCCGGTATTACCGAGGAGCAAAAATATTCTTCCCATTCATTGGGTCTTATTGGGATCCAGGAACGGGTGTATCATCTGGGGGGGCGACTTAAAATCGAGGGGGTAAAAGAGAGGGGCACCACTCTCGAGGTGGCGATTCCTCTGGATAAGAAGGAGGGGCAAAATGATTAAGGTGCTTATCGTGGATGATCACATGGTTGTTCGGGAGGGGTTAAAGCAGATTCTGTCGGAAACATCCGATATCGCTGTTGTCGATGAGGCCGATAGAGGATACGTGGCTTTAAAAAAAATAGAAGAAAAAGAATTTAATGTAGTCATATTGGATATTTCATTGCCGGATGTAAGTGGGCTGGATATCCTGAAGCAGTTTAAGCAGCAGAGGCCCAATATTAACGTCCTGATATTAAGTATATATTCTGAAGAGCAGTATGCGATAAGAGCTCTAAGAGGCGGCGCATCCGGTTACCTTTCTAAGGAGAGTGTTTCCGAGGAATTGATCAGGGCCATCCGGAAAATTTCCCGGGGTGGGAAATATATACCTCCGCCTCTAGCCGAGAAATTGGCTTTTGGACTGGAAGTGGATTTTAAAAACCCCCTTCATGAGATCCTTTCCGATCGTGAGTACCAGGTGATGTGCATGATCGCTTCGGGTAAAAGGGTTAAAGACATATCCGGAGAACTGTTCTTGAGCCACAAGACAATCAGTACATATCGGCAGCGGATTTTACAGAAGATGAAAATGAAGAACAATACCGAAATCATTCGTTATGCCATAAAGAATAAGCTGATAGATTGAGTTTGTAGGCCAAACACCTACAGAAAAATCAGACAAAATCGGATAGTTTATTTTTTTTATTTATATTACATTAACAACAGAAAATGATTTGGACACAACAGTGAGCGAAAATAAATAAAAAATAAAGGAGGTTTTTGTGAAAAAATCAATCACGTTTCTCACCCTATTGGCAGCGACCTGCCTGATCCTCAATTTTAGTCCCCAGCAACTGCAGGGAAGCAAAACCAATGATGACTTCAACATCTTCAAGGACGGCAAAGTCAAGGCCGGGTCCCATGTATTCAAAAACCTGACAGAGTACTACCTGTCGGATTATTTTAAGGTAAACGGCAAACGCTGCGGATTCAAAAAATTCCCCGATGGCGTTAAAGCCTCAGCCACGGATGCTTTTATCGAAGGGCTGCCCTCCGACTGCACCACCAGCGCAACCGTTATCCAGAGTGAATACTGGCCCAGCACTGCCTACACCATTCCGGTAGTCTTCCACATCATCTCCAAGACGGATGGTACCGGCGAACTTTCCGATCAGCGGATTATCGACCAGGTTGAAGTATTGAACGAAGACTATCGGGCCATCTCCGGTACACTGGGAGAGTTGGGCTTCGATACCAAGATCGAGTTCGTACTGGCCGGTATTACCCGTACCGTCGACGACAAGTGGTTCAGGGACAAGGGCGCGGAAAAGAAATACAAACCTGCCCTGGCCTGGGACCCCAATCTCTACTGTAATATTTACACCAACTCTGCCTCTGGTTACCTGGGATACTCCTATCTTGCCCAGACTGGTGCCGGTGAATGGTATGACGGCATAGTCCTCCTCTATGAATCTGTAGGCGGCCGGGACAACGGGTTTTACCCCTATGACCAGGGGCGCACGCTGGTCCATGAGATGGGACACTATCTGGGTTTACTCCATACCTTCAGCGGCTGCTGCAACGACTATACCTGCGGTGACTTGATTGTCGATACCGAAATGGAAAATATCGCCCACTATTACTGCGATCAGACCTACACCTGTGATACCCCCGATCCGATTCACAATTATATGAACTACACCGATGACCTGTGCATGTACCAGTTTACTTCGGAGCAGGGAAACCGGACCGTCTGCACCCTGGTGAACTATCGCCCCGACCTGTATCAATAATCCCCCTGTCAAGTTTGGTGCTTTTGTAAAAGCTCTACACATTCATTATAAAGCCCGGGGAGAATTTACTCCCCGGGCTTTTTTATTTTAATTGTTAGATAGGCGGTGATGCCTTGACAGGATGGAGGGCGGGTGCTAAACTCCCTTTGGTTATGTGTGTTAAGATGAAGTATAAGGAGTTTTAAGATGGTGAGAAAATCGATGTTAAAAAGTTTCCTGGCTATAGTGTTGGTGGTGGGCATGTTGGGATTCGCGTTAGAGGCCTTTGCCGCCGGGAATGCCGTGGGTACGGGCACGGCGGTTGCCCAGAAAAAGCCGAAAAAAAAGAAGAAGATTAAAAAGGTTCATCCCGGGCCAAAGCCCCATCATCCGGCGACAGCCCCGAAGGCCGGCCATAAATCCTATTATTTCCATCACCGCTACGGCAAGGTGGTGCCCAGACCGCCCGCCGGTTACGTCCCCCTAAAGGTAAGGGGCAGGGACTATTTTTATCAGGGCGGCTTCTTTTACCGCCACGGCTCGACAGGCTACCGGGTGGTGCGGGCGCCGGTGGGGGCCTACATCTCGGTGCTGCCCCCCGGTTACCACCGTCTCCATGCCGGGGCCAGCCCCTACTATTATTACGACGGCACCTATTATCTCTACGATCCCCCCCGCCAGGCCTACGTGGTGGTGCGGGGCCCCTTTGGCGCCGCCATATCCGCGCTGCCGGTGGGCTACCAGACGGTCTATGCGGGCCAAACCCCCTACTACTATTACTACGGCACCTATTACCGCCGCGACCCGCAGCAGAATGTCTACCTGGTCGTCAATGCCCCGATGGACGCCGAGATTGCCGAGCTGCCCGACGGCTTTGAGACCTACTACCTGGACGATGTGCCCTATTACTATTACTACGGCTCCTATTACCGTTTTGAGCCGCAAAAGAAGATCTACGTGGTGAGCCGGCCGCCCCACGGCCTGCTGCTGCCGGACCTGCCCCACGGCTACAAGATGGTGGAACGGGACGGCCGCCAACTATTCTTCGCCGACGACGTCTACTACCGCCCCTTCTACAAGGGCGGCACCCGCTGCTACCAGGTCGTCCATTTAGATACCCCCCCCTCAAACTGACCGCCCCGACAATCTCCTTACCCCACATCAATCTATTTTTACGTTTTTACGCACCGAGCACGTTTTTCTCAACGTGCTGAATATTTTATTTTTTCCTTTTTCCCGGATACCCCCCGGGGATTTGACAGAATTTTCTATTTTTATTATTATGGTAACTTGTAGTGCGCAGTTGGAGTTTTAGACGATGATTGATAGAGCCCAGAAGCCTGTTGCTTTGATTTTGTTTGTGCTGAGCGGCCTGGTCTCGCTGGTGTTCCAGGTGGCCTGGCTGCGGATGCTGGTACTGGTATTCGGCAATACCGTGTGGGCGGTCAGCACCCTGTTGACCACCTTCATGGCCGGCCTGGCCATCGGCAGTTGGCTCTTCGGCCGCGTTGCCGATCGCCGCGGTTCGAGGGTGTCGGGCGATACCCGGGCGTCGTGTTTTAGACTCTACGGCCTGCTGGAGGGCTTGATCGGCCTCTACGGCCTGCTCACCCCCCTGATTTTCGGCAAGCTCCATCTCGTTTATGTGCCCCTCTACCATCTCTGCGGCGGCGATAATGTGCTGATGGGCCTGTTTAAGTTCTTCTTAGGCTTCCTGGTCCTGTTGCCCCCCACCATCTTGATGGGCGGTTCCCTGCCGCTGCTGGCCAGGCATTTTACCGTCGATGTAAAGAGGGCCGGTTCCGGCATTGGGTTCCTGTACACCGCCAATACCTTCGGCGCGGTCATCGGCACCCTGATTACCGCCTTCCTGTTGATCCCCCTCATGGGGCTGCGATTGGCGATCTTTAGCGCGGCAATTGTCAATTTTGCCATCATGGCGGTGGTCTGGTTTTTGACCCGGGGGAAAACGGTAAGGGATGATATCCGGGGTTTAGCGAAAGCCCGGGGAGGAGAGGCGGCCTCCCGCTGGGTGTTGTGGTGCTATTTTGCCTGCGGCTTCGCGGCCCTGGCCTATGAGGTGATCTGGAACCGCATCCTGGTGCTGCACCTGGGCAGCAGCGTGTATGCCTACAGCATCATGCTGGGTATCTACCTGTTGGGGGTCACCCTGGGTGCGGCGGTGATGAGTTATTTTATCGAAAAAATAAAGAGGCCGGTACGGGTCTTTGCCGTCATCCAGTTCCTGATCGCCCTTGACCTGATTCTATCGATCCACCAGTTCAGTTGGCTCCCGGACACCGTGGCGGCGCTGGCCCACTTCACCGGTGCCGAAACCTACGGCTCCGTGGTAATTTCCCTGTTTGTCGGTACCTTCCAGATACTGATTATTCCCACCCTGCTGTTTGGCGCCAGCTTCCCCCTGGCGGTCAAATTGTTCGTGCTGCACCAGCGGAGGCTGGGCAGTGAGACCGGGCGCCTCTATGCCTTCAATACCATGGGCACCATTCTCGGTTCCTTTATCGCCGGTTTCCTGCTGCTGCCGCTCCTGGGCGCACAGCCGGGCCTGCTGGTGATCGCTTCTATTAACCTCGTGGTGGGCATCTACCTGGTGTTCAAAACCGGGGCCCGGCCAATGCCGAAGAGGCTGACCGCCGTGATCGTAATCCTGCTGTTTTACGGCGGCTATTTTACCCTGACCGACAAAGACCAGGTCATATTAACCGCCGGCATATTCCAGAGTGAAGATCAATCTACCGTCAGGCTGCTGGATTTCCAGGAGGATATCTATGCCACCGTGGCCGTGGAGGAGCGCGAAGATGTCCGGGGCCGCTGGCGGCAGTTGAGCTTAAACGGCATCAATGTGGCCGGGACTTCCGGTGAATTGTTTGTCATCCAGAAGCTGCAGGGGCACCTGCCGCTGCTGCTGCACCGGGACACCCGGAGCGTGCTGCACATCGGTTTCGGCAGCGGCGGTACCGCCTGGGCAGTCTCCCGCTACCCGGTAGAGAAAATCACCGTTGCCGAGATCAGCCGCAGTGTCATTGACAGGGCGGCACGATATTTTGAAGATGTCAACCATGGGGTGCTGGCAGACCCCCGGCTCAAGGTAACCTATACCGATGGCCGCAACATGGTGCTGTCGGGCACCGGGAAGTACGATGTCATCCTGTCGGATTCCATCCACCCCCGGTTCAGCGGCAACGGCACTCTTTATACCTATGATTATTACAGGCTGCTGCGGGATCGCCTGAATCCCAATGGCCTGGTATCCCAATGGCTGCCCTTCTACAGCCTCACCCCGAAAAACTTCAAGATGATTATCAGGAGTTTCTACGAGGTCTTTCCCTACACCTCGGTCTGGTTTGTCAACAGCAACGTTAACGACTATGTGATCGTGATCGGCAAGCTGGACGGGCCCAAAATCGATTATGCCTTGATGGAGAAACAGTTGAAGATCCCGGCGGTGGCCGCAGATCTGGGGGAGATTCATTCGGAGAGCCCTTATAAATTACTGGACTATTTCTTGTTTGCCAATGACAGGGTGGGGGCGTTTGTGGGGGAGGTGCCGCTGCACACCGACGACAACATGGCCGTGGAGTACCTGTCGGGCCGGGCCCTGGACCGCAAGGAGACCGCCTATCACAACTATCTCAACCTGCTGAAATGCCGGACCCCGGTGCAGCCCTATTTGACCAACCTGGACCAGGCTTCCCAGGACCGGCAAACCATTATCGCCAGCCTGGAACGCTATGAACGGGCCACCGCCTTTAACCTGTCGGGCCAGTTGTTGTTCCGCCAGGATCGGTTCAACCAGGCCTTTGCCGCCTTTGACAAAATCCTGCTGGCCAATCCCGACGACCTCGAACCGGTGGAATACTTCGGCTCTACCTATCAACAACCCTTCCTCCGCTCCGCCCGCCTCCAATAAAATTTATCATTTTTCTGACTGACAAGATCTAAAAAAGGGAAACCATTTATCCAGAATACCGTACTACAGATCTGCGATCATGAAAATAGTACATCCATTTAACATCCCCCTGCCCCAAACCCCCAGTACCGCGCCCCGAGACAAATGTACCGCGCCCCAAAACGATTGTACCGCGCCCCAGGCCCTGTGTACCGCGCCTCAAAGCAAATGTACCGCGCCCCAAGCCTTGTGCACCGCGCCCCGAGACAATTGTACCGCGCCTCAAACCTTGTGTACCGCGCCCCATGTCAATTGTACCGCTCCCCGGCCCCCCTTCCGGCCGGTTTCCACGTTTCTTTGCCCGATTAAAGGAGGCAACCAGGTGACCCAATTCCAAATCCAAGGAGGATTACATGAGTAAAAGAAAACGATCTTACGCTGAAAAGATCAACTATGCCGCGGTCTTAGCCGAAGGCCTACGCAAACACCTGGACCAGTTATCGGCAGTCGGTCTGGGCGAAGCCTTTGTCCAGGACCTGGACAACCAGCGCACTCTGGTGGAGGATATCAACGTCAACCAGGAACGGTTAAAGGCCGAGCTCAAGACCGTCAGCGCCCAATTGAACAGGGAGATGAAGAAACTGGACCGGCAGACCACCAAAGGCCGGAGCATCGTCAAACTTGAGCTTCCCCTCCCCCAGTGGAAAGAGTTCGGCATCGAAGACAAAACCTGATCCAGGGGCGCTAACCCGTAGGGGACGCAACCCGCGTCCCCTACACCCCTTATGAAGACCACCCTCGCCGAAAAATCCACGAATCCACGGGGACAGTCAAAAAAATATCTAAGTCCCCTGACATGCCCACCCCGTGATAAAGATGAAGACACCCGGTGTGCATTCATGGAACGGGTTGTCCGGCACTACCTGGATATGCAACCCCTGCTCCACCGAAGTATTAAGGATGCCTTCGCCTCATGAGCCTTAACCAGGAACTCATCCAAAAACGATGCCAGGAGATCGCCGACTCCCTAAAGAGACTCGAAGAGGTTAAAGATTTAGATCACCTCCGCCAATTCTCCAGGGCTATTACCGCCCTCTTGTAATCATCTTCCCCCTCATTCCTCCATTTTGACTTGACAAACGCCGATGATTGCCCTATATTTATAAGCGGTTATGGAGGCTGTCGTGCAAGAAGTCGTATTTGAGTCACAACTGCTTAATGATGGTCATTTGTATTGCCCCGAGGAGTATGCAAATCCCAGGGCAACATTTAAGGTGATTGTCTCTCTGCCCGAAGGAGAGATAAAAGAGACTCCCCGTCCCGCCGGACTCTGCAAAGGCGAGTTTCACGTCCCCGACGATTTCGACGCCCCCTTACCGGAAGATATCCTCAAAACCTTCGAAGGATAAAGCACAGATAGAAAAAACGCCAATTTTTTCACCTTTCATTTCTCTTGTTCCTGCTCTGTCCCATAAAGAGTTCCCTTTACCTGGTACTCGTGGTAAAAATAGGTTAACAACTCAAAGATCACGTGCATCCTGAATTCAAATTTAATTTTCTGAAAGCACTCCTTCCATTTTGTTTTATCAAAACTATTTTTTTCATAGTTTTCAAACAATATTTTGGTTTCCTCATAAATATTGTATTGCTGTTCGTTATTCTCGTCTCGGTAAAGTCGCTCTTCTTGGAATCGTGGGTCAGGTATTAATAATTGTCTTAGTTGATAATGTAATGCCTGCTCGATCTGGTAAAAGGCAATTCGGGATTGACGCATCTTAGGGTAAAAGATCCTTTTATGGATTGAGCTTTTCTTATTTTTGACATAATCGGCTTGTTCATCTTCTTTGAAAATCTCCTGGAATTCTCTACGGATAAATGCATTCTCTTTCTGAAACAATTCGGATCGATTCTGAAGATTTGCTTTATCGATTTTGTTATCTTTGAGAAATTTACCGATTTCACTCAAGGTTTCTTCGTTATTAAGACCGTTTTCCATAATCCTGTTGAGAATAATATATGCATCAGAATCGTATTCTTTATACTTCTCCTTGGTAAGTTCCCAGTTCATGACCGGCATCCCGGATTCAGATTTGAGCCGTTTTTCATAATATTCCGGTGCATTCATTGACTCAATAAAGTTACCGCCGATCTCAGGCGAAAGGGCGTTTTTCAACATCACTAACGACCAGTAGGTTACACAAGTGACGCTTCTGCAATAGTACTCACTCTTAAGTTCTATTTTTGCCAATGGCAATGGTAGTAGTTTATATTCAGCTTTGTCTTCTTCACTATGAATATAGGAGATCCGGCTGTACCAACATCTGGACAATATAGCCTGTTTTCGGAAGTCACCCCCGATAGGATTGGGAACTTTCGCATTGTGGATGAGTCTAAAAATTAGTTTAATAGTTTCCTCAAATGGTGTGTCATCTAGCT
>CBFDCR010000022.1:0-65173 GCA_965603365.1 uncultured bacterium
CAGGGCATTCTTCATATCATTTTGCGTCGCCAGGTTCACGGCTTCTCCATTAATCAATAGAGTCAGATTAGTATCTACCGCGTCGTCGAGGATGACTTCCGAATGAGTGGCAATAATCACCTGGCACCTATTCTCGTAGGCGATTTCCTTGAGAATCTCGTACACCTGCTTTTGCCGCAGGATTTCCAGGTGGGCATCCGGTTCATCGATCAACAGGACACTGCCGGTATGGGCATAGAGGTAGGTCAGGATCAGCAGCATTTGCTGTAAACCGCGGCCCGCCAGTGAAATATCCAACCCCTCTTTCCCGGCGACCCCCCGCTGGCGATATTTCAATATAAGATTCCCCCGGCTAACATTCAGTTGCGGCTCATCCAGATCCACTGCAAATAACCTTTTCATAATACGGAGAATGGATGCCCAGTTCGATTTCTCTTCCGCTTTATCGTTTTCAATAACCTTGTAACATAGGTTGCGCAGTACCTGGGCGTTTTGTCCCTGGCCCATGAGCACATTAATTCTGCCCTCTTGAATAAGCGGCTCTTCCGATTCGATGCCGGACATGGGGTACAACAGGTTAAACCGGAGTCCGGCCGCATAGGCAAGCATCTGTTCATTTTTTACAGTTGCAGGGCAAGGCCGGCAGTATATCACCTCCTTGTCACGCTGGGTAAAGATCAGACGGCAGTCACTCACCTTGCCTTCAAAATCCAGGCCGACGTTAACCGTCAGTTTAATGGGCGTATTACCTCTCCTGACCCGGATATTATTCCAGAAAAAGCGAGTCTCTGAAACCGGGATTTCAAGTATATTTAAACGGTTAATGCCGGCAGATTGACGCTCCCGTTTCTCCTTCTGGCGGGGCTGCCCCTTCTTCTCATACCAGGCCTGTATCCCCCGGTTCCACAGTGCCAGGGCCTGGATGACGCTGGTCTTCCCGGCGTTGTTAGGACCGATCAACACTGCCGGGTGATCCAGGTCGATATGGATCTTCTTTCCAAAGGTTTTAAAATTCTCAATCTCTACGTAACGAATTCGTTTCATATTTCTTACCTTATCCTCACGGCTATTCTATCCTCAACGTCGTTATTCCCCGAGGACTCACTATCAACAGTAAAAAAACCTTTAACATGCCCCTATTTTAAAATAAACCAATCATTATTTCAATGTTTTTTCAACCGGTAAGTTCCCTATCCCCGTTTATCAATCACCAATTTTTCGACCGCCCCTGAAATTTCCAACTTGAGCCCTGTCTTAGTTACTCAATCATTCCAGACTCAAGGTATATGAAAATCCGGGTTTTTTTCTTTCCTCACCTCCAGAACATATTTTATGAATAATAATAAAGCACCTATATACCAAAGCATTATAAATACAAATGCTGGCAAATAATCACCTAAAAGTTCTTTTGTTCCTCCACCCAAAAGAACGCCCAAAAACATGAAAGAGCCAAATAAAAAATAACCCAGGGAACCCCCTAAGTATTCGCTTTTGTCACGACTATTTTGACCTTTCTCTTTGGAATATTTTTTTGCATTTATAACCGGCGGCAACTCTTCTTCGGTTATTGCAAATTTGAAATCTTCGATGTTTAAAAATTCGGAATGCCCTCGCTCTTTTTCTTCAAAATCCTCTCTCACGAATATTTTACTAACAAAATACTCTTTCGGATTAAGAACTCTGAAATTGTACTCAATGATGTCGATGCCGTTCTCATTTCTAATATTGTATTCAACCTGCCGCCCCTCTGGATCAACATATGTGATTTTTGCATCCAGTAATTTTCCCTTATTCGGGATTGGCAGGCTTAACACCCTTTCTGTTCCCCCTGTTATGGGTTTATCGCCGTTATTTGATATTACAAATTGAACTTCATATATGTTTTTTACCGGAACATTCTTATATTCTATCTTTAAAAATTTCCTTAATTCAGGATCAATATCCGTTATCACTTTCGATATGTAGTGTATATAAGGGACGAGTTCCTTTCTCTTTTTCCCCTTTTTATGGAAGTAGATGCCGATAAGTATTGACGCGGCTATTGTGATAACACTAAAAATAATATTAATCGCTATTGGAGAGATAGACATTTGCTTATTAATATACTTTTTGTCAGCCTTCATGTCAAGATTTTAGTCACCTCAATCAATGAAGAAAACAGCGGCCTAATTTCTGCCCAATCATGGCTTCAAATATGCTGGTCTATCTGCATGTCCATCTATATGCTTGTGGTAATCAGGAGGCAAACTATTTAAGAACTTCCTCCTTTTTATATGTCTCAAAAAATGTAAAAATGAAATAACCAAAGGAAAGAACAAAATTATTAAACAATATGCATAATTGCGAAATTTGTTATATAAAAAAATGCTAATCCCAAGTGATGAACCAACTACCTGGAAACCATAGAAAATAACTCTTGTAGTCCTGGTTAGTTTAACCAACCAGCTTTTACGATAAATTGTCTGGGGATCTATATTTACAGTTAAATAACCACTTAAATCAAGAATAGGAAACTTTTGAAATGGTAAGCAAAAGTTTTTTAAATTCCTTTTAATATTTTCTTTAAATCTCTCATCGCCTTTAAAATTAATAAAATGAGTAATTTCATTTCTTCGGGATCTGAACGGTTGGGCAGCTCTTGCATACAGTGCATCTAGGATCATAAAAAGAATAGGAATTAATCCGCTTACCACTAGTATAGACAACTCAGGGTTTCTATTAGGAATAACTCCGAGTCCAACACCCAAAATAGCCAGCCATAGGGTTATTGAAAACTGACGAAGTCTGTACTGCAAATTCTCAAGATGAAAAATCCGACTTTCTAATAACTCAATTTCTGACTTAAATAGCTCCAATTGGCCTTCAAAAAGAGAAAAGAATTCATTACCTATTTTATCTTTGGTACATGTCAGCCTTCTTTTTCAAAATAGTATGTGTATGAGCAGAATTTTTTTTCCCCTTTCGCCTTCCTCTGACCGGGATATAGGAATTTTCATTGTAAAATCCGGAAGATGTCAATCTACGATGAAAACAGTGGCACCGCTATGGGTGAAGGCGAGGTGGGGGTTTTTTTCATCGTCTTCGGCCTGGAAACTCATGCCGGCGGTTAAGCGATACCGGCTGCCGTCTCTCAATTCGATGACCAGATCGCCCTCCATGACCAGCAGGATGTGGCCGCGGGGACACCAGTGGTCCGCCCTGTAGCCGGGAGAATACTCCACCAGGCGCACCCGGACATTGCCCTGTTCAAAGGTCTGCCAAAAAGACGTACCGCTCTCTCCCGGGTGCTCGGTACGCTCAACGCTACGCCAATCGGTCGTACAAAAAGGGACACCTTTTATCTCCATAACGCTGCCTCCTACTCAGGATGTCAGCGACTTCCGGGCCTCGATGTAGGCCATGGGTACGGTCACTTTTAGCACTCCTTGTTCCCGGGCCGCGGCATTCAGGTTTGCCTCCAGCCTGGCAAATACCCTTTCCAGGTCCTGGACCGGGACAATCGCTTTCCAGGCCGCCAGAAAGCCGCAGCGGATAAAATAGTGGCCCAAAAAGGCAGTGCCGTCAACAAAGCCCATGGTCAGGGAACGCTCCACCGTCCGGGAATCGCCAAAACCGGCCTTCTCCAGAAGAGTGACGATATGCGCTGCCGGCAGCCGGTGGCGGATATGGCCCTCCAACTCAGCCAGTAGATGGCCCAGACCCGACTCTTGCAGCGTCTCCCTGTAGACATCGTAAAACTCTTGCATGTGCCCTTCTGGATTGGTGGTCAGGGCGATACGGCCGCCGGCTTTAGAGACCCGGAAACATTCCGGCATAACCCTCCCCGGACTCTCAAAATTGTTGATGCCCAGGTTGGATACGATCAGATCAAAGGATTCGTCTTTGAAACCCATAAGAGCGGCATCCCCGCCCACCAGCCCGACATTGTGAATGCCGAAGCTGTTGATTTTAAATTTGATCCGTTCCAGGGCCCTTTGCCACAGATCGATGCCGTACAGGCAGGAGGAGTGGCCCAGCCGCTGCGACAATTCCAACAGCGGAAAACCGTTACCGCAGCCCACATCCAGTACGGTCATATCAGTATGAAGCTCGAGGTGATCCAGCAGCATCAGGCCAAAGGCAGCCGACCACAGAGACACCTCATCGAGGGCCGACACCAGGTCGGCATCCTGCCAATCAAACCGGCTATTCAAATATTCCAGCATCTGAGTCTATACTCCTCTTAATTAGTGAACATTCCCGTCTATACAAATCATCATACGGATTTTTTACCGGTCATGGTTTCGATTTCAATTTTGACGACGGTCACCTTCTGGAATATTTTATCGTCATATTCGTGGGAGTCTTGACCGGAATAATGGGCCATGATGGTGTTTAATCCCTTGATTTTTTCATTCAAATCTTCGACGATATGGGCCTTGCCGGAACCGATGACGGAGCGGTATTTCATGCCCCAATCCTTACAGGGATCGTCGCCTTCTATCAATTCCACATCAACCTCTACTTCAAGGCAGACGTTGTTGTTCTTCTTGATGATATCGAGTTTTTTTCCTGTTGGGGCACAGTGAAAATAGAGGCAGCGGTCCCGATAGCCAAAATTGACGGGCACGATGTAGGGCCGACCATCATGGGCGAAGGCCACACGACACACCAGGGCATTATGCAAAATATTCTCTATTTCCCGGATATCCCTGATTTCTCTCTCCTTTCTGCTCAATGTACACCTCTCTTCTTATGGTCAGTAGTCCTACTCGTTATGTGTCCAGAAGGCCAAGTTCTTGCCCATTGAGTTTCTCTACTGCATTCTAAGTGGGATAAAAAATTCATTGACATCTCTTTATGTTTACATCCGTCCCTCTTGATTCTCTACTTCGAGTTCTTCCTCTTCGTTATACCCCACCAGTTCATCCTGGTCCTCGATGAATATTCTGCCGCCGGTACCCTCTTCGTAGGAGAGACAGCACATCAGGCGGCCGCACTGCCCCGATATTTTCAAGGGGTTCATGTTCAGGTTCTGCCGTTTGGCCATTTGCAGGGTAATGGGTTCGATATTGTTTAAAAATAACTTGCAGCACAACAACCGGCCGCACATGCCGATGCCGCCGATCATCTTGGCTTCATCCCGAATGCCGATCTGCCGCATCTCGATGCGCATCTTAAACTTCTTGGCCAGGTCCTTTACCAGGTCTCTGAAATCGATCCGCCCTTCCGAAGAAAAATAAAAAATAGCCTTCCGTTCACAGGTAAAAAAGGTGACCCTGATCAACTTGATGGGGATCTCCCGATCCTTGATCTTCTCCAGGCAAAAATCATAGGCCTTCTTCTCATCCAGCGACTTCTTGTCAAAACTTTCCTGATCCTTGTCGGTGGCGACCCTCAATATTTCCGGGATGCAGGAGATATTTTTGATATCATTAAATGTCTGGCCAAAGGATTTCACCACCTTGCCCAGTTCTTCGCCAATCAAAGACTTGATAATCACCAGGTCGTTGGCCTTGATGTTTTCCTCACTGGTCTTAAAATGCAGCACATCCCTGCTGCCCTCTATCTGCACCGTAATTACCCTGGACATCTTACACCTCTCTAATTGTATAATTTTTTATAAACTCTAAAATGAGCACCCGGGTATTCAAATTCCTGTGAATGTCCCGGTACAGCAATTCCATGCCCCTGATTAGACCCAACACTTTCGGGATCGTCACATATTCCCCCAGCTCCAGTAAAATATCCCGGTAATCGATATTGATGATGAAATCACTGGCTATATCAATTTTAAGTATCATGATATCCCGCAGCATCAAGGAGATCAAATGGACCAACTCCTTGAAATACTCGATAAACTTCTCCCTGCTCCGGCTGCGGTGATACAGGTCCAGCAGTACATCTTCTATCTCCCTCTTCTTGATCAACTTTATCAAAACCAACCGCACCTGGGACCTTTTTTCCATCAACTCGTCAAAATGACCATCCATGAGTTCGGCAAGGCCGGACTGAGCCAGATGGCCAATCAACTCCGCCTTCTCCCCGTCATAGCCATTCCCCAGCAGGAAACTCCTGGTTTCGGAGAGTGAAGGCAGCGTAAAATTCAACACCTGGCATCTCGATTTAAGGGTGGCTAAGAGTCCGATCAAATTATGGGTCAACAGGATAAACACGCTGGATTCTGCCGGCTCCTCCAGCACTTTTAAAAAGGCATTGGCGGCATTTTCATTCATGCGCTGGACATCGTTCAATATATAGATCTTTCGCCTCCCCTTCAACGGCCTTCTGAAATTGTCCTCGATCAAAAAGGTAATTTGCTCCTTTTTATAAAATTGGCCCCCCGGTTTCAGTACCTTGAGATCCGGGAAGATCTCCTTTTCAATTTCGACACAATGGCGGCACCGGCCGCAATAATCATCTTCAAGCTCCAGGCAATTGACGGACCTGGCAAAGGCAGAGGCAAAACCCAGTTTGTTCGCCGCGGGCGGACCGGAAAATATCATACTATAGGGAATAACATCGTTCTTTAAATAGCTGGCTAAAACATTCTTAATCCGTTTGTTACCGATTAGATCATCCCACGGCATGTCGTACCTTTTCCTTTAAATAGCGAGAAGTGATAGAGTCGTCACAAGCCAATATCCCGGCCAACGGCCCCTGGTACACCACCTGGCCGCCGCGATTTCCACCGCCGGGTCCCAGGTCGATGATATAATCAGCGGCCCGAATGATCTCCAGGTTGTGTTCAATCACCACCACGGTATCCCCCCTGGCGATCAAGGCCATCCACACATCGATCAACTTTTGAATATCGTGGAAATGCAGGCCGATGGTGGGTTCATCCAGCAGATACACCGTCCTTTTGTTTGACACCCGGGCCAGTTCCCGGCTCAACTTGATCCGCTGGGATTCACCCCCCGACAGGCTGACGGAACTCTGGCCCAATTTTAAATAGCCCAATCCCACATCCAGCAGGATCTTTAACTTCCTGGCCAGCAGGGGGATATTCCTGAAAATCCCGTAAGCCTCATGGGCCGTCAATTCCAGCACATCGGCGATGCTCAAACCCCTGTATTTGACTTTGAAGGTTTCGGTATTGTAGCGCCTGCCCTTGCAAACCGGGCAGGAGACCTCCAGGTGGGGCAAAAAACTCATCTCCAGTTTCTTGACACCCAGGCCATTACAGGCCTCACACCTGCCGCCGGCCACATTGAAGCTGAAACGGCTCTGATTGTACCCCCTCATTCTGGCTTCCGGCAGACCGGCAAACAGATCCCGGATCAGGGGCATCAGGTTGACATAGGTGGCCGGGCAGGAACGGGAATTCTTGCCGATGGCCGTTTGATCCGCCATTAGTATGCGATCCACCGGCCGATCCAGTTTAAGACCCGAAAATCTGACCCGGCTGCTGCCGGGCCCGGAGTTGTCCAGGTGACTTTTAATAATCGGGTAAAAGGCATCGTTGATGAGCGAGCTCTTGCCCGAACCGGATACCCCGGTGACCACGGTTAAGGCTCCCAACGGGATACGGACATCGAGAGCCCGGATGTTGTTGATGGCGATGCCGTCGATGTGAATGAAATGGTGCCAATCGGGCGCATACTTTTTGCCGATATCGATCTCCTTTCTCTTGAAGATATAATCGGCGGTCAGCGAACCCGCGGCCCGGCGAAAATCTTTATACCAGCCGGCATAGACGATGTCGCCCCCCGCCTCACCGGAACCGGGGCCCAGATCCACAATATAATCGGCCGCCTTGATGGTACTCTCGTCGTGTTCCACCACCAGGATGGTATTATCTCTCTTCTTAAGCTCTTTCAGAATCCGGATCAAGTTTTTCTGTTCCGATATATGCATGCCGATGGACGGCTCGTCCAATATATAAATGATGCCGCTCAAACTGAACCCGATCTGGGAGACCAACCGGGTGCGCTGCAATTCCCCACCCGACAGGGTGCCGATCTTCCGGTTTAACGACATATACCCCAGGTTGAGCTTCACAAACGAACGCAGCCGCTGGCCGACCTGGGGCAAGATGGGGGCCAGGATCTTCTTCTCCTCCCCCTCCGGCCGCAGCCCTTCAAAAAAATCAAGCAGTTCACCGATCTCCATCTCCCCCAGTTCAAAAATATTCCGCTCCCGGAAACGAAACGACAGGGCGTTTCGATTTAAGCCGCTGCCGCCGCACTCCCGGCAAGTATCGTTATCGCCAATTACGCCGGTGCCGTGACACCACCGGCAGGCTCCCAGGGGCGAATTAAAGGAAAAGGCAGCCGGCTGGGGCTCCCTCAAAGCCATATTGCAGGCGGAACAGTAGAGCTTATCGGAAAAAAAATGTTCCTGGCCGTCGGCAATTAACACCATCTCCCCATCCCCCTCAAAGGCTGTCAGGGAAATACTCTCCTTCAACCGATCCTGCTCTGCCCCCGTGACCTCCAGGGCATCGATTAATACGTCGATATGGTGGTGAACATGGCGGTCCAGCGGCGGCACCGATTCCAGGTAATGCATCCGGCCATCCACCCGGGTTTTCAAAAACCCCCGCTTCAAAAACCGTTCAAACAGGGCCCGGTATTGGCCCTTGCGATTCTTCACCACCGGTGCCAGTAAATATACCAGTCTGCCCTTAAAAGTCTTTAAAATGTGATCATATAATTTCTGGATGGAAAACCTCTCGAGCCGGCGCCCGCAGCCGGGGCAGTGGGCCTGGCCCAGCCGGGCATAGAGCAGCCTCAAGTACTGGCTCACCTCCGAGATGGTGCCCACCGTGGAATTATAATAGTAAGAGGAGTGCTTCTGGTCGATGGAGATGGTGGGGGATATCCCTTTGATGGACTGCACTTCCGGTTTTTCCAGGGATTTGATAAACTGCCGGGCATAGACGGACAACGATTCCAGGTACTTGCGCTGCCCCTCCTGGAAGATGGTATCGTAGGCCAGTGTCGATTTGCCGGAGCCCGACACCCCGGTAACGGCAATGAATGTTCTCTTGGGAATTTTCAAACTAATATTCTTCAAATTGTGCTTTTTAGCATCTATTATCGATATTTCCTGCATGGTTTCACAAAACAAATCTTAACTTAAAGTGAATCTTGAATTAAAATTATAACACAAATCCCTTCAATCCACCACCGCCTTTTAATCTCCACTTAAAACACGGTTGACTCCTAAAATTGGCTGAATTTTACTCGGCCATCGATGCCGAAAATATCCCGGTATTTGCCCCCTCGACCTCAAACTTTGAGCTCGTGAGCTCAACCATTCACCTGGTGACCTGAAAGTTTGAGCTGGCGACCTCAACCATTCAGCTTGTGACCTCAACGATTGAGCTCGTGAGCTGAATATTTCAGCTTGCGACCTGAATATTTCAGGTCTCAACCTGAATTGTTCAGGTTTGAATATGAAATGTTGAGGGTTCAAATTGAAGGGTTGGACTTTTTTGTTGTGGGCGATTGGTGAACCGTGACAGGTAAAAAAATATTTTCTTCATGGGCCTTAAAAAAAATGTCCCGTTCGTATAGAATTTCTTTCGTAGGGATCAAGCGGCCCATGACATCCGGGTATGGCGTGACCGGGAGAGTATCTATGCGGGCCAGCAGTGGCCCAAAGCCATTGGCGAAGGCATTGGCCGGTCAAAAACTCTTCCTGTTACTCTGGTCCAAAAATTCGGCGGCTTCCCACTTTGTAGAGTTTGAGTGGAACACGGCCCTGGCCCTCAAGAAGACCATTGTACCGCTGTTCCTCGACCATACCCCGTTACCACTGGGCCGCCGACGTGAAAGACAGTACAGATTACCGCACTTTGGGCTTACGGGAATTTTATTTAAAGAACTTTCCCAGGGCAGCGGAGTACTTTACCGGTGCCGCCCTCCAGGGAGAGACCAGGCGAAAGTCACTTAAAGAACAACTCCGCCAGGAAGACCTCTCCACCTTCGAGAACTGGAAGGATGCGGGTAACTCTTTATCTGCCGCCTATAAGTTCCGCGAGGCCCTGGAAGTCAGGACATTGGAACACCTGCCGGTGGGTTGGGCGCAAACGCAAAATAACCTGGCCCAATTGTATGAATCACAAGAGAATTGGCCTGCCGCCATTGAGTGCTGCAAACAGGTGTTTAAAGTCTACCCCGGTTATGCTGCCGGTAAATTGGCAGGAGGCGAAAGGGGACAGCCCAACGTTTACACCTTTGCACGCACCGAGCTGGATTTTCCGATATAACACAGGAGGGGAAAATTGGGGACGGTTGAAAATCGCGACGCAACGACGCAAAGTCAAGCCGGTGTGAAAAAAAGTGGGGAATTGTAAAATTAGGGCTTGAAAAAAGTTTTATTTTATGTAAAATCATTAAGATGAAGCGTTTAAGCATTTAAAGGAGTTTGACTATGAAGAGACTTTTATTGATTGGATTAATTACCGTATCGTTGATGATACCCTGTCTGGCCAGGCAGACCGACGCGGACCGAGAGGTGGCCCGTACCCAGGAATTCATCCAGGCGACCCAGCAGAAAACCGCCCAGGCCCGCATCAATGCCTTAACAGCCTATATCAAAAAGTTCCCCGATACCACCAAACGATGGACCATCCTGGCCTATTACCAGTTGGCGATTAACTATTATCACGTCAAGAATTATACCAATGCCGTAAAAAACGGGGAGACCGCCATGAAACTGGGGGTTCCGGCCGGAGAGGAGGCCAGACTCAACCTGGTTTTAGCCGAATCTTACGGCCTAAAAGATTCTCCCCTTTACGATAAAACCAAAGCCTTAAAACACGCAGAAAAGGCCATATCCCTGGCAAAGGATGACAAAGACGTTAAGAGTGCTGCTCAAAAGATAAAGAAGGGGCTGACCGCACCGCCTCCACCCAAAGAGACGCCGGAGCAGAAAATCAAGAGACTGGTCTATCAAGACGATGACTTCACCGGGGCCATCTCCTTCTACCGTGGTTTGGGGGCAGCGGACAAAGGCAATCCCGCCATTCATGAATCCTATGCCTATGCCCTGTTTAAAGCCAACCGTCTCGACTCTGCGTTAGCGGAATACAATACCCTCTATGAGAAAGAAAAGAAGGCCAAGACCGCCTACCGCTTAGCGGAGATTTATTCGGCAAAAGCCGGGAAAGCCGGTAAATATCACGATAACGCCGTTAATGCCTACATCGAGGCCGGCATCCTCTACGAAAAGGAGGGTAACAACTCAAATAAAGATATTGCCTTAAAAAAAGGTAAACACCAACTCTACACCAAATACAACTATTTCACCAAATTGGACCGCTACAACGCCAAACTGAAAAAGAACCAGTCATCCGCTTCCAAAAACCAGGAGGCGATCCTCAAGGCGAAGAGGGATCTCCGCAGACACCAGAGATACATGCGCAATACCTATCCCGACATTGATCCGCCGCAGTTCGAGTTAGACAAGGAACGGAATCTGGAAAAGAAGATCGCCATGCTCGAGTCCGGCGGTACCGAAGATATGAGTAAAGAACGGGATGAATTGAAAAACGAGGAAGCCAGGATCGAAAAAGAGTTTGACCAGTCGGTGTCTCAGGTGAAGACCAGGTTAAAATAAAAAATCCATATATCGAAAAGTGGCGGCGGCCGGCATCTGCTGCCGCCCGCCGCCCTTTCAATGGCTTATCGAAACCTGAAGGTGAAACCCATATTATGGAACAAATAAAGCGATTAACATCTTCTCAAAATAAAAAATTTCGGGCTAAAAACAATTTGAATAATTCTACGTATTTATTTATAATATCAAACTATCAGATCAACGAAAATAAGGAGTTTGAATGAATAAGGCAATTAAAATTTTGTCACTGGCGATACTGATCGGAGGGTTCATTTTTGCCGGTTACAAACTGTTTTTCCAGGGGGAAAAACAAGAGGGGCCCGAGGTTGTAAAAGCAGAAACCAGCAATTCCCAGGCTGCCAAGAAAAAAGAGGCTCCCCTGCCGGTAAAAGTGATAGAAGTAGAAAAAGGCCAATTGCCTTTAAGGCTCAGACTCGCCGCCACCGCCGATGTCTGGGAAAAGACGATGATCCGCTCCGACGTTAGAAGCAAGGTAGAGAAGATCTACTGTTCGGTGGGAGACCTGGTAAAAGAGGGAGAGTTGTTGGTGAAATTGGATGACACCGAAATAAAACTGGAAGTTGAAAGGGCCCAGACAGCCAAACTCAAGGCATTGTCGAATTTTTTAGTAAAGGAATCAATGGAGATCGAAACCGGCGAAGAAGTTACGGCGGAACAAAAAGCAGAGCTGGCCAAAGCCAAGGAGAGATACCTGAAAGCGGTTGATGATTTTGCCAAAGGAAAAATAAGTGAAGCCGAATTTGATAGGATTGACGAGGAGTATGAAACGAGCCAGGTCTTCTCCGGCGTTTTAAGAGAGCAAATCCGCAAGGCCCAGGAAGGGCTTTCAGAGGCCATCATTCTCTTAAAACAGAAGGAACTGGATTTAAAGAGGACGTCCATCAGGGCACCCTTTAAGGGCATTATTGCAGATCTCAAGGCCAGTACCGGTGAAAAAATAAATGTGGGAGACGAGATCTTAAAAATTGTCAACCTGGATTCCCTCTACCTGAAAGGATATGCCCTGGAATCGGAGATCTCCAATCTCAAAATAGGTACCCGCGTCAGGGTTAAACTGGATTCCTATTCGGATCAATATTTTTACGGGGAGCTTCAGGCCATTAGCCCCGAGGTGGATCCCACAACAAAGACCATCACCGTATTCATAAAAATCGATAATCATCAAAACAAAATTTTGCCCGGTATGCATGCGGAGATAGATGTGGAATATAAAGTATTCGAGAATGTCATCAAGGTGCCCAGGGATGCGGTCATCGTCAGACAGGAACGGCCCCTGGTTTTCAGGGTGGACGAGAATACAGCTCTCTGGACTTATGTGGAAGTGGGGCCCAAAAACGATGAAGAGTGGCAGATCATCAGCGGGCTGAAAGAGGGTGACCTGGTGGTGGTGGAAGGGCAATTAACACTGGCCCATCAATCAAAGGTAAGAATAATACAATGAGCATTATCAATTTATCCGTAAAACGACCTGTGGGTACTATCATGTTCTTTGTGGGGGTCATCCTCCTGGGCTATATTTCCCTCTCCAAACTCACCATCAACCTCCTGCCGGATCTGAGTTACCCCAAAATCACGGTGTTAACGGAATATCCGGGCTCGGGGCCAGAAGAAATTGAGAAATTCATTACCACCAAATTGGAAGGACCGCTCTCATCCATCCCCAGTATAAAAAGAATAAACTCGATTTCCAAAGAGGGCATTTCCATCGTAACCCTTGAATTCCACTGGGGAACCGATATGGATTTTGCCCTGTTACACACCAAAGAAAAGACCGAAGAGGTGAGGCGGGAACTGCCTGAAGATTGCGATGCCCCGGTGATTCTCGAATGGGATCCCTCCTCCTCCCCTATTGTCATCGCCATCGTCAAAGGCAAAGAGAGGACATTAAAACAGATCAAGGAAGCCACCGAGTTTATCGTCAAACCCCGGCTGGAACAATTGGAAGGGGTCTCCAGAGCGGAAATTCGCGGCGGCGACGAAGAGGAGATTTCGGTTGAAATCGATCCGGAAAAGGCCAAGAACCTGAACATAACCTTAAGTGAAGTGGCCGCGGCCATCGAAAACAACAACATCTTCATGCCCGGCGGAACCGTCAAAAAAGATAAATTTCGTTATACTCTGAAAATCGAAGGGGAAATCAAGACCCCCATCGAAATGGAAGAGGTGGTGGTCAAACAAAGGGAAGGCCGAAACATTCTCATCAAGGATATCGGCACTGTGTTTTATAAAAATAAAATCAAACAGGGAGATATTCGCTATAACTCTCTCACATCCATCTCCCTTCTGGTCTATCGGGAATCCGGCGGCAATACGGTGGATACCACGGAAGAAGTCGAAGAAAGCTTCACCAGTTTAGCCAACGAGTTCAAAGATCTCGAATTTTTTGTCATCTCTAAGGAGGCGGAACTGATCATTTCCTCCATCAGTTCTCTTCAGTCTTCCCTCCTCCTGGGAGCGCTGCTGGCCTTTTTTATCCTGCTGCTGTTTTTGCAAAATTTCAGGGATCCGATACTGATCTCCTGGGTGATTCCGATCTCCATTATCTCCACCTTTGTACTGATGTTTTTCTTTGAAGTGAACATTAACATCATGTCACTGGGCGGTTTGGTACTGGGAGTCGGCATGTTCGTGGACAACTCCATCATTGTGCTGGAAGCGATCTTCCGCCACAGGGACAAGGAAAAACTCTTATCCTCGGTGATCAACGGCGCCAAAGAGGTCAGCGGTGCCATCACGGCTTCAACCTTCACCACCATCTCCATATTTCTACCGGTGATTTACCTCTACGGTATTACCGGCAAGCTGTTTCGGGACCAGGCATTGACGGTCTCCTTCTCCTTAGTCTCTTCACTGTTGGTGGCCCTCACCCTGTTACCGGCCCTGTCGGCTTTCAAAGCAGTATTCCAGACCGACTTCCTTGATAAACTGCCGGCCGACAGCGGGAAAAGGTGGTTTTCATATCCCCTGAAGGGAATCCATTTCATCCTGATGCTGCCCTTCAAAATTCTGGGCAATATCATATATTTTATAGTTGGTTTTATTGTGATTATTCTCAAATACTTTTTTAAATATCTCTCCCTATTCCTGAACTTCATATTCAAACCCCTCTTTAAAGGATTTGGCTATCTATACCAAAAATTCGATCATCACTATCATCTGTTACTGGAAAAGATCCTGGAGCGAAAAAGATATGCCCTCCTTCTAAGTATCGTCATTCTGCTGTCTATTCTGGTCACCTTTTTAGTTTTGAATAAAGAGTTGCTGCCCACCCCCGACAGCACCAAATTTGAAATTAAGGCCAATACCATCCCGGCCTACGGCTTTGAAGATACCAACCGGATAGCCGCCAGAATTGAGAAAAAACTACAAAACACAGAGGGGGTGGATTTTGTATTTACCGAGTCGGGAGCGGTATCCAAATTTGCCGCCCGGAGTGAAGATTTTTCCGTAAACAGCATCCACTGTATAGTCCAGTGCCGGACGCCGAAACAGCGCCCCGGGATCATGAAGATCGCCAGAGAGATATTGCAAAAAGAGGATCTACTCAACTTTTCTGTATATCTGGAGAAAAACACATTATCCCAATATTTATCGATGGAGGGGGACAATTTTCAAATCAAGGTTTTTTATGATCACCTCGACGACGGCCGGCGAGCCGTCAACCTCATCATGGACGAGATCAAAGACTCCGCCGAATTGGCAGACCTTAAAACCAGTATCGCCGAAGGCAAACCGCTGATGAAGGTGGTATTCAAATTAGACCTGATGAACCAGCTCAATATATCCAAAAACCAGGTTTCCAATTTTATCCGACAGGCGGTGAGCGGTGAAAAGGCCGGAACCCTGAAGAAGATTCAAAAAAGCTACGATATTTTTGTCAGGGTACCGGTAGACGGCATCATCGGTGTCAGGAAAATGCTCTCCCTGCCCCTGACCATCAACGACAACACCTATTATCTGAAGGACCTGGTGGAGCTCAAAGAACTGCCCTCCATCAAAGAGATCAACCGGGAATCCCAGGAGAGATTTTTCCTGATTTCAGCCGATGCCAGAGGGGATAAGCTGGATAACATCATTGGCAAAATGGAAAAAAAGCTGGAAAACATCGAAATGCCCAGCAGTACCCGCTGGGTATTCTCCGGTGAAGAGGAAGAAAGAAAAAAGGCCTTTGAGTCGCTGGAACAAGCGATTATTCTGGCCATTCTTCTGGTATACATGATCATGGCGGCTAAATTCGAAAACCTCATACAGCCCTTTATTATCATGCTTACCGTTCCCATGGGATTAATCGGTGCCTTTTTATTCCTTCTCATTTCCGGCAATACACTCAATATTATATCCGGCATCGGTATCATGGTTTTAATCGGCATCGGCGTTAACGACGCCATAGTGAAGGTAGAGTATTCCAACCAGTTGAGAAAACAGGGGTTAGGGGTGAGGGAAGCCATTATGACAGCCTCCAGGGTACGGCTTCGGCCCATCTTGATGACCACCTTTACCACTATCTTCGGCTTGATCCCCATGGCCGTTATCAGTCAGACGGGCTCGGAACTTCAGCAGCCGCTGGCCCTGGTGATTATCGGCGGACTCTTTTTTACGACTTTTTTAACCCTGATATTGATACCCGTCACCTATGAAATCCTGGAAAACCTGAAGGAGAAGAAAAGAGTTAAAGCCGCCAATAAAAAGCAGGTCAAGGAAGGGAGTTAATGGAAAAAATAATCGAACGGCCGGTATTGGCCAGCATATTTTTTGCCATCATTATACTCCTGGGCGTTTACTCCTACAATGAAATGCCCATTGAACTGGTACCGGACCCGGAGGAAAAGCTTCCCTCTTTAAACGTGCGCTATTTTTGGTGGGGCGCATCGCCGGATATGATCTTACGAAAGGTATTAATCCCGGCCGAAGAGGAGATCGCGCAGATTAAGGGAGTTGCCAAGATCAACAGCCGGGCCACCCAGAACAACGGCCGGATCAGGGTGGAATTCAGCCGGGATACCAGGATGAACTTTGCTTCAGTAGTGTTGAGGGAACGCTTAAACCGCCTGCAAAAGGAACTTCCCGCCCAGGTAGGGAAACCCAATATTCAAAATTATGTCCCCGAAGAATTCAAGAAAGAACCCTTCTTTAATGTAGGGGTGTACGGTCCTTACTCCATTTATACGTTAAAACGAATCGTCGAGCGGGAGATACTTCCCTATTTAAAAGCCATCCCCGGAATTGAATCGATTAACATGTGGGGAGGGGTCGAGCCGGAGATTAAGATTCAAACCAATATCGATAAACTCAAAAAATTCGATATTGGCATCGAACAGATTCGTTATCGACTCAACCAATACTTCTTCAACCTCCAATCCAGTTCAATAAAAAAAGAGGGCAATGAAATTATCCTCTCCCTGACCGAATCGGCCGAAAGAATCCAGGAGATCCAGGACATCGTGGTGGGAAGCCTGGGGGAAAAGAAAATTCTACTAAAAGATGTAGCCAACGTATTTTTTGGCTACGAAGACATGCAGTATGAACAACGCTATCAGGGTAACCCGGTCATTGGTCTGCAAATGTACAAACAGGCCAACACCAGCTCTTTGCAAATGGCAGGCAAGGTGCGGGAAAAGCTGCAATATCTGGCCAACAAACTAAATGGCCGGGTGGAATTTGTCATCCAATCGGACGAGAGTAAGGAACTCCGGGAGAGATTATCGAAACTGCTGAAAATTGCTTTTTTAATCCTCATCGTAATATTTATCATATTAATTTCCATTATCCGGGACGTAAAATCCTCCTTTCTGATCTTTTCTTCCGTCTTCTTTTCGGTGTTTGCCACCTTTACGGCCATCTATGTTTTAAAGACCCTCAACATCCTGACCCTCTCTCTGAATCTGCTGACCCTGTCGGGACTGGCATTGGGCTTCGGACTATTTGTCGACAATGCGGTGGTGGTGTTCGACAGTATTCTCAGACACCGGGAGAAGGGATTCGGCCGCAAGGAAGCGGCCATCAGGGGGGCAAAAGCCGTGTTCTTGCCGGTGCTGTCCGCCACTATTACCACCATTATCGTTTTCTTCTCCTTCGCCTATTTCGAAGGCAGATTAAAAATATACTACCTTCCTTTAGCCTACATCATTGCCATTTCCCTGCTGTCGTCCATCGTGGTCTCCTTTATTTTGATTCCATCTTTGAGTGCCAGGATCAATCTCAAGACAAAACAGAAAAAGGTACTCTTCAAAACCGGTCGCTTTTTTCCCCTTATCCTGAAATATCCCGTCGTCATCATTATTCCCCTGGTACTTTTGTTCATACACTCTTATACGGTTTTCAAAGAAGAGGTCTCATTTGGCCAATTCTTTTCCTGGTACTCCAAGGAAAAAATCGTCGTCTGGCTGAGATTCCCGTCCGGGGCCGAGTTCGAAGATGTGAAAGAGGCCATCGTTAAGTTTGAAAATCTCTCTTTGCAAAAATCCTATAAAAAAGAGATCACCACCACTATCTACCCCCAGGGTGCCTATATGATCATCACTTTCCCGGAGGAGGTCGAATTTTCAGCCGCCCCCTATCAACTGAAACAGGAACTGGTGGGCTTAGCCACCAATTTAGCGGGGATTGGGGTGAGCGTGTCGGGATTTGACCCCGAAAATTACTATTATAACCCGGATACAGGATCGTTCCTCCCCTATTCGATCCAGATCAGAGGCTATAATTTCGAGAGGCTCATGCAATTTGCCGGAGAGCTGAAGAAAAGCCTCCTCAATCACCGCCGCATCAAAGATGTCGAAATTTTAACGGACATGGAGTTCTGGTGGGGAGGTAAAGATAAATATTTCGCCTTTCAATTGGACCGGGAAAAACTAAAAATATATCGTCTGGAACCGAGATTCCTCTATGCTCTGATTTCGACGCTCGTCAGAGAACGCTCCCGCGGTCAGAAATTAAAATTTGATGATAAAGAATTGTCGGTGGAGGTCAAATCGGAAGATGTGGATGACCTGGAACTGGACGATATTCTAAATATGTACCTGGGGACAATGGAGGGTATCGCTTTCAGGCTCAAAGACGTCGTGGATATAGAGCTCACCACCCAAAAGGGCGGGATCACCCGGGAAAATCAAGAATACGTGGCCATGGTGCGCTGGGATTACCTGGGCTCGGCCAAGTCGGCAGACCGATTCCATAAAACCATTTACAACAACCTGAAAGTACCGCCGGGATTCAAAAAAAGCCTGGAAGAACGAAAATTGCGGCTAACCGAAGAGGAACAGGGGCAGTTGAATTTTGCCATTTTCCTCTCCCTCTTCCTGATCTACTTGATTCTGGGCATGTTGTATGAAAACTTTTTCCAGCCTTTGTTAATTATGCTTTCAATTCCCTTAGCCCTGATCGGGGTATTTATTGCCTTTGTAGTCATGGATTATTCATTTGACTCCACCGCTTATATCGGCGTGATATTACTATCCGGCATCGTGGTGAACAATGCCATCCTGTTGATCGACAACATCAATCGACATCTGTCCCAGACCAAACAAATCGTGGAAGCCATTATCATCGGCACCAAAGAGAGGATTCGCCCCATCTTCATGACATCCGCCACCACTGTATTGGGAATGATGCCGCTTATTATTCTCCAGGGCCCCGAAAAGAAAGATATCTGGACGTCTTTGGCCCTGTGTACCGTGGGCGGCCTGACCACCTCGGCGCTATTGATACTTCTTGTCCTGCCTATCTTCTATTATCTCTTCTACAAACTCCAGAAACTCCTATTCCCTAAAGGCCAATCGCCGGAGACACCAGAGGTCCAGACCTCATAAGGATCATGAAAATCAAAAGATTAAAAGGGATGAAGGAAAACTTCTATTTTTTCCTGCCTTACTGGAAAAAGGGGCTGATCCCGGTCCTATTTCTCCTGGTCTCTACCGCCATATCATTCATCTACCCCCTCTTTTCGAAATGGGCCATCGACGATGTGGTGATGCAAAAAAACTACGAAAAACTCATCTTGCTGACCGGGGCCTTCCTGATGCTCATCCTGGTCCAACGAGTGTTTGCCTACTTAAACGAAATCACCTTCTTCAAATTCCAGAAAACCAGTATCCTGGGCATTCAGAAGGATCTGTTAAAGAAGGTCTTTTATTACCCCATGGACTTTTTCGACAAGAATCATTCGGGATACCTGATGGGGCGCATACGGGGTGACGTCGCCGGACTTAGTTACATCTTTTCCGCCGCGCTGGTGATGTTTTTCATGGATGCCGTCAAATTTATCGGGACCTTCTTCATCCTGATGACGATGAGCGTAAAATTGACCCTCATCTCGATCTCCATCCTGCCTTTCCTGGTGCTCAAAATGATTCATTCGCGGGGCGACATCAAGAAGATCAATGAAAAGATACTCGAGGAAAATGCCCGGCTGGAGAAGGAGTTGTCCGATACCTTCCAGGGAGTCGAAGTACTGAAGAGTTTCTCAAAAGAAGAGGAGGGCATCGCCCGGGCCGGCGATGCCCTGGGTAATTATCAACAAATCGATGTGGAGCGAAACATCATTACCGCCCGATATCGAAATATCCTGGATCTCATGGTCAACCTGGGACAGGTGCTGTTACTCTATTTCGGCATCAGCGAAATCATCGCCGGCCGCCTCACCATCGGCAGCTATATGGCCTTTTCCGCCTACTTGATGTACGTGATCGCACCGGTACGCAACTTGAGCAACGTCACCATACTCTTCGATTATGCCAAAAGGAGTTACAACCGCATAAAAGAGCTACTCAACATCCTGCCGGAAGACAGCGGTGACGTGGTATTAGACAGTATCGAGGACATTCAACTAAAGAATGTGGAATTCTCCTACCAGGGAAACGGCAAAGACAGTTCTACCGGCAGCGTCATTAAAGATCTAAACTTTTCCATCAGACGGGGCGATAAAATTTTGATCGAAGGAAAATCCGGCAGCGGCAAGTCCACCATGATTAAATTACTGCTGGGACTCTACCGGCCTCAACAGGGGGCGGTGGAATACAACGGCATCAACTTAAAGGAGATCAATCTCAAGAAACTGCGGGAACAGATCGGCTATATTTCCCAGAACATCTTTCTTTTCAATAAAACCGTCCGCGAAAACCTGGTTTTTGGCAATCGACACATAGCAGATAAAGAGATCATGAATTTACTGAAGAAATGTCGACTGGAGAGACGTATAAAAGATTTAGAAAACGGCCTGGATGAAGAAATTTCCGAAAAGGGGGTCAACTTCTCCGGCGGCGAGAAGCAGCGCATTGCCCTGGCCCGGGCCCTGATCAAACAACCGGATATTATTATCATCGATGAGGGCACCTCCAACCTGGACATCAAGATGGAGGACGAAATCCTGAAGATCATCGAAAACCAGTTTAAAGATAAAATCATCATCCGGGTCACCCATCGACAAGTCGAAGATATGAACTGGAAAATCCTGCAAATCCCCGACCCCAATACCATCGCAGCCCCCAAAACCACCCCCCTACCCGAGTTCCCCTCATCATAATCAAATAGCCTCCCGTATTTTGCTTAAATTCCGGGGGGTTCATATTGATATACAATTGGTGGGATAATTGACAAAGGTTATGTGAAAGTATTATAATGATGTATAATATATACATCGGAGGTAAAAGTATGGTAAGAACGCAGGTATACTTAACAAGCGAGGAAAAATCTGCCTTAAGTTCAATCGCGCTTCAAATCGGAAAAAAACAGAGCGAACTTATCCGTGAAGCCATCGATAACCTCATTACCAAATACAGTCAAAATAGACGTCAACAGATATTGGACAGGGCTGCAGGAATGTGGAAAGATAGAGATGATCTTCCTGATTTCAGGCAACTCAGAGAAAGCTGGGATAGGAGTGTTTCTGAATGACGACAAAATTACTGTTAGATACCGACGTGTTAATTGATTTTCTCCGGGGGTATGACACAGCAGTAAAATATGTCAAACAGCACTCAAAAAAAATTGTAATTTCTGCTATATCAGTGTCTGAACTTTATGCAGGTGTTAAAGATAATGAAGAACGAAAGGAACTCGACGATTTCGTCGAACTCTTCCAAATTCTTCCAGTTACCCTGGAAATTGCCCAAAAAGGAGGCCTTTATAAACGGGACTTCTTCAAATCTCATCGTGTCGGACTGGCAGATGGGATTATTGCAGCAACAGCCCGCACCCACCAATTAGATCTCAAAACCTTAAACATCAAACATTTCCCTATGCTCCAAGGCATAAAGCCGCCCTACAAAAAAAGATAGTGAGGCTGTATCATTCTTCTCTATAATTTTGTATAATTGGGGGTAGAGGTGAAGGATGAAAAAGCGTATTAATCTTTTTTCGTTGCTTGCCGTTATCATGGTGAGCGTCATGATGCTGGTCCAGTGTGCCGTCAACCCGGTGACCGGCAAAAAGGAATTCATGCTGCTCTCCGAAAGTGCCGAAATCGGACTGGGCAAAGAGGTGGATCGGGGCATCCGCCAGGAATACGGCATCTACAATGACCCCGGCCTCAATGCCTATGTGGCCGCTGTCGGACAAAAACTGGCTCCCCACACCCACCGCAGCCACCTGCAGTACCACTTTGCCATCCTGGACACCCCGGTGCAGAATGCCTTTGCCGCCCCCGGCGGTTATATCTACATCACCCGCGGCCTGCTGGCCATGATGAACAACGAAGCGGAACTGGCGGCGGTGTTGGGTCACGAACTGGGACACGTGAATGCCCGCCACTCGGCCCGGGCTTTCAGCCGCAATATTCTACTTACCATTGGCCTGGCAGTGGCCAGCGAACTTAACGAAGACATTAAGAAAGTCGCCCCCTTTGTGGCGGTGGCCAGCCAATTGTTGTTTTTAAAATTCAGCCGCAGTGATGAATACCAGGCCGATTCCCTGGGGGTGGAGTATTCCAGAAAAGGCCGTTATGCACCGGGCGCCATGGTCTCGTTTTTCACTTCCATCCAGCGGCTGTCAGTCATGAAGGGCAGCGGTCATCTGCCCAATTTCCTGTCTACCCATCCCCTGACGCCCAGGCGGATCGAAAGGGTCAGGGAGATGCTCCTCCCCGCCGACGCCAAACTCACCGTCGACCGGAATCCCTATTTGCGGCGTGTAAACGGCCTGATATACGGCACAGATCCCCGGCAGGGATATGTGGAGGGCGGCCACTTTTTCCATCCGGGCCTGCGGTTTTATTTCCGTATCCCCGCCAACTGGCAGGTGCAAAACACGCCGATGCGGGTGACAATGGCCCCCAAAGGCGGACAGGCGGCCATTATTTTTTCGGCCCGGGGCAGCTCCCAAAATCTCGATAATTATTCCCGGGAAGCCTTGAAGGAGATTAACAACCTCAAGGTGGTTTCCAATCGATTTACCTCGGTCAATGCCTTCAATGCCTATGAAACGGTTTTTAACGTGCCCGGCAACAGTTCAGACCAGGCCGACAACACCATTGCCGGCTGGTTAACCTGCATCCGCAAGGGGGGCACGATCTTTTCCTTTCTCTCTATTGCCTCCCAGGCCAACACCAGTACTTACCGGAACGCCATAAATCAAACCATCAACTCCTTTAGAAATTTAAGGAGCGCCCGACATCTCAAACGGCAGCCCACAAAAGTCCACCTCAAATCGGTCCAACAAAAACAGACTTTAAAAACCTTTTTGCTGAAACACCGCATCCCCCAGAACAGTTGGCAGGAGATTGCCCTCATCAACCTCCTCCAGATAGACGATGTGCTTCAACCCAACCAGCTTGTCAAAGTCATCTATTAGTCCTCGCTGCGTTTATTGTTTAATTTCTAAAGGCAAGACGATTGTCACAATCAATTTTTATGGCAGGGTAATAATTGGGGTAGAGGTCCAGATTGCCGGGCCGCGACCATTTATTGCCGGGTTTTTCTTTTTTCATGCGCGTCAACATATCCCCGGCAATCTGCGGATGATGGATGATGGGACAGGCCAACCGGTGCATGGGACTAACTGCCCCGGAGGGCCGATAAAAGGTTCAGACCATTGACGCTTCCCCAACCGGTGCAGGCATCCCAGCCTGCCTGTGCCCGGTACCCACCGGTCCTTGAGGTGATATTATCACCCACCGTGATATCATGGAACACATCCGAGGATTGTCCCATAGAGTAGAGAAAGGGATTGAGAAAGCCCACCGGTGTACCCACTTTCTGGTTCACCAGGGCCAACAGGGCGGCATAGAGCGGGGCAACGGCACTGGTGCCGCCCACCACTTTGATTTTTTCATTCACCTGGGTGATATACCCGGTTTCCTGGTCGGCATTACCGGCGATATCGGGGACCCCCCGACCGATTTTGGCGCCCGGGTTGACGGATTGGGGACAAATACTGTTTTGGTAAGGGGGACAGGCAAAGATATCGCTGACTCCTCCGCCGGAAGCGCCGGAACTATCGTTCCATACCACCTCTTCCTTGATGTGATTATCTTCGGCGGTCAGCCGCGTACCACCGCAGGCCAGGGCAAAGGGAGAAGATGCCGGGAAATCCACATGGGCAAGGCCATCCAGGTTCCATACCGAATCTTTTGATCCCAGATCCCCCGAGGCCGCGCATACCGCGATACCCTTAGCAGCGGCTTCCTGGAGTGTCTCGTTGAATGCGTTGACCACCGATCGATCCCACTTGTCTTCCGGATTACCCCAACTGATGGAAATCACCGAGTGATTCTGCTCGGCATCATGGACTGCCTGCTTCAGCGCCAAAAGGAAATCTTTAAATGTGTTGGGGGCAAAATAGACAACAATTCTGGCGCCTGTGGCAATGGCACCGGCCACTTCAATGTCCAGGTAGACCTCTGTGTTGGCGGAGGAATACTTTTTTTCACCGCTGCCCTGATCCTCGGTATAGGGCTGGTTCTGCCCACCGGCCACCGAGACGGTGGTGATTTCAGGCATCGGCAGCTTCAGGGTCTGCTGGAAATATTGCTGGAGATACTGGGGTTCAAAGCCGCCCTCCAGTTCAATCATGGCAATGGACTGCCCTGCCCCATTTACATCTGCGGGGAACTGGTAAGGCCAGGCCAATTGATTGGGGTAGAATTTTCCTTCAAAAGCGGATGAGGAGGCATCCTCCTCTTCAAGGGCATGGAGGTGAAAATAGGGTCGGGCTGCCGGCCGGCTGTCCAGCCCAAACACGCCGGTGACGACGCCTTCAAATTCTTCCGGGATATGGACGGCCCCCTCATGGGCCCTGAAACGGCGTCCCTCATATTCGTAGTCCACCAGTTGTACCCCGAAAGCCGAATTAAACGCGGTAATGGTACCTCGCAGGGTCACCATCCGGTGCGCCAGGTTGACTTCTAACACTTCGAGGTCGTGTTCACGGATAAAGGATTTCACCCTGGTCACATCGGCAGGATCGGCGCCATGGGTGGATTCAAATTCCCGGTGGCTGAGGTGCTTCCGCTGATGCGGTAATTTTTTCCCCAGTTCCTCCAGGGAGGGTAGAGCTTTACCGGCCGGATGATAACGCAGGTGTACCGCTACCTCAATTTCTTCCTTGGGGTCAGAGTCCCCCACTTTGTGAGCCCCCGGTATCACCGATAATCCGCTGTGCCGAAGGGCCACTCGTTTTACTTTGACCATGTTTTCCTCCTCTCTTTTATCAAATCAAACACACATGGATTTCACCGGCGGTAACTGTTGATCGCCCTCTGCCAGCCATCTCACAAAGGGTAAATAGAGCACTTCCCATCTTTGCAAGTGCTGCTGGCGAATTTTATCCAGGGGATACCTGAGGGCCACCCGCCGGCCCTCCATCGTGATTTCCCGGCCATTCCCATTTATATCCGTCTTCACGGCATTTGAAAATGTAGTATAATAACGGAAGGCCTGGCTCCGAGACGTACCGGGGCAGCGAAACCGCGCCACATTGGGCAGCAAATCCTGGCCGGGCAAAAAATACATATCCGACACCCCATACTTACCGGGATTATCCCAGATATCGGAGCCATAATAGATGATAAAAATATTAAAATCCACAAAACTCACCAGGCCATTGTGGACATAACTGTAAATTTTATCGTAATTTGACCGCACCTCCTCATCCGTCTCCGTGGGAAATCCCACCATAATATAGGCAGTAATGGGCACCACCCCGCCGATGGTGCGCAGCACCCTGTCGATAAGTCCTACATGAATCCCTTTTCGCATTAACCGGAGTACCCGGTCGCTTAAGGATTCAATGCCCAGGGCAAAAGATAAGCAACCGGCCTGCCGATACAGGAGGCACCGTTCCCGGTCCAGGTCCCGGCTCACCCTGGTATGGGAGTACCAGCGGATTTTCAGCTTCTCTTTAATGAGCCGCCTGGAAATATACGCCAGCATCCCGGGATCGAATGATTCATCGGAAAATTGGAAAGCCCGGATACCGGTGGTCTCCACCACCTCCTTCAATTGCCGGTACATGACAGGGTAAGAGGGCTGTTGAAAATTTTTCCACAAGGACAGGTTGGTACGGCAAAAAGAGCATCTCCGCCATTGGCATCCTTTGGAAAGGCGAAAGGGCGCCACTACCATTCGCTTCTTTCTTATGTATTTATCCAGTTGAAACACCGAATAATCGGGAGGAGGAGATTTCTCCAGGTCCAGTGGGGGGGCGGGATCATTGAAACAAATTGCGTTGTCTCCCAGGTAAACCATGGCCGGCACATTTTTAAAATCGGGACGCCCTGTAGAAAATTCGCTCCACAGCCTCTCCAAAGGGATCTCCCCTTCATCCAGTATAAAGCTGTCAACGATTTTAAAAAGATCTTTTCTGTTCACCTTGCAAAAGTGGATGGAGATAAATGGACCGCCCATGGTGATATAGATGTGGGGGAAGCTTTTTCTTATCAACCGGGCACACTGAAAGGCGGGAAACACCTGGTGCTGGAACACCACGGAGAAGCCAATGATACCTGGCTTCCGTTGGTTGATCACCTCCATCAATATCTTCTCCAACAGGGGGAGATAAAAATGCCGCCGATCGGCGGCCCGGACGATATCTGAACTGGTAAATTCATCCAGGGAGAAGGCAAACCTTAACCGGGGTTTAACCAGTAAGGTCTCAGGGAAATAGGGCATGAAAGCCAGTTGGGTCAACAACGAGCCGACCTGGGAGTACTGGATATCTGAAAAATCAAAGAAAGGAAAAGAGAGCACATCCAGTTTTTCTTGTTTCTCCTCCATTTCCGCCAGGATCTCATAGAGGATCCAGTACTCATAGGCTTCAGAAGAACGAAGCTCCCGTCGCCCATTGAGCTCCATGAATCGTTGGTGAACAAAATGCTTACCGGTGACGATATTCTCCCGGTCCAGGAAGCGAAAGAAGAATTCCCGGTTAAGATCAAACCCGGAGACAGGGATATTCTTTGATCGTAGATAGGAGGTCAACACCGGGATACTGATGTTCGGCCCCCCAACATCGGAAAAAGGGGGATATAACAGGAGAATATCCTTCCATTCACGTTCTCGTTTTTTTTGACTCATTGTGCCTCCAGCTTATGGCTCCTCTCCCACTTTTCGATCCATGAAGAAAAGGGGAGATAGGAAGAATCCCACCGGTCATGAATCAGGTTTTTTAAATATTTAAAATGGTACTTCAAGGGAATCTCCCGGCCCAAAAAATGGATTCGATCTAAATTCCCGCCGCTCAAAATATCCTTATATTCATCATTAAACTCCAGCATCAACTGATACGCCCTTTTCCGGCTCATTCCCTTGCCGGTGAAATCATACACATCGGGAAACAGGTCCTGGCCCGGCGGCACTTTTAACGCAGAAATACCGAATCTGGCCAGGTTCCGATAGATCTCCGAACCGTAAAAAATCATACAGAGATTGTAATGACAGATACGGAGCCAGCCTTTGGCCTGGAATCTTTTGAAAATATCAAAGCCCGCCAACGCCTCTTCCTCCGTTTCGGTGGGAAATCCCACGATCAGGTAAGCCAACACAGGGAGCACCCCAGCCATGTTGCCCAGCACCTCTTCGATGAGCTGGTAGGTAATTCCCTTTCGCATCAACTGTAGGATACGGTTATTAAAGGATTCGATGCCCAGGCCCAGCACCCGGCAGCCGGCCTCTTTGTACAGTCGGCACCGCTCCTTCGTTAATCGGCTGTCCACCCGGGTATGGCAAAACCAGGAGATTTTCACCCTTTCCCTGATGAGCCGTTTGGAAATATATTCCAGCAATTCCGGGTTGGCGGCTTCATCGGAAAAGAGAAAATTCTCGACCTCCATATCCTCGACAGTATGCTTTAACTGCTCATAAATAACGGCATAGGGCGGTTGCTGAAAATGCCTCACAAAGCCAATATCGGTACGACAAAAGGAGCATCGCCGCCAATAACAACCTTTGGACAGGCGAAACGGCACCCGCAGCTTCTCCCGCCGTGCGGGGTAACCGTCCAGGTCAAACACCGCGTAATCCGGGGGGGGTTGTTCTTCCATATTTAATGGGGGCGCCGGTTTGTTGCTCATGATCCGACCATCCGCCAGGTACACCAATCCCGGGACATGGCGAAAATCCCCATTGTTAGAGGGTAAGCAGGCCACCAATTGTTCCAGGGGGATTTCTCCCTCATCGAGGACCAGGCTGTCCACCAGACTAAAGATCTCTTTATTTTTGATATTCCGAAAATGGATCGATACAAAGGGACCACCCAGGGTAATATGAATGCCGGGAAAACGCTTCTTGATCATCCGGGCACACTGGAAGGCCGGGATCAGTTGATGCCTGTAAACCACGGAAAAGCCCACCACTTTGGGAGCCTTCCCTTCCACCAGGGGCACTAAAAGCGATTCAAACATTTTCGTATATTCACTCTCATTCCCGGCACCCTCGACCACCGAAGAACTGGAAAAGCAGTCAGGCCAATCTTTTACATCAAACCGCGGTTCCGGCAGGATGACTTCCGGGAAATAGGGTAAGGTAGCCAGCTCGATAAACAGGCCCCGGATGTGTGAATTATACTCTTTGATATCCAGGTAATCTCCGAAGGGATAATAGAGCCATTCAAAATGCCGCTTCTCGATTTCCGCCTGGATGAGGACCCGCGACAGTATCCAGTATTCATAAAGTTCATAAAAAGTCAGTCCCGGCCGCCGGTTGAGTGCCGCCAGCCGCTCCAGGCCATATTCGATGCCCCGCCGGACCTGTTGGGATTGAAGCAGTTGTTGATACAATGCCCGATTTAAATCAAAGGCGGCAACCTCGATATGCCTGGATTTAAGGTATGACGCCAGTACCGGGATACTGATATAGGGGCTGTCCACATGGGAAAAGGGAAGATTGACCAACAAGATACCGGTTCTCGATTGCCTCGTCATTATTGCCCTCTCATGACCTTTCGAGCCTTTTTAGCGGCGACGACGCGGCATCCAGGCGCTGGAATAATTGGGGAAAGGAGACATCCAGCCAATTGGTCTGCCGTACAAACATCCTGACGATGCGCCTCATGTCATAATGGAGCGGCACTGTGGTACCGTCCAGAGGGATGGCCTTGATATCGAAATACTTTTCATCCAGGGCCATCTGGGGATTAAACCGGCTGAACAGTTCATATATCCTCTGTCGCTCCATGCCGCGGCATTTAAAATCGATCACATCGAGAAAGAGGTCTCGATGGGGGGAGGACATCTTCTCCGTAATCCCGTATTTGTGGGGATTGTCCCAGATATCCGAGCCATAGTGAATACCGAAAATACTGTAATTATAGCCCGCCAATAACCCTTGTCGCATCAATCGCTGCACCATTTCATACCCCTTTATGGCCTCCTCTTCGGTCTCCGTGGGGAATCCCAGGATCATATAGGCACCCAGGGGCAGTGCCCCATCGATCTGCTCCAACACACTTTCGATTAACCGAGAATGGGTGCCCTTACGCATCAGTCGAAGGATGCGATTATTAAAGGATTCGATGCCCAGGTTGATGCGCTGGCAGCCCGCTTCTTTGAATAACAGGCACCTCTGCCGGGTCAATTTTTTGTCCACCCGGGTGTGGGTGGTCCACTGGATTTTTAGACCATCACTGATGAGTCGGCGGGAAATATATTCCAGCAGCAGGGGATCGGCCGATTCGTCGGAAAATTGGATATTTCTCACCCCCGCTTCCTGGATGACTCGTTTTAACTGATCGTAGATGACCCCGAAGGCAGGCTGCTGGCAGTGATTGACAAAATAAAAATGTGTGCGGCAAAAGGTGCACCGGCCCCAGGGACACCCCTTTGAAAGCCTGAAGGGAATCACCACGCGCTTTTTCCTCAGGAGATATTGATGCAGTCGGAATACGGTGTAATCCGGCGGCGGCGACTGGGCCAGGTCCAGCAGCGGGGCCGGGGGATTGCGTCGAATGGTGTTTCTCTCCAGGTAAACCATTCCCGGCACCCCGCTAAAATCGGGGGTTGGGCGGGATAGTTCAATAGATAATTTTTCCAGGGGGATTTCCCCCTCCTGCAGGATCATACTATCGACGATGTTAAAAATTCCCTTTTCGCTGAGCCGATGCATATAGATGGAGATAAAGGGACCACCCATGGTCACGTGGATAGAGGGGGCCAGCTTTTTCACCATATATGCGCACTGGAATGCCGGGGCTGCCTGGTGGATAAAAACCACTGAAAAACCGACTATCCTGGGCCTCTGCTGCTCCAGCAGCGGGGCGAGAGCTTCCTCGAATATGTTTGTATACACACTTTGCCGGGAAGCGCCTTCAATGAGATCGCGACTGGAGAAGGGATCGAAGGGGGAAAAAAACTGGAAATACCCCCCGGCAATCTTGATGATCTCCGGGAAGTACGGTGCAGTGGTGAGCTTGATCAGCATATTCTTATCTTTGGTATCCTGCAAAAAGGAGAAATCGAAGAAGGGATAGTAGAGCCAGCCCAGGTCCTCATCACTCTCTCTGAATTCCATCAACAATCGGTACAGGGAGAGATACTCGATACTACTGGAGAATTTCAGCGCCGGTTGATCATTCAACTGGATAAACCGCTTTTGGGCGTACTCTTTGCCCTTTAAAATATTTTCCCGGGTCAACAACCGGCAGTAAAACTCCCGGTTGAGATCAAAGGCCCCGACCTTGATATGCCGGGATTTTAGGTAGGAAGCCAGGGTAGGAATACTGATATAAGGGCTACTTATCGTTCCGAAAGGGGGGTTGATCAGCAGGATATCTAGGGAGTTATTTGTCCTCACCAAAAACTCCTTCGTCGTGATAGGCAAAGTTAATATATTTGTTTTTATACAGCCAGTTTAAAATGACGGCCCCGCAGGTCTCAACGGTTTTGCTGTCGGTGGCGACAACAATCTCCGGGTTGCCGGGTTCCTGGTAGGGGGCATCGATGCCGGTAAAATGTGTAATCAACCCGGCCCGTGCCATCCGGTAGAGCCCCCTGGTATCCCGTAATTCCGCCACCCGAAGGGAACATCGACAGTATACTTCCACAAAATTTCCGATCAGGCGGCGCATCCGGAGTCGAACCCCGGCATCCGGTGAGGTGGTCGCGGCAATGGCAATAATGCCGTTTTTGTTCAACAGGGAAGCCACAAATCCCAGGCAGCGGGCATTGATCTCCCGCTCCCGCTTTGTGGCCCGCAAGGTTTTGTGAAAGTACTGTCCCACCACATCGGAGTCCAGCAGTTCCACTATACCGCCGCGATTCTTGATTTTACCATAGACATAGGTGGATATGGAGGTTTTACCGGAACCCGGCAGCCCTGTTAACCATAAGGTAAAGGTCATCCCCATCTCCTCCTTTAACAACCCGCACTCACTGTCCCCGCTTTTGACCGAACCGCCCCTCCGGCCCCCTCCTTCAAGGCAGTTATCATTTCCTTCAGGTCAAAACTCAGCGGCAGCAGCCTGCCATCCACATTTACCTGCCGGACCGGTTGGTTCAGCAGCGCCTCTGCCCGGCTCTTCTTGCCGTTTAACTCCATGATAAAATCCAGGCACAGCCGGGATGCTTCCTCCCGGCTCATGCCCCTGCACTCGCAGCGGGAAAGCGGCGGCCTCAAATCGTTAGTGTCATCAGTCATGATTTCTTTTATATGAAACTTTTCGGGCGTCAGGGAGACCTGTGAGTACGGTATAATCTCGAATAGGCTGTACACACAACTGTTGATCCAGCCCCGGTTCATCAATTCTTTGATTTTTTCAAAAGAACGGAGGGCCTCCCGGACGGTTTCAGTGGGAAAACCGACGATCATATACACCTCGACCTCGATGCCGGACCAGGAAATATTCGATAGGACCCGGTCGATCAACGACGTGGTAATACCCTTGCCCATCAACTTCAAGATACGGTCGCTATAACTTTCCATGCCCAGGCATAAACGTCGGCACCCCGATTCCCGGTACAAAAAAAGCCTCTCTAAGGTTAACCGCTTATCAAACCGGACATTGGTGGCCCAGGTGAGGTGGAATTGATGTTTCAAAATATATTTCGCCAGACATTCCAGGACATCGGGGCAGGCGGCATCATCGGTGATATGAAAGATGTGCACACCGGTTTGTTTGATGACCGCCGACAACTGCCGGGCAATATGATCGTCGGAAGGCCGGCTGTAACAACCCACCATGGGTAACCGAGTACTGCAAAAGGCACATTTCCCCCAATAGCAGCCCCGGGAAAACCTGAGCAGCAAGGACATGGATTCCCGCTTTATCAAGTACCGGTCCAGGGGAAAGAGGGTATAATCCGGCGGCGGCAGTGAATCCGGGGGTAAAGGATCACAGCGATGGCTTTTCGTCACCCCTCCTTTCTCCCGGTCATAAAAGACCAGGTTGGGCACCCGATTTAGCTGCGGCGCCAGGCCGGACAACTCCCGCAGCAGGCACTCCAGGGGCACTTCGCCTTCATCTATCACCAGGCTGTCGACAATATCGAACCAGCGTGGGTCCTCAATATGCCTTAAATGGTAGGATACATAACCTCCACCGAGGGTAATATGCACACCCGGCAGGCACCCCCGGATGATCCGTGCACAGGCCATCGCCGGGATCACCTGGTCGGGGAAGGTGACGGAAATACCCACCAGTCGATAGTCCCGCCTGTCTAAGGCCCGGTGTATAATATCGTCGAGATAGGGAGAAAAAAAGGAGGGCGTCTCTAAACTTTCAAATATGCTGCGGGAAGAAAACTTTTTAAATCTCGATTTGTAGCGTATATACCCGGTGTTCTCCGTGAAATCCAGGCCCCAGGGATAATAGGGCATACTGGTAAGGTGCACCGCATGTTCAAACCATTGCATTTTCTCCCGGGTGGAGAGCTGGCCAGGGGAAAAAGGCGATCCCCGGTACATCTCTCCCCCATTCATGCGGTCAAGTATCTTAAAGAGACGGAGATATTCAACCATCTCGGGAACGGCTAAGGCCTCCTTTTCGTTTAACGCCCAAAACCGCTTTTCCGCATAGATCCTGCATTCCCGTAAGGAAGGTGGCGATAAAAATAATCGAAAAAACTCCAGGTTAACATCCAGGGCATCCACAGCATGCCCCTTCGACTTTAAATAGGCTGCCAGGGTGGGAATGCTGATGTACGGTTTATCCGGCATGGCAAAGGGTGGATATAGAAGCAAAGTTCGCATCTCTGCCTACCCCTCCGCGGCGTCCGGCAAAGGTCCTTGACCCGATGCCCTTAAGTAAATGCTGTATCCCATTGAGGTCACCTCCGGGGTCTCCCCCAACAATTCCCGGGATCTCTCCAATGCCGCTGCCGCTTCGGATAACAACCCGCTGCCGCAATAGAAGGCATTCATGGCCCGGTCCAGCCAGACCTCGCCGGAATCGGGGGAGTCCGGATATTTCTCCAGCCATGTTCGGAGCCAGGGTAGTGCCTCACCGGGTCTTCCCATGTCCCGGCATATCCGGGCCACCTGGCCCACCAGGGGTGCTTCGGCCTCGGTAATAATATCCATGCTATGTTTGCTCCTAAACTCTTTGTAGGCCCCGGTCACCTCACCCTTATGCAGCAACAGGTAAATATTCAAGAAATCCAATCCCTTAGATTTTAGCCCCGTTGCCTCCATGTATTGCAAGCCTGCTTCCAGTAAATCCCAACGCCCCTCGCTGTACAATACCGCCAGAGCCACTTCCCTGGAATTCCGGCAAGAATCGGGCATCTTCATGCCCCAGGCAATACGGGCAAAAAAGTCATCTCCATTTTCACTTCCAGGGGGATTGACGGCAGCAGCCGCGCCGTGGGATTTAAACCGCCCTTGACCATTTAAATGGGCCAGGAAATATTCCAGCGGCCTCCGGGCGGATAAGAACACCAGGCCGTACAGGCGCTCGCCGTGACAGGTTTTATCCACGCTGCGCCCCTCCCACTTCTCCCGGATCATGTGGGCATATTCCCAATGAAACCGGAAGAGTTCCTGGGAGGAAAAGGGTTTTAAACAGGCAAACCCGCCCAATAGCCCGGCGGATGAAAACGGCCCGGCCTCCCCGTTCCCGCCTACTGGCGCCTCCATGGAGGGATAATAACCCAGGGCCTCTGCCAATATTTTCGAGTATTGGGCCTGGGCATGATGGGGCAAGAATTTCTCCGCCTGCTTGATACAGGCAGCCGGCGATATGGGGTTCTCCAGTAACTGAGCCATTGCCCCGGCGATAGCCGCGGCTTCCACGTCAATTTTCCCGTTCCTCGTTTCCTTGAAGGGCACCAGTATGCCTGCGGGTCCCACCGTTTCCAGGAGCCCGTCCCAGCAGGTACCCACCACCGGTATTCCCAGGCCCAGGGCTTCGACCGCGGCCTTTGGAAATGCCTCTTCCACGGTCCGGGACAGGCAAAGCATCATCCGGGCGCCGGATAAAAAGGCGGCCCTAACCGTCTCACCTTCCAGCACACCCAGGAGTTCCACCTGCTCATCCAGGTGCAGGCGACGAATTTTCAATTGAAGTGAACGGGCATAGGCGGTCAATTGACCTGTCCCATAATCTTTTAGGGGGCCGGCGATTTGCATCCGTACCTTCTTGAAGCCACGCTGTCGCAGGCAGTCCACAGCCTCGATCTGACGATGGATGAGCTTGGTTTCTTCAATCCTGCCCATGGACACCACCCGTACAATCCCTCGCTGAGACGGAGACGGCGGGTCTACAGGTTCCGGTGTCAAGAGATGGATGGGATGGTGGATGACCCGGATAAAGGGCGAGAGTTCCGGGCATAGGTATTCGATGGTGGCCTTTCCACTATTGCTGGGCGCCACAATCAAGTCGCCGGCCGCCAGCAGCGGCTGGAGCAAGGCCCACTCCATGGCATAAGCGCCGGGGGCATGGGCAATTAAAAGCAGGCGAATATCAGAGCCGCCAAGGTTTCGCAGCGCCATGAAAATGGGCGACAGGGGGATACATTCAAAGGCGGGACAAAAAAAATCATACTCCCCTGTCTCTTCCATAAATCTCCCGGAAGCTTCCTCAATAGAGAGGGGATGATCGGGGGGGCCCAACACCCCTCTGCACCACTGCTCCAGCGGTTTTTTGCAAATATCGAATAATCTTCCCAGGTGCCTGACAAATAAATCCTCAAACACACCTGCACTCACGATGGGCGTCGGCCTGGTAGGTCTTAAAATGCGGACCATCATCTCCCATCCCCGGCCCCAGCCTCCTCTTCTTCGCCCCAAAAAAGCCTGGCCACCAGCGCGTTTAACGATTCCCTGACCACTTTTGCCCTGGCCAATTGGAGGATGAATTCATCTCGGCTAAATCCCATCTCACAGGCCAAATCCGGGAGATCCAGGTTGGCCGATACATGTTCGGCCTTCAAATGTCCGGCCAACAATTCCCCGTAATCGACCTGGTTAACCGCCCCCATGACTTCTTCTTCCCTCTCCAGCAGGATCTTTTCAATGCTGGCGGTTTTTTGTTTCCACTCTTTATATTGATTGTTTAATTTCAATTCATCCAGGATAAATTTCGTATTGCCTTCAATGAAATTTTTGTAGAGAAGCCAGCGATGCAGTCTTCGCACCCGGGCGCTGTCCCGCATCAATTGGTTAAATTCGTCCCGGGATAGATCGTTATCCCCCAGCCATTGGGAAAAATCCACCTCATCGGTCACCCCGTGTTTACCTCTAAAACGGCTCACCTCCTCTGCCAATTCTTTTCCCGTAATTTTCACATGCAGCAAATCCGCCAGCAGCAGCACCAATTGTCGATTAAACGCACTATCCTTCAGTGCCTCACTACCGGGATGGCTAAGGGCAGCATAATTGCCTATGGCGTAGAGGGGGACCTCCACCCCATCCCATTGCACCCTTCGGTCCCGGTTGTATAACACCGAAAACAACCGCCCGGTGGATTTCGATTTTCTCCGTCCCTTTTTCTTTTCTACAGATCCCTGCTCCCCTTTAATGGTCTGCAGCAATTCTACGGCATCCTGCCGCTGGATATCCACCACATGTTCATCCAGGAAGGCGCTTAAATGGCCGATGGTGTGTTCACTCACCCCCTGCTCCACTGCCTTTTTAAAAATGAGCGGATAGGTTCGCCGGGGATAAAAAAGGGATTTGGCAATAGTAACCAGCCTCTCTAAAACCGCCTGGTCAATCACACCCTGTTGGGCGGCGCACCAAAAACCGGCCCTTATGTTTACCATGGGCTCCGACACTTTCGTATACCCGCCATCCTGCTGCTCAAACTGCACCATCACTTCATCATCGTCTTCCAGTTGGTTACTTTTAACGCACCGGTACACCTCCCCCACCCCCTTCATCCCGAAGGCATCCAATTCAGCCGCCCGCAAGGCGCCCATGGCCCCGGCTCCGTAGACCATAATGCCGTTGTTCAGGGCGTCGAGGATCTCTTTGTGCCATACCGATAGGGTATCGCCGATGACGCCGTCGATAATGCCGATCACCTCGGGCCTCTCGTTGTAAATGGCGCTGATGACATCGCCGTGCTTTACGGGAGACAGATACCGGGCATCGAGAATCCTCCGTGCGTCGGCTGCCGCCAGGGTGGGACCTAAAAAAATGACTGTTTTCATATTTCTTTTCCTTCGGAATATTCCTTCGCTCTTTGGCCGGGGCTAAAATTGGGCAATACATATCCCTCCAACCCGGGCACAATGACCCTGACGACAAATACGTCCCCCTGGGGCGGGGAAATATCCAGGACAATCACCTGCTCTATGCCCACATTTTTGAGTTTCTCCAGGCAGCGGCGGATATCCCCTTCAAACGTCGCCGTCTCTTCATTTCTAAAATGAACCATCGAGACGTTGGGCACTATTTTTTCAATTTTTGATACAATCTCTTCCTTGCGATACATCTTGTGAATAAAGAATTGGTCCTGGAAATAGATATCCCGTGCACCGCCACGGTATACTGCCCGCGCCTGAGCCGCTTCTGTAATCGCCCGGGTCATGGCAGTGGCAGAATTTAAGCTGGCCCCCATCCCATGACAGAGAATGGCATGAGGATAGAGGCTGTCTATTAAAAAACAATTGAATACCGGCACCCCGGTATCGGTCTCACAATCAAACAACAGGGGCATGACATCTGCCGCTTCGATTCTTTCCAACACCTCCCTGACCCCCGGGAAGGGAATCATCTCTTTTTCCACCCGTTTTACTGGAAACTCCGCGCCGGCATACCGGGCGGCCAGGTCGTGGCAGGTGACAGCGTCCCGCTCAATGACCTCCAGCAGTGCCTGTGCTACGGCTTCCAGGAAATCGGTGCCTGCCGCCAGTCCATTGGAGGTAGACTGGAAATTGTCCGGTTCCGCCGCGCCATTTTTCCTGATGAGATTGACCAGGTTATAGGGCACCGCCACTTCCTGTCGGTTCATGATATCCCACCCTGGCACCCACCATTCCGGCAGGTCAACGTGAAACAACGAATACCTGGACAGCAGCAGGCGCTCCAGGGGGATGACATGATGCTTTTCCCGCAACCGGCGGTAGATCTCCCGCCAGGCGGTTAAAGTAACGTGAGAGCCGTAATACCGTTCGATGGCCTCCATACCGGCCGAGACCTTAGCCCCCTTTATAGTGAGCCCTTTTCCATGCTGCACCGCATAACCATCCAGGTTCGGCCGGATGGCATTGACCACCGGGATGCCGATACGATCAAGCCCGGTAATATTTCCTATCCGGCTGACGCCGATCTCTTTTAAAATGGGCAAAATCCGCTCAAGGGTCTCCTCCACCGGCAGAAAATGGCAGTAGCCTGTCACCTGATATTTAGCGGAACGGCATACCTGCCCCCGGTAGTCAATACCGCCGTCTATCTCCACCTTCACCGCCATGGCAGCCCTCCTTCCCTTTAAACCGGGTTTACCTCTCACTTTTAAAAATCATGCCCCCGGAAGGGTTCCATACCTTCCGGGGACATGAGAAACTCTACAAACGCCCTTACAAAGCCGCAGCAGCAGCGGAAGCAGATGATGCCGCCGATGCCGAGGTCGAGGTCCACTGGGCTGAACTCCGCGGAGCGACCTCTCCCTCTCTGGCAGCGGCCTTCTTGAGTTCATCCTTGGAAAAATCGAAACCGGCTTCTTCGACAATAACCTTCCTGGCTTCATCGGTTTTCGCCACTTCCAATGAATGACGAAAGGCGACGTCATCTTTCAATCTTCCCAGGAACTTTTTTGCACTGTCTAAAGACATAATTACCCTCCTTATTAAGGACGACTTAATCCATTGGTTACCCATGCTAATCGGGTCATCTCACTGACCCCGTTAATAATGAATTTATTTTTCACCATTCAGCGCACCTCTTCTTTTACTATACGACATCCCCTTCACCTGTCAATATACAGATTTTTGCGGAAAAAATCATCGGCGAGCATCTCCACCGACGAAGTTCAGTCATCTCTTATTTCCCATAAACTGGCGATGTGTTTCCGGATCACTTCATCTTTAGAATTACAATTCTCAAAGCTTAAACGACACCTGCTATAATTCATGTTCAAACGTTTATAAAAGGCCTCCCTGAAAGTACGAATATTTCCATACCCCAGTTTCCTATAGATTTTGATGAGCATTTTACCTTCGGCAATCAGGTGGATGGCTCTCTCCAACCTGATGGTTTCGATCAATCGATGGGGACTCATTCCGAACAGACCGTAAACGATCTCATATAGATAAGAATAAGAGATACCCATTTCCCGTGCCAGGTGCAGCACGGTGAAATGATAATTGGCAGCGTTTTCTTCAATTATTTTTTTTATGGAAGTTAATGCGCCCACATTGTTTTCCAATAAAAAACCTCTGGATTTGCTAATTTGTTTCCCCATTGAATTCCCTCTTTTTTTATACACTCCTTTGGCTCAAGAAGCCGTCTTACAGGACGACTCTCCTGGCCTTCCTTTACGCGAGGGAGACTTCTACACTCCTAAACCATGAACCTCCACTGCCCAAAAATCCTACATAAAATAAATAGAATTGTCAATATACAGAAATATACGGAAATAATCTTCGGAAAAAATTTTTACCTTCGATGATTATAATCGGCCTTCATTACAGCCTCATATTAGTGACCGGCCCAGCGTTGTTTGATAAGATATTGGCGATCTTTATCTTCACAGGGAGAAGCCGCCCGCCGGTTATTCTTCAGGGTATTGGTATAGATAGACATATGTAGATTACGGTTACAATCGTAAAAAAAGCCGATGACCTCCTCCCGGTAGTCGCCGATGATATCCATGACCACCTTGGGTCCGGCACCGATGGCTATTCGCGAGCTGTCCCGCTTGAGATTCAAATTCTTTCCGGAGGCCTCAATCCGTTTAATCGTCGCTCCGTGAATGACCTCCAGGAACTTCGCCCCATCACTGTCGAAATCTCCACTCCAGTGTACCGGGCCACAACTTAAATCGACTTCGCCATTAAACTTCTCCCCGTCGGCGGTGTAGAGGAATGGGCAGCGCATCCCCTTCTCGGATTCATCATCGGCAACGCTCTTTTTATAGTACACCCAGAGTTCCATGCCCTTCGACTCTTTTACTACGTTTCCCGCCCAACCGGCATGGGCATGTTTACAGCCCGGGCAATCGCTGATATTTTTCCACAGTTCTCTCCCCTGCCGATCGGTCAGGTGGATGCCGCCGGGCGCCTCTTCAATATAAAAATAGGCCTCCTGACCGGGGATGTCGGGCCGGATATCGCCGACATGAACGCCGTCCACGTGGCGCCAGGCGTTTCCTCCCCAGTAGCCGGGAACCCTGCCGTTCTGATCAAACACGTAAGCGCCTAAAAAGGCTTCATCTTTGCCGTCCCCGTCAATGTCGGCCACCTCAAACTGGTGGGAAGAGGCGATTCCCTGGGTTGGCCCCTCTTCGCACTCCCATTTTAATTTCAGACCCTGGGTGTTATCGTAAGAATAAGCCGAAACGCAGCGTCTCTGCCCCAGCAGATGGCCGCTGCCGTACAATACATACGGATTCGTTCCGTCCAGATAGGCGATGGCAATGGTCTTAAACCGGGTGGTGGCGGGACGTACACTGGGAACATCAACCTTGCTTAAAATCCTGTACTGAAGTGACGGTTTAACGGTGGGATCAATCACCACCAGGCAGTATTGATTGCTGCCGGGTGCACTCTTCATGGTCCCGATCACCTCGTCTTTGCCGTCACCGTTTAGGTCCCAGAAGGTCCATGGCGCCCTCAAAAGAACTTCGGTCTCCTTCATATCGATATCGCAGGCCAGTGTGCCGTCGTTGAAGTAGACCCTGGCATGGATATCGTCGGGCGAGAGTATTTTTTGGCCCCCAAGTTTTACACCGCTTATCTTGAATCCCCGAGAGACCACCAAAAAGTCGGGCAGACCGTCGCCATCGATGTCACCGACTTTTACCATGGCCTTGTTGGTATTCTCCGCTATTTTATTAATCTTCCTGTATAGATACTTATCGGTTCCCGGAAGCACCAGTACATTAACCCCGGAGGGATTTTCCTTCTCTTTTCCACTGACCGGGTCAACGGCACACACATAATAGCAATACTTTTGCAAGGTCTTAATACCCCTGGCATCCACATAGTCGGTGGAGTCGGTAATCGGCGCGGCATTGAGCCGGGAGTACTCCTGATCACTGGGCCCCTTGCGGTAGACATTATAGCCAATCTGAGGCTGTCGGCAATCCAGGCGCCAACCTAAATATACCTTATAAGTTGATCCTTCCCGCCTGGACAGGGCAAACAGATGGGTCGGACTGCCAGGAGAAGATGAAGGGGGAGGTGAAGAGGGAGGGGGCTGCACCCCATTGCCACCGGTACCGCCGGTACTGAAACTCCATTCGGTGCCCCGGGTCTTCCCGCCCGGGCCCCTCTCGTCAACCCGCCAGTAATATGTCGTACCGGCCTTCAACTTGCCGGGAGTATAGGCACTGGCTGTACGGGTGCGGCGGAATGTCCCGGGACTTCCGGGTTTGACGGTGCCGAAATAGATATCGTGGGAAGTGGCATTGGCCCCGGGCTTCCATCTTAATTTCACACTCTCGCCGGCATTCGTTGACCCATGTGTGGGAGTGGGACGACTGGCTGTGCCGGGGGGAGGGGTACCCTGGATGCTGAAGGGACGGCTGTCGCCCTTAATCCTCCTGCCCACTATCAGCACCCGGACCTTGTAATATCCAGACTTGATCTTGCCCGGTACTTTCCAGTCGTAAGAACCGCTGTTTGCTATATTACTGGCCACGACAACGGGCCGGCTCTTCCTCTTAAAAACCATAATCCTGACCTTCATGTTGGCGGGCACAGGGGTCTCCCATTTGATGGTATAGGTCCTCCCCTTCCAACAGATATCCCTGGCCTGGGGTTGGGTCACCTTAATCCCCTGGGAAAAGACAAAGCCCACTCCCATCAGCCCACACAAAGCAAACAGTAACAATCGTTTCATATTCCCTCCTTGCTTATATTACTATCTCATAGAAAGACCTAAGTCTAAGATCCAACACCGTAATAAAAGGGTATCTCCCCTTTTCATTATTGGTATTTTTTCTCTCTACAGTGTTATTATAATACAAAAACAGTTTTTTTCAACAAAAAACCAAAAAAATACTCCATTTACCACCTCTCTATGAGCCGACCTCCGCACAAAAATTCCCCACACACGAAGTCGGAACACCAACAGCAGTTCCCCCCGATTCTAACTTACAGCCAACGCCGAGAACCTCTTCGGTAACCATTTCGATGACCCTCAGCCTCGGTTTCTCATATTTCTGTTTACTTTTCAGTATATCCTTCTGTTCTGACTCCACCGTGATCTCCTTATATGACTTCATTTATCTTTTTAAAACGCAGTTGCCCCATCTCGCAGAGGTACCCTGAAGGGAGGTCTTCTGCGTCATTCTCCAGTTTAAAGAAGCCCGGGCAAAAACCGCACAGCGATCTTTTATGGCACTGATTACACCGGTAGGTCGTCCCGGGCTTGACATCCCTGAGGCGGGGCATCACCTCATTCCAGCCGGTAAGAAAGCCCCCGCTTTCAAGATTATAGCTCAAATTCCGCACCATCAGGCAGGGCTGAAGGTTACCGTAAGGGTCGATGTGGAAGTGGGTCCGACCGGCCCCACACTGATAGAGGCTGTCGGTCAGGGGCACATCTTTAAATCTCTCGAAGAAGTCCCGATACTGCCTGAACCTGTCGCGGTCCGAGAACTCCTTTTCCACCGCCTCCTGCGGCGGAACCCTCAGGTCGATGGGTGAGCGATCGCCGTTTAAACGGGGAAATAGGGCGGCATCGAAACGGAATTTGAGACCCCACTCCCGGGCCATCTCTTCGATGGCATGGAATTCATGGCGATTGAGGCCCATCAGGATGGTCTTGAGTCTCACATTGATCCCATGGTCCTTCAGTCCCCGAATACCCTCTAAACACCTTTGATAAGAACCTTTGACACCGGTTATGGATTCATAAGTCCGGGCAGTGGCCCCGTAAAGAGTGATCTCCACCGCCCTGGGCGGGAACTCCCGGAAAAGCTCGAGGATGTCCGGGCGGATGAGGGTGCCGTTCGTAAACACGGTAACCAGCAGGCCGTTGGTCCGGGCACAGCGGTAAATGTCGGCAAAATCGTCCCGCAGCAGCGGTTCACCGCCGGTCAGCAGCAGGTAGAGGCAGCCGGCCTGGGTAATCTCATCTATGACGGCCCGCCACTGGCGGGTATCCAGCTCCCTGGCCGAATTTTTCCGGTCAGGAGACGGCGCGGCGAGATAACAGTGGGTACATCTCAGGTTGCAGCGGTGGGTGAGATCGAAATTTCCATTTAGGGGAATCCGCTGCGCCACCACCTTTCGGTTAAAATCCCGCAAATACTCTTCGTTGTCGGGCCAGATATCTCGGCAGCACTCCATTACGACGCCACCTCCTCGATAATATCGGCCTCCTTCAGTTGCGAGACGAATTCCCGGATATCCGCAGCGGCCTGATCCTCTTGTACTTCAAAGGTGGCCAGCACGCCGTCGGCAATCGCCTGCAGGTTCTGGTTGCCGTCCAACCGCTGCCAGATGTATTCGGCCACCGGGTTTAAGGCAAAGAGCTTCTGCATATCGGCCAGGCGGCCGCAGATGGGTATCAGCAGGGTCTCACCGGCGATCTGCCGGGTCACAATGTCCTCTTTTTTCCGATATACCGAATCAAAATTCATTTTATTTCCAGTGCCGGATCTCCCAGCAAGGTGTAGATGTTCAGCATGAAGCGCAGGCCCCCGGCAGCCGCATAGTCGGCCATGGTCTTCAGCAGGGCCTTGCCCAGAACCGTTTCCTGGCCCTGGAAGGCCGCCTTAAAAAATCCCGCGGCCAGCTTCACCGCCAGGTAGTTAAGAGAGGCGCCGGTGGGTGCCCACACCGCGGCCGCACCGCCGTTCCCCTTCAACAACAGGGCCTCACTCAGGGTATCGTAACCGGGAATCTCGAAGCGGGCCACCACACAGGTCATGGCGGTCATGATGGGCAGCTTATCCCCGTTTTGCAGTGCCGAAACATCCACCGAGCGCAGCAGCCCTTCGGTGGCCAGGCGGTCCAACCCGGCATGGCCGATATAGTTGACCAGTGCGGCACCGCTGTTAAAACCATTTATAACCTGCTGTCGAGCCGCATTCACGTCGGCGAAATCCGGCAGGTAGACCTTATCGACGGTATAACCGGCCAGCAGGTTGCCCAGGTAATCGCTGTCCGCCGGGAAGTTCCCCCCCTGGTCCGGGTTATCGGCCAGCATCAACGCATTACCGGTCCAGGAACCAGTGGAGCCCTCATAGTTGGAAATTTTGTCTATCAAGGCCTGGAGCTCCACCTCGGTCATTACCGGCAGCCGGCCCACGGCGATCTCAGGCACCCCGTCATCACCGGCCACGTCGCCAAAATAGCTGTCCGAGGCGAAGAGCCCGTGGGGGGTGGCCATCATCTTAGGGGGCATCAGGTTCTCGCCGTAGCCCAGGTTATCTTTGTAGTCATACGTGCCCTTGCCCACCAGGAGTACATACTGGGGCCCATTGTACCGCCAGTTGCGGTAGGCATAGGAGAGGAAACTCTTGATGGCCAGCGGCGAGGCGATGCCGTGGTTGAACTCATCGTAGATATCCTCCAGTTCCACCACCTTGACCTCCAGGCCCCGCCGCTGGCGGAGATAGACCAGGTCGTCCAGCGCATTTTCCAGGCCGGTGGGCACAATGGCCACATAGTCGGCGGCGTTCTGTTTATCCTTCAAAGCGGAGGAGGTGTCGGCCAGAACCGAAACCGGCGAGGACAATCCCGACACACTCACCGCCAGGTATACACCGTCTGTCGAAGAGGACACGAAGCTGACCCGGTAACTGCCGTCTATCGTTGTCCCGGTCAACAGTTGCGGCACCAGCGGATCGGTGACGTCGAACACCATAATATCCGGCTCGCTAAAGCCCTCAATCGTAACCACCCCGCTGCCGCGGCAGAGGAGCCGGTTGTTGACCGCCTGATAAAGGCGCTGGTAACTCACATCAAAGGCGTCCACGTAGAAGGCACCGTAGGGCACCCCGTCGGACAGCACGCCCTTGACGGCAATGGTGTTTGATCCCTCCAGCAGCAGCGACTGGTCGAAGGATATGGTCAACTGGTAAGCATCGGTGCCGTCCCAGCGGCCTTCGCCGATGAATGTGCCATTCAGCTTCACCTTGGCATGGTGATCCAGATTGGCGGTGGTGTTGGTGGCGCCCTTGAGGTAGACGGTCAGGGTGGCGCTGCCCCAGTCGGCCACGCCGGGGGCATAAAACCCGAAACTCTTAGCGTCCTGGCCGGCATTCACAAAATTCCAGAGCCAGTAGTCGGCTTCGGGATCATCAAACAGGGCAGTCAGGGCATAACGGTCTTCTTCCAGATGAAGGGTATCGGTAAAGGCCTCACTGCCGTCACCGGCAAAGGGCATACCGCCGGAGACAGAGGTCATGGCCAGGCCCTTGCCCTTCTTGTCCAGCCGATAGATGTTGTCATGGGTATAGATGCTGTCGATGCCCTCGCCGTAAAAGTAGAGACCGGCATTGCCGTCGGCCGCCAGGTAAGCGACCTCTGAGCCCCGGTTGGTCAGTCGGAAATTGTAATTCCTGATCCACTGCTGCACCTGGTTCAGGGGCATACCCAGCACATTGGCGATGGCGGAAGCATCCACGAAGACCAGGCCCTTCTCTCGAACCGCAATCTTAGCGGCATCCCCCACCTTTGTTTGTTTCAACACCCCGGCCCTGAGCAGGGCCATCTGCCTGGCTCGCAGCCGGGCCTGCCGGGCCGCGGAGGGGGGATGCGCTCTTTTATCGTAATAACCCGGCATGGGTTCCAATATTAATCGCTCGTCCTCTATATCCGGGGCCCCCACCGTGACCGTGAAGGGGCCAAAAATCCGCTCTGCACCGTTGGCCTCCACCTCCACCAGTCGGTAGGTGTACGTACCGCCGTAGTAGGCGGTGTTGTCCACCAGGCGATAGATACCGCCTTGCGGGGCATCCAGGAGACCCGGCAGCAGACCGGTATGGATTCTCTTATATTCGCCGCTGGCCTCATCCAGCCGCAAAAGATAAAAACCCACCGTACCCAGCTCCGAAGCCGTGTGCCAGTGCACCACCACCTGGCCGCCGTCGTTGTAGGCCCGGAAAGCGGAGATGAAGGCTAAGGTGGGAGAGGGACGGAAATAGCCGAAGTCAATATTTAGATTGCTGGCCCCGCTGATGGTGACCGCCTGCGGGTCACCGCCGTAGGTCTGGGTGTAGCCGCCCAGTATATGGTACTCATCGGTGACCTTCACCAGGTAGTTGCCGTTGGGCAGGCCGCTGAAGAGGTAGTTGCCGCTGGCATCGGTGGTAGTGTTGGCCAGCAGCGGCTCGCCGTCGTCGATGGTGCCGTTGTTGTTGGTGTCCTCGTACAGGGCTAAAGTCACGTTTTCAAAGCCGCTCTCACCGGCATCCTGTACACCGTCGCCGTCGCCGTCGTACCAGACATAGTCGCCGATGGAGTAGCTGCCGCCGGAGTAACTGTAACCGAAATCCAGGGAGAGATCCACCTGGATGGTATCGGTATCCAGTATTTCGGATTCGTCCATGTTATCCGGCTGGTTGGTGGGGGTCAAGCCGGCCAGCGGCGCACTGCCGGTGATGACCTTGACCCGGTATCTATATCCCTGCTTGCTGATCGGCAGGTTGGGGAAATAGTAGTTGCCGTTGGCGTCGGTGGTTACCTCCCCCATTTTGGCATCTTCATTCCAGGTTCCACCGGTCTTCTTCATGCTCCACAACTCCACCGTCACCCCTTCGATGCCCGGCTCTCCGGGGTCCTGGAGGCCGTCGCCGTCCAGGTCGTACCAGACCCGGTCCCCCACCAGTCCATCCGGCTGGTCGAACCAGTAGCCGAAGTCGGCGGTCTGGTTGGAGGGGGAAGCCGCGGATAGGGCTACGGCATAGGGCTCGGCCTGGCTGTTGTTGTTCTGGCCGGGGTTGGGGCCGATGCTCTTGCGGTAGCGGCGCAATATGTCGTTTAAGTCGGTCACCCGCACCAGGTAATCGGCATCGCCGTCGCCGTCGTCCAGCGGCAGTCCCGTAAACTGGTAGGTGCCGTCACTGGCGGTGACGGTGGAGATTATCGGCTCGCCGGCATCCCATACCCCATTGCCGTTGATGTCTTTGATCAGGTCCACGGTCACGTCGTCGATGCCCACCTCACCGGCGGCAGACTCAAACAGGCCGTCGCCGTCATTGTCGAGGAACACCTGGTTGCCGATGGTGCCCAGTCCGGCCTGGTAGTAGCCGAAATCGGCATTGAGGTAGACATCCCCGGCCTCCACGTGGATCTGGATCGTGGGGTCCGGGCTGCTGTGGGGACCGCTGGTCAGGGAATAACCGCTCAGGACACCGCCGGTATCGGTGACATCTACCTTGTAGTCGCCGGGGTCCAGGTTGGTAAACATGTAGGTGCCGTCACCGGCGGTGGTGGTGGTGGCGATCACGTCGGTAAAATTGCCGTCGCCGTCGATGTCGGCCAGCAGTTGCAGGGTCACCCCGCCGATGCCCGGTTCGCCGGGGTCCTGGATGCCGTCGTTGTCGGCATCGGACCAGACAAAGTCGCCGATCGCGGCCTTGGTGGGATCGCTGGGGGCATAGCCGAAGTCGGCGTCCATATACTCGTCGTTGCGCTCCAGGCTAATGGGGCCGTGGGGGTCGGTGCTGCCGGTAGTCAGGGAGTAGCCGGTCAACACGCCGTTGGTGTCGGTCACGTCCACCACGTAGTTCCCGGCCCCCAGGCCGGGGAAAATATAGTGGCCGTAAAAATCGGTGGTGGTGGTGGCGATAACAGCCCCGTCCGCGGGATTGCCGTCGCCGTTGGGGTCGGAGTAGAGGGCCACCGTCACGTTGGCAATGCCCGGCTCGGTCACATCCTGTTCACCGTCCCGGTCGGCATCCAGCCAGATGTAATCGCCGATGGCCGAGGAGGCCTTGAACAGGGTAACCGGGCTCTCGTTGAGCTTACTGGGGGAGGCGTGCAGTTCGATGGGATTGGTGGCCACCCCCAGGATGGTGGCGGTGGGACAGGCCACCGTCTGAAACACGGAGCGGTCGACCTTCAATTCCCAGATCAGGTTGTACTGCCATTCGCTGTAGGTGGCAGAGGGGATATAGTTCGGCTCGTCGGACCAGGGGGGCGAGTCCACCAGCAGGTTAGTGCCGCCGCCGCTGCAAACGCCGCCCACGCAGTAGCCGTGGTCATTCAGGTTGGCCGCCAGCGAGGTGTCGAAATCCATCAACCCCCAATCACCGCCGTTGATGTAGAGCAACTGGGTATCTTCGGTGGCGTTGTGGACGGCATCGTAACCGGAGGGGGTATCATAACCGGGGCCGTCCAGCAAATCCAGGCCCACGTCCAGCACCAGTTCGCCGCAGGTATTCTCCAGGTCCAGCCGCTGCATGTCGCTCTCGGTCAGGTCGCCGAACCCGTGGCCGATGCCGCCCCAGGTGCTGTGTTTGTTGGCGCCGTAGCTGTTGTCGTTGAAGTCCTTGACAATGAGCCAGGCCAGCCACACGTAGTTGGCATCGATGCTGGTATCGTCCAGCACGTAGAGGGTGGCCCGAGCCTGGGGATAGAAGCCGTCATAGTCGATGGAGTAACCGTGGCTGATGTAGACATTGTCCACCAGGCCGTCGAGATTGGGGGGCGACTGGGCAAAGGCCGCAGACGCGCCGCCCGAAAGAATTAAAAATCCAAAAAAAACATAGACAAATAGTGCCGCTACCCTGTAAAGATACCCTTTTTTTCTCATTTTTTACCTCCTGGGGCCGGGAGTAACCCCCTTCTCTTGAAAACATCGAGACTCCGGCAGCGATAAGGTCAACGTCACACACCCTCGACCCTTCGTTAATGCCGTCATGGACTCTCTTTTATAATTCGAACACGCCACTTTCATAAGGAAACTCTAAGACTTCAAGATTCAGCACCTAATAAGGTTACATTTTGACATTTTAACACAAAATTCCGAACATTACAAACATCTTTTACATTTTATCAATTTAGTTTATATATCTGTTGCTAATCACATGTCCCATCAAGAAAAAAAGACGAAAAAATCTACTGCTTGACAAACGATACCCAATCCCTTACTATTTCAATATGGTTAAAAGAGGAATTTCTTATGGTGCGCGGTGAGAGCTTCAGAGCGGATGCCCAGCTTAAAGGAGAGATACAGGCGGGTTTAATGCAAATGGAAATCGGCGATGTGTGGTTTTCCATCAGGGCAGCGGGTAAAATATCAAATATAGTTCATGAGTATGAACCGGCCTATCAATCGTTTTTTAGAAAAGCAGATAAGGGCGGGAACCCGGAAACCATCAAAATCAATGTCCGCCTCGAATCGGGGAACATGCCAGAGATTAAAACATTGACAAAAATCTTTGACAGCGGCCAGTCCTGGTCGATGTATCAGGCCGGCGAGGTCTATTGGATTGCCCTCCAGCCGCCCATTTATGAGAGACCGTTGTGGGTGGCCCGGTTCGATCGTGACCTCACAGAAGTCACTGTCTACTGCGGCAACAAACTCATCAGCGAGAGAGAGGGGAAGAGGGTGGTCTCAAATCCTGTCCGCTACCCGCTGGATCTACTTTTGCTGATGTATATCCTGGCCCCAAACCAGGGGGCAGTCATCCATGCCGCCGGAGTCAAAATCAAGGGCAAGGGTTTCATATTCCCCGGCCGCTCAGGTGCGGGAAAGAGTACACTCTCAGGGCTGCTTGCTGCCGCGGAAGACCCAGAAAACCTGGAGGTACTCAGCGACGAGCGGATGGTGGTCAGAAAGGTCGGGGAGACCTTTAAGGCGTATGGCTCGCCCTGGCCGGGTGAAGGGGCCATCGCGCTGAATAAGAGCATGCCCCTGTCGGGCCTTTTTTTCCTTCATCACGGCAAGGACGGCGGGAACAGGATAAAAAAGATCAAACCGCCGGAAGCCCTGGATAGGCTCTTGCAGGTCACCTCCATACCCTGGTACGATCGAGAAACAATCCCACAGCTACTTCATTTCTGCGAAAATTTGATTTCCGATATCCCCTGTTTCGATCTCCATTTTACCCCCGGCACCGAAGTGGTAAACCTCATGCAAGAGTTCAACATCTAACCCGATCATATATTTTCATTGGTTTTCGGTTCTTCAGGTCCACTCCTTGACTAAAATGAAGTAAACTTCAAAATAGTCTTGACTTTTTTGAAGTTCGGTTCATAATAGTCACATGAGACGCTATATAGAAAAACCTATCCTGGAAGACCTTAGAGAAAAAATCATTTTTCTTTCAGGTCCAAGACAAGTTGGGAAAACAACCCTGTCCAAACAATTGATTCCTTCGTATGCTTACTTGAACTATGATTCAAACACCGATCGCAAAATAATCACAGCGGAGGAATGGACAAGGGATGCTCAATTGATTATCTTTGATGAACTACATAAAATGAAGAAATGGAAATCATGGATTAAGGGGATATATGATACCGAGGGGATTCCACCCTCTCTCCTTGTCACTGGTTCTGCGAGACTGGAAACATATAAAAAAGGAGGTGATTCCCTGGCAGGGCGCTTTTTCTCATATCGCTTGCACCCCTTAACCGTAAAAGAAATATGTGTATTTTTAAAAGAGGATCCAGGAGACGCCTTGAATAAATTGATCGAGTTGGGGGGATTTCCAGAACCATATTTAAAAAATAACGAATCTTACGCCAAACGCTGGAGGCGCACCCATATCGATACAATCATCAGGGAAGACTTATTGGATCTTGAAAAAGTCAGAGATATTAAATCCATTGAAGTATTGATTGACCTACTGCGGTCCCGTGTTGGCTCTACCACGTCATATGCATCCATGGCAAACGATTTACAGGTATCCGTTCATACAGTGAAACATTGGCTGCAAATCCTGGAAAACCTTTATGTTATTTTCCCGGTTCGGCCCTATCACAAAAACATCGCACGGAGTATTTTAAAAGAATCAAAATATTTTTTCTATGACACCGGGGCAGTGGAAGGCGATCTTGGTTCTAAAATAGAAAATGCAGTGGCTTGTGCTCTTTTACGTGAACTCCATTTTATTGAAGACACAACAGGCAGCAGGGTCGCATTGTATTATCTAAGAGATAAGGAGAAACGTGAAGTAGACTTTCTCACGGTCATTGACAATATACCTGCACAAATGATTGAGGTTAAAACCAGTGATGACAATTTTTCATCATCTTTGTTCCACTTTCATAACTCTCTGAAAGAAACAACACCAATTCAAATCGTTTATAACCTGAAAAATAAAAAATCCAGGGATTCAGCCAAAATGCTGCCTGTCCATGAATTTCTTGCCAATTTGTGATTTGTGTTATTTATTGTAGGAGAAAAAAATTGTTAATTCTTCTTTTGTGTGTTATAACCAGGATGTGAACCAATGAAGGATTTATTTGAAAAGTTTTTAGAAGTTCTGGAAGCATTCGGAAAAGAGGAAGTCGATTATATCCTGGTAGGAGGATTTGCGGTTATTCTTCATGGTATGCCCCGTCTTACCCAGGACATTGATGTCTTTGTAAAAATGAATCCTGAAAATATTGGGAAACTCCAAAAAGCACTACGTCGTGTTTTCCAGGATGATGAAAATATTAATGAAATTACACTTGAGGCATTAAATCACTATTCTGTAATTCGTTATGGCTCTCCAGACGGTTTTTACATAGACATCATGGCGAGATTGGGAGAAGTGGCAACATACGATGACCTGGAATATGAGACCATCATTATAGATGAAATTTCGATAAACGTTGCCACTGTAGAAAAATTATTTGAATTAAAAAAAGATACCCTTCGACTTGAAGATAAAAGAGATGCCTTTTTTTTAAGCGAACTTATGAGAAAAAAAAGGAAGGAATAAAATGGGAATCGAAAAATTTAAGAGTTTTGAAGAGGCAGAGAGAGCGCTCTGGTGTATTGAACCGGACGCTAAATATTATAAACAGGTCGCGCAGCTCTGGAATTTAGCCAATCGTCTTTGTCCCCCGAATTTTCCCAGGGGAATCTTTAAATACAGAACGATTGAAGAGGCAAATAAACAAAAGGACGAATGGATTCTGGTAAATGCTTTAAAAAATTCAAAAGTTGTAATGAACAAGGTTAAAGCACGTTAAATTTCCTGAAATTAGAAAAATTTAATGACCCTTTGAATTTAGAAGATGGAAAACATTGTGGATAAGAAGGATCAAGAGGAAGTGGTTATTTCCGGCAGGGATATGGTTGGGGTGATCCGGGCGGTACAGCACAGGGGGGCTGATTGCCGTTTTAAGGTCAGCGGCAGCAGCATGAGGCCCGCTATCCGCGGCCACGACGTGGTTACCGTCTCTCCCCTGGGGGAAGCGGTTCCCTTCGTGGGTGAGGTGGTGGCCTTTCGCCATCCCGAAGGCGACCGCCTCATCGTGCACCGGGTGGTGCGGCGGAGACACCGCCTCTTCTCCATCCGGGGCGACAGCCTCCGTAAAATCGACGCCCCCATCCCCCTGGACAACATCCTGGGCCTGATTACCGGGGTGGAACGAGACGGCCGGGCGATTTTCTGGCCCCACCGGGGCCGCCGCCCCCTGACGGCCCGGCTCTACTTCAGGGGGTATCTCGCCTACCTGGCCGGCCGCCGCACCTTGAAGAGCCTGTACAGGTACTTGAAGAGCTGGCGAAAGGGGCGGATGAGGGTGTAGAGGGGATAGAGGGCCACCGGCAGGCGGATAACCGTTAGGTCGAGGGCACTGGGGGTCAACAGGTAATAACCGACATAGCGTATTTTGTCCACCGGCGTATCCAGGGTCCGGGGAATCCCCATAAATTCGGCCAATTGACTGTGTCTCCGGGCCAGCAAGATCTCCCTTTTAAACCGGGAAGCCAGTTTCAACGCCTTTTGGTCCTGGCAGACCCTCTCCCCTATCGGCGGCGGCAAGGTCAGTCCGGCCAGATCCCGGGCCAGGCAGAGGGTTATCGTCAGAATACGCCGACAGCCCATGTGCCCGGCCCTGGCAAAGAGGCGGGGCCAGTCCATCCCGGGCTGGGCCGCAGCGAAGTGGGCCGCGTCCACCAGCCATTTCAGCGGCTGCCAGCGGTGTTTGGCCGCATGAATCGCCAGCATCAGCAGGGTATCCCCGGCCGGGAGAACCGGCACCCGGCGGGAGAGCAGTTGTACCCCGGCTAAGTTGTGCCAGACCTCCTCTTCGATGCGGAATTTCCGGTGTCCCTGGTGCAGCCGCTGGTGAAAATCGTAGATGGCGGTCCGATCCAGGAAGAGAAAATCCCGGCCCGACCGCTTCCAGAGTCTTTTCATGCCGCCGATGGGAGGGAACTGGGAACGGTAACCGGCGCCTTCCATCACCTCATAGACCCTCTCGAAGTCTCTATTGCGGATCAAAATATCCAGGTCGCCGAGGCTGCGCAGGGCCGTGTCTCCGTAAGCCCGCACCGCCAGTTCCGGGCCTTTAAAGGGCACCGCCTCGATACCCTGAGCCTCCAGGAGATCCAGCACCTGAATCAGTTTCCGGGTCAGCCTCACATTCTGGGCGGCATTGGTGAGAAAGATGTCCCGCCACCTGGTCATCTCCCCGGCCGGGACAACTGCCGCCGGTAGGCTCTCCAACCGCTTATACACCAGGGGCATCACCCCGTGGCGAAGGGCCAAATGCCGCAGCGCCGCCCAATTTAGCCCCGGTTTAATACCCGGTTTGTTTAAATCCGCCGCTGCCGCATCCACCCGGACAGAGTCAAGCACCAGATCGAGTTCCTGTGCCCGGTCGATTTTCTGTTCCGCCATTTCGTGATTATACAATTAAATGGAGAATTGATCCACAGTTCAAACTTTTTTTGACATTTCGTTTCTTTATTGGTATCATTCTGACTCAATCATCTTTTCCTTCATTATATCGAGTAAAGCGAAGAGGTTACTATGACAGACAAGAAAACAAGCAGTGAAATCAAAAAAAAGGAACGCAAAGGATTTTTCAACAAATTTCCCGGCCAGTTCTGGCTGGTGGTGATGTTCGAGTTCTTCGAGAGGGGCGCCTATTACGGCATGATGAGTTTTATTTCGGTCTACTTCACCGATGTGCTGAGCTTCCCCAAGGAGAATGTCGGCGTGATCAAGGGGGTGATCCAACCGCTGCTCTACTTCCTGCCCATCATCTCCGGGGCTTTGGCAGACCGCTTCGGTTACCGCAGGGTCTTGATGGCGGCCTTTACCCTGCTGGGGGGCGGCTACTTCCTGACCAGCCAGATGACCACCTACACGGCCGTGTTTGCCGCACTGGTGATTATGGGCGTCGGCGCCGGACTGTTCAAACCCCTGATCTCCGGCACCATCGCCAAAATGACCGACGAATCCAACAGCACCCAGGCCTTCGGCATCTACTACTGGTCGATCAATATGGGGGCCTTCCTGTTTCCCCTCATCCTGGTGCCCTTCCTCAAGAGCCTCAATCCCACCTACGTGATCATCGCCTCGGCCATCTGCACGGCCGCCATGATCGTCCCCACCCTCTTCCTCTTCAAGGAACCGGGCCGGGAAGAGAAGATCAGGGAGCGCGAGCAGAAGGGCTTCATCCAGACCATCCGGGACCTGATCCACACCCTGGCCCATGCCTTCGAGATCATCTACTCGCCGGTGGTGCTGATCCACCAGCAGATGAAGAGATCGGGGGTGCGCAAAGTGGTCATCGGCCTCCTGCTGGCGGCCCTGCTGGTCTACTCGGTCTGGAGTTTCCTGGATAGACCCCCGGCGGCAGGGCAGTTCCCCACCATCGGCATCCAGGAGGACGGTGCTACTCTCATCTTCAAGGTCGAGCGGGACATGCTGAAAGAGTCGCCGTACAAGATGGAGAGCGCCGGCGGTGCCGGTCAAACACTCTTGCTGACGATATATAAGCCCCGCTACCTGGAACAATTTTCAGCCAAACTGCTGGACGAGCTGCGGCAATTTCCCGCATTCCGGTCGGTCAGCCAGGAGGATCTGAGCGGTTATATCCGCCTCTCCGATGAAAAGATCCAGTTGACCTTTGAATGGCAGGAGGGCGAGGGCAGCAATGAAGCCTTTGAAATCGAGACGGTGAGCGACCGCCACTTCAAGATCAGGCTGGATCGTTCTCTCAATTACCCGGAATACAGCGATCCATTACTGGCCAGGCTGCATGAGACGCCCCGGCTGCGGGGATTGACCCAGGACGACTGCCGGGAGCTATACGACAAATTAAATGGCCGGGCCTTTTTCCTGTTATTCGTGGTATCCCTGCTGCTGATCGGCTTAGCCATCGTGGCGGTCTCCCTCAAGAACAACCGGAGCCGGTCCGCGGCGCCGACTGCCGCCGAAACCGGCGGTTTCCGACTGCCCGTGATCCTGGCCCCCGCCGCGGTTATCGTCTTATGGTTTCTACCGGGGGTGGGCACCTTAGCCAAAATCATCTGTTCCGTCATCTATTTATCCGTCACCTCCCTCTTCATCATTGAAAAGGAGGATGCCCCCAAATTCGTGGACCACTTCAAATTCCTGCTGATGATCTTCCTCTACTCCGGCTTCTGGGTCCTCTACTTCCAGATGTTCGACTCGGTCCTGTGGTATGTCCAGGCCTATGTGGATGCCGCCTCTTTAAACAACGCCATCAACAGCTTCCTGGGCTTTTTCGGCATCCACATCAACTGGTTCTTCGACGTGGAGCACGTCACGGTGATCAATGCCGGTACCATCATCCTGCTGCAACTGGTTATCTCGGCCATTGTCAAGAAGAAGAAGGCCCTGCCCACCATGATTACCGGCATCGCCATCGCCACCGTGGGCATGGCCATACTGGCCATATCCACCAGTATCTGGGTCTTTCTGCTGGGCATCGGGCTCTTCTCCGTGGGTGAGATGACGGCGCATCCCAAGTTTATCAGCTATGTGGGACTCACCGCACCGGCGGAGAAGAAGGCCATGTACATGGGTTATCTCTTCCTCTACGGTGTGTTCGGCAGCTCCATCGGCGGTATCATGGGGGCCAAACTCTACGTCTACTTCGTGGACACCCTGAACCAGCCCCACACCCTGTGGCTGGTGTTTGCCAGCATCGGCGTGGTCACCATCATCAGCCTGCTGCTCTACAACAAGTTCTTAGCCCCCAAAAAAGGATATTAATCCAGGATGTCGTAGTAGTCCAGAAGTAAATGATGGATGACCATTTCAACCCCATCGCGGCGGCGGTGTGCTGACCGGTAACTGTACTTAAAATCGGCAATCTCGCTGTAATTGTGGTCTGCCAACGGATAAAATGAAAACGCCTTCGTTGTTCTTAACAATTTTTGCGACGATCCAATCCTGCTTTTTAGTTGATCGGCAATCCCTGCCGCCTCCACTTCCACAAATGCAATCATCCCGGCGATTGTCATATCCGCCTCAGGATAGTACTGCCTATTGATAAAACGCATCATCCCATCCCGAAGGTAGCCCTCCTGCATGTGGGCATACTTATTAAGCCGTTTGCATTCAAAAATAAAACCGGTGCCGTCTAAACGGGTGGCCGAAATGTTCTCAATCCTGATATCTACAATACCGATCTTGATATTTCGTCTGCTCTCTTCCGAACCGGCCTGTATGGAAAAACAGGTCAAACCAAATTTGTGTCTCAATTTGCGAAGGTAGTTTTTGACCATATCATTTCTAAGAAAGTCTTCTATCTCATTGCACACATGAGCCTGCCCACGTACTTCCCTGATGACCTGTAAGATTTCCTGTCTGGAATAGGGCCTGTCTAATCTCTCTTTCCTCAATTGTTGATAACTGTACACGATCAACTTTAACGACTGTGAAAAATAATAATTTGTATCGGTAAAGATATCTGCATTCATTGCCGACGCTATTTCTTGTGCCTTTTTAGTTCAGAGTTTACCAGTGCCTCAACAAACTCACTTAAATCTGCGTAGGCCACTGCCCTATGCCATAATTTTTTCTCATTGGGTTTAATGACATAAAAGGAATTCTTATTAAACCCTCTTATATCCTGCTGAATATATAGATCATTACTCAAACGATAGAGCCCCAGGTTGCCGAGCTTATTGATCATCCCGACTGCATCGTTATCCGCTTTAAAGGCAATCCTGTCTGCGGCCCCGGATCTTTTGGTTATACGGAAATGGAGGCCGATGAATTCTGAAGTCACATGGATATCCGCCACAAAATATTTACCCTCCTCATCAAATCTTTTACCAAAATGTTCGACAAACACTCCGGCATATTGGGCCAAATAATCTTTGTGATCCCGGTTGTTCAGGTTTAATGAATTGAAAATATCTGTTGCTTCTTCTCGCAACTCTCCCCTTTTTAAAACAGGAATAGCGATGTCGATCGCATAATCGATCAACGCTTCCTCCTGTTTATCGATATGATAAGCCTCCATAATTGTTTCTTCCAATTCCCGTTCGCGATTCTTTAATTGACGATTCAATTCATTATTTAGAGGATTCGCATTTAAGCTCCGATACATTTTTTGTATATCCACGGTTAATTCAGCTACCTTTTCATTAAGAGCTATCGGAAAGGCAAAGAATTCTTCGAAATCAGCCCTTGTTCTATCTATACCGACAGAAGAGCCACTGCACAATATAAAATAAGTGAACAACTTTGAATTAATCACCCCCACAATATTTTGTAAAATCCTGTCGACTCTTTGAGTATCACTTACCCCTGGTGAAGGCTTAATCGAACAAACAGTAGAACTGAAAACAAGGTTATCCTCAGAAAAAGCCGAAACTGCTTTAAAATCTTCACCGGCCAAAAGACCCTTTTTTAAAAGTAACTTCCGACCTTCAAAAAAATAAATATCCGGTAAATAGCCGACCCTCCTATTTTCATAGATCTTTTGTTCCAGGGCCAACTCTGCAGCCTTCTGCGCCCAGGTTCGGGTGGGATTAAGCCAAAAAGGCTGAAATTCCCTATCAGGGTAAACCTCTAAGTATCTCCAATCCTTAATTTTTTCTGTACTCTTTCTATTTTCCGGTTTAATGTTGTTATCTATCGACTTCAAGCCGCCTCTATACTCCAGGTCATACCTTTTTATAAGCTCACCGAAAGTTGGGAACTCCTCTTTCAGGCGCTTAATAAATTGAAAATCCAGGAGATTTCCATGTAAAATGACCTTCCAGAGCCAATCATATCCACCTCGCGATTCCATAAAATATTTCTGAACTATCCTTTTATAGTCATGTTTCCCAATGACAATGGTTCTAAAATAATTAAAAAAACGATTGGGCCTTGCCACAATATGTTCAACTATATTATTGGAGGTATCTTCATGTTCCTTTGCCGGATAAAACGACACAACAACAGGAGACTGATCCGCCGCCTCAAAGATTTTATTGCCGCCAACGATCTTATTATTCACAGATGACAGTTCAAGCAGCCGGGTCACAAAAAATTTATGGAGAAAATAATTGCGCCAGGTTTTTATAGGCCGTGAAGTATTGTAAATATTCTTCCCGGTCACCACCAGGACACATCTGGTATCCCTGGAGGAACCGATAAGGTCATCCACCCGAACCATAAAAGCCTGGGAAATCTCCTTATTGCCGATCGCCAGCTTCATATATCTATCTTGACTCTTCTCTTTTTCCCTTTTATTCCTGTTTTCGATATAGTCATTGTATCGAGAAATTTCTACTTCTCCCCACGGCGGATTGCCTATAATGAAGTCAAGATCGACTTCAGACGAAAACTTCCTGTTAAAGGGATGTTCTTCGTTGAAAAAATCCGCCTCAGGGCCGCCGAAAAGATTAATATCTTTCAATTTCTCAAAACGGAAATTTTTGATTTCCCTCGGCGTCTTATAATCGAGGATAGTAATATAGAGGGAAAAAATAGTAATCTCTATGGCATCATGATCAATATCAATGCCAAAGATATTCTCTTGCACCAACTGCCACAATCTTTGATCCGAAACCTTTACCGGATTGACCTGCATCTCCTTTTCGATGATCTTGCGCAAAGCTTCCACTAAAAAAATTCCTGAACCGCACGCAGGATCTAAAACCTTACAAGAGGCAGTCTTCCGCTCTTGTAAATGCGGTACGACAGTTTGGGACAGCACATAATCTACCAAAAAGGGAGGGGTGTAATAAGACTTGATCTCTGCCTGTCGGGCCCCAAGTGTCTTACACTCATTCTCTTTTTTTTTGGAATCACCCAGGAAGTTTTCGTAAATATTACTGATCAACTCAACCGGGATGACTTCAAAATCATAGAACCTGAACAGAGATCTCTGCACCTCATAGCCCTTATAAGACCCTTTTTCCTGGAAAAAAGAGGCACAAGAGAATAAATAACGCACCACATCTAAATGTTCCTGTAAAACGGTACTCTCTTCATCATAGACAATATCGCCCTTTGTATCCCTCTCGACCAATGGAAACAAATCACCGTTAAATTTTTCTGTTATATAATTAAAAAACCGATAGGTCTTATCTTTATCCCCTAACAAATCCTCAAAACTCTGCTGCCTTTGTTGTCTGTCGTCTCCATCAATATAACCCCCATCACCGACATCTACCCTTCTGTCAATTAAATAACGAATGAAAAGCGATCGCCCGATCAACCGATTCGCCATTCTGGGGGGTAATCCACCGCTATCCTCAGCAATTAAAATTCTCCTGGCATCAATGATATTTCGCAGTAAAAACTTATCCACCCTATGGGTATCTTTAAAGTATTTTTTGTATAATTTTTTCCAGACCCGGCCCGTAATCAAATTGGCAAGGGAAAACTCAAGTATATCCACATCTATTTTTTTTAGCCATTCTCGTTCCCTATCGTCAAAAGCATAGCCGTGATAAATCTCCAGAGAATCATTTCTATTTATGACGACAACCGGCGCCTGGCTGAAACTAAACGTCCACTTCGGGATATTCCTTTCTATTTCGTGATCCGGGCAATCAAAAAATAAAATAATAGGATTGTTTAAGGGCTCGGGATGCCCCGCGTCATTCCTGTCGGCTCCATTACAAAGGGTAAAAAAAGCATACGGCTTGATGATATTTTCCAGAACACGGCTAATTCTATAGGGGAATTTATGTCTCCAGGTATCGGCATCTTCGAGGTAAAAAAGGCCGTTATCTTTATCATAACCCAACTCACTGAAAAGTTCATCTAGCCTATTCATTACCAAAAAATCCACATCCTCTAAAAAACATCTATGAAGCAATCCATGTCAAAATTTTAATGGAAATGGGGGTATATTGCAAGGGATACCGGCAATTTTTCTGTTCAGCCGACAGGGAGACGAAGGATGAATCATTTCAAGGAATCGATAACCTTCAAGAATTCATCTTTGTTTTTGAAGCCGGAGAAGCGGGTGATCTCCTCTCCCCCTGGGTTTAAGAAGATGATGGTGGGCATGCCGATGATCTTGAGTGACCGCCTCAGGGCATCATTCTCCTCGGTGCTGGCGGTAAAATCCAGCTTGACCGGGATAAAGTCCTTTAAGGCCTGCTGGACCGCCGGCCTGGAGAAGGTAAACCGTTCGAGTTCCTTGCAGGCCACGCACCAATCCGCGTAGGTGTCGATCATGATCATCTTATTTTGCTGCGCCGCCAGCCTCTTTCCCTCCTCCAGCGATAGTATCCAGGGCAGCTTCGCAGCCCCGGCCCGCTCTTCCAGGATGCCGGCTTCCCCGGCCGGCGCCGTCACCATGAGCAGGCCATCGACGATAAAATTCAGGCCGATCAGAAGGATCAGTATCACCACCACCGGGTAGAGTCTATTGGCAAAATCCTTTTCAGAGAGTCTCTTATAGAGGGCCAGGAAGAGGGCGGCACAGATAAAGAATACCCCCATGATCAGGGCCGCCGACCATCCGGGTATGACGGTGAAGAGGAAATAGAAGCCGGTTCCCATCAGTAACGCGGCAAAGACATACTTGATGACGGTCATCCACTTGCCTGCTTTGGGCATGGCCGAAATCACGCCGGTAAATGTGCCCACCAGCACGAAGATGACCCCCATTCCCAGTGAAAAGGTAAAGGTCAACCAGAAACCCAGGAGAATATTGCGGGTCTGGCTGATCCACGACAGCAGGGCAATCAACACCGGGCCCACGCAGGGCGCGGCAATGATGGCGGAAACACCGCCGATGATAAAGGAGCCGATCACCTCACTCTTGTAACTGCCCCGGACCTTTGCCGAGATGGACGAGGGCACGGGGATATCGAAGAGACCGGCCAGGCTTAGACCCATCACGATAAAGACGGCCGAGATAACCGTTACCACCAGCGGGTTTTGAAAAGATGCGCCGATCACCGAACCGGTGGCCGCAGCCATCACACCCAGCAGCGAATACACCAGGGCCAATCCCATGACAAAAAATAGGGAGAGATAGAGCCCCTTCAATTTTTTTTGCCCGCTGCGGCTGCCGATATAGCCCATGACAATGGGAATGACCGGGTAGACACAGGGGGTTAAACTGGTCAGGAAACCGGCCACAAAGACCAGTAAAAAGAGCAGCACCGAACCCTTTTCCAACTCCTGCCTGACGATGCGTTCCACCCACTGGCTGAAGGATTCATCTTCGGCTGCCTGGGCCGCCGAAAAAGTCCGGTCGATCTCTACCGCCGCCTCTTTGGACTCGGGCGCGTAACAGAGTTCCCGGGGACTCTCCTGGCACACCTGGTAGCCCACCTTGAAGGTCAACTTAACCGGCGCCGTCACCGCCTTTTTAGACTCCACCAGTACCGTGACCTCAAACTTTCCCTTAAATACCAGCTCGTCGGCGTAGGGCACCCCCCTGGGAAAGTTCACAGCCTTTATCTCGACATACTCATTATCCGCCAGTTCGATTTTAAAGAAACCGTTCTTCAAATCGGTGATGTGATAATCCATGTCCACCACAAAATGAAATACGATCGCGCCCTTATCGTACTTCACCGAAGTATCGATGCCGGGCTCGGTGGAAACGGGTTCATCAAAGAGCTGCGCCGACACCAACAGCGGCCAGGCCAACAACCAGACAGCCAATATCACGAATACTCTTCTTGTCTTCATAGTGGTCACATTTTACCTATTTTTCCCCCTTTAATCAACATCACACCCCAAAAATCTCCCTGAGATTTACCCCCCTTGTCCCCTATCGGAGTGTCACACTCTCACTTTGCGCCTTGCGACTGTCCCCAATTTCTCGTCCTAAAAGCTGAATAGTTGAGGTCGAGAGATCAAATATTCAGGCCGCGAGCTCAATCGTTGATATTTGAATATGAATGGCTGAACTTTGAAATTGAACCGTTGATATTCGAATATGAATCACTCAGGTTTGAATATGAATGGTTGAGGTTGTAGGGAACGCAGATCTGCGTCCCTTGTGTCCGGGTGAGGGGTGAATGTGAATTATTCAAAGGCGGTCTCGTCTGTCTCTTTTCTTTTTCGGGATTTGCAGCGCCAGATGGCACACTTCGCGACTGTCCCCAATTTTTCGTCCCTACCGGGGACAATTTGTCAAGAACTATTAAACAAAATTAGCTAAACTTGTCTAAATAGCACTGAACAAATTTGCCTATAAAAAAGGGCAAATATTAAATAAAAAGGGTTGTTTCGCCTGACCCATTTGGTGTAGAATTTGGGTGAGGAGAAAAAATGAAGATTCTAATCATTTTTATTTGTTTGTCTTTTGCGTTGTCTCTATTTGGTGAAAGAATAGCCACCTTTCCCCAGCTCAATAAGCCGGAGCTCATTAAAGTGGGTGAGAATTTGATTTGTATCAACGAAGGTGCCGCGGTGTTCCTTTATGATTTAGATAATTTTAAACTCATAAAAAAATTTGGAAAAAAAGGTGAAGGCCCGGGCGAGTTCCCCTCGGATTTGATCATTAATATTTTAAAAGAAAAAATTACCATAGAAAGTCGGGGGAAGATTTTATTCTATTCATTAAAAGGAGATTTTATAGAAGAAAAACGCCTATTACCTAAATATAGAAGACTGAAATTATTAGGGAGCAGGTACTTTGCCTCAAGTGGCAGCACAAACAACGGGGTATATCATAATGTAGTTAAAATCCTGGACGCTGATTTTAATGAGGTAAAGACATTTTACCAGGATGAGGCGGGGTATCGCCGGGAAAAACAGGTGACAAATTATGCCTCCGCCTGGGTTTTTGATGTCGGTGAAAATAAATTTTTTATTGTGGGAAGCAGTGATTTTAAAATTGATGTCTTTAATAAGGATGGCGATTCACTGCATACGATTTCACCCACGTATGAAAGGGTAAAAGTATCTCAAGAGTTTATCGATGCCTGGTTTAACCGTATTAAGAGACGGCACGGGATGAATAGATATTATCTGGCGAAAAAAAGGGTGCTTTTCCCGGAATTTTTCCCGGCCATTTTAGACTTAATCGTTGATAACGGTCATATTTATGTGATCACTTACCGAAGAAAACAGGGGGAAAGTGAATTTTTTATTTTTAACCTGGAGGGCAAACTGGTAAAAAAGACCTTTCTGCCTCTTAAAAACTATGATGGTGTCGTCCTTTTCCCATATTCCGTGAAGAATAATTATCTCTATCAATTGATCGAAAATGAAGATACCGAGGATTGGGAATTACACCGATTTTCCATTTTATAGCAGGAGTACAAAACCGGTCAGTGATTGAATTTGAATATGAATGGTTGAGGTTGTAGGGGACGCAGATCTGCGTCCCCTGTGTCTGGGTGAGGGGTGAATGTGAATTATTCGGGTGAATTAAAATTAATTGAAGATCTGGCTGAAATTAAATTCCAGCGAACAGCGGCCCAGTTCCAGCCTGATTTTTCCCTCTTTGAAGGTATCCGCCTTTTTATAGTTTTCCCGCTTCAGCACAAATATCTCGGCGCTGTCAATGTCGGGGTCCACCAGGCAGTAATATTTCACCCCGGCTCTCTCGTAGAGCCGATACTTGAGTACCCGGTCCTTTCGGGCAGTGGAGGGGGAGATGATCTCAAATACCATTTCCGGGGGAATAAATAATTTTTCCCCCTCGATATTGCCGCCGCACACCACCAGTACATCCGGCTGCACCACGGTGTCCTCCTCGATTTGCCAGTCCACCGGCAGCAGCACTTCACATTCCGGGCAGTCCGCCAACAGGGTCGATAGATATTTGTAGATCTTACCGCTCAACCTCTGGTGCTTAATTTTAGGCATGGGGGCCATCGCATAGGGTATCCCCAGTATTAACTCCCAGCGCCCCTCCCATCGATCATAATCCCTATACGTATAATGAGGCAGATCCTCCATTTTCAACGCCGTTAATCCCACTATTCACTCCTCCCCCCTATATTAATCGGAACGCCACCATTTGTCAATAATAAACAAAAAAGAGGCTTGAGGAGGACGTGCGGATTCCAGGACTGTCCCGTATTTTTCTCCTTTTACTTATCATTAATTAAATAGTCAATAAGGGCATCGCTTAGATAATATCCTTTCCTTTTCATTTCTCTGGAAACCTTAACGGCGTCGTCTATCCATCCTCCTTTTTTAAGAGTCTTTAAAAGCCAGACTGTTCCCACCACTGGGATCCCAAATTTTCCTGCCGCTTTTCGTCCTGATTTCTCGTCGATTATTAAAAGGACTTTATGCTTATCCTCGATTAAGACATGGGAAAGTAGTATAGAAGATTTCTCTCCATCATCAAGCATTTGAACCGTTTCCTTAATCTTTTTGTCGTCAATTCGGATCAACTCATGGAAGTCCTGTACCTGGATAAATTTCCCGATATTTTCCTTTATGGAATTGTTTTCCGGGGATTTCTTTGAGAAGACCTCAATGTAAACTTCACCGGTAATAATTAACTGTTCAAAAAGATTTTTCAGTGTATTGACAATTCCTGCTTTGGCAAATGCCAACAAAGGCCCGGTATCGATAATGACTTTCTTCAATGTTCCAGGAACTCTTGCAGGTTCTTCTCATCCTTTGATAATTCCTCAGCTATCTCATCATCGGAGTAATTAAAGACACTCACCCCATACATACTGCACTTTTCCAAAAACTCTCTCCTGGAAATCCCGGCCAGTTCCGAAGCCTTACCGGAAGAGAGTTTTCCCAATTCAAACATCTTGATAGCCGCCATTAATACGATTTCATTCACCAACTCTCCAGGTGTTTTTTTTATCGAAAGCATAAAATCTTCCGGTATATTTAGAACCAGAGGCTGTGCTTTCATTTTGTTTCTCCTTCAGTTAAAATATATAATTCTTATTACTTTTTGTCAAGCAGAAAGGCTGGAAATTCGCCTGTCCCTTTATCTTTTTAAAATATCACCAGGAGTCATTAGCGATAGCCCGGAAGATCGGCTGTGAACAGGGCATTGCCACTCATCTTGGCAACATCGGTCTGATATACCGCGATTTGGGAAAACCCCAGGATGCATTAAAATACTTAAAAGACGCACTGGCCATATTTGACCGAATCGAAGCCCAACCACAAATAGAAATGACATTAAGATTGATAAAAACCATCGAGAATCAGAAAGATAAAACAAATTAACCCTCTTTTACCCACCCCCACCATATCCACCAGACATTAACCCCCCAAACCCCCCAATTTTTCCACGCCCAAAGTTGCAAAAAAATCAACATTTTCCCAACCAAAGTTATCTCACCTCCGGGCAGGG
>CBFDCR010000023.1:0-64837 GCA_965603365.1 uncultured bacterium
AAAGATCATCACATATCATTTCCCAGGACGAAAAGTTCCTGGAAGAATTCAAGGCGGAGATCGAGAAGGTGCTTTCCGACCCATTCCCGGTGTTTAATATCGATAAAATTTGCGACAAACGCAGTGTCGGCCGGACCACACTGTATAGGAGAGTGAAAGAAATAACGGGGAAAACCGCCAATGATTTCATCATGGACATCCGGTTGGAGAGGGCGGCAGAACTATTGAAAAACAATGCCGGCAATGTGGGGGAAGTGACAGAGATGGTGGGTTTCTCCAAACAAGACTATTTTGCCAGGCTTTTTAAAAAGAAATTCAAGCAGTCCCCAAAGGCGTATCAACTCTCCTTTAAGAAGTCCAATTTAGAGGGTGGTCCAGGCGAGGCGGAAGAGCCGCCCGGAGCGGAATCCCCGGAACCCGGGGTGACATTTATGCTGCAAATTTCAACGAGGGACATGGACCGGGAACTGCCTTTCCGGGTTCCTTTGCCGGGATTGGAAAAGCTGTTTAAATCAGCGGTCGGTGGCCCGCAGCGTGAGGCGTTGTACCAATTCATAAAAAATATCTATGATCCCGATTCCCTCTCCCCCTCCGCGGCCCATGATGCCCTCAAGTATTATCAAACCCCGGAAATTCTCAAAAAGATGCAAAAAAACATTGAAGACATGAAAGATGATGCCTTCAGGAAGGGAAATAGACCCGGTATGACAGGATCGATACCGGTGGATCGGTTCGATGTTGGAGACGATGAGGCCTACCGGAACACCGGGGCCGTGGCCCTGGTCTGTATGGAATCGGGCTTTTGCCTGGACAGCCCGGGCAGCACTCTTTTAGAAACCCTGCCCTTTGGCAAAACGTTTAATTTCTGTCACAGTGAACCTTTCTGCCATCAGGTCGCCGCTGCCGGTGCCCTGGGAACGGCAGTCCTGGTGGCCGGGGACATGGTCGTTACGGCCGCCCATATTGTGAATGACAAAAACGTAACCGGCCTGCGTTTCGTGTTCGATTTTGTCATGGAAGATCCCGTCACCCCCCCGGAGCGGGTGCAGGCGGACAATGTATATAAAGGTAGCGAAATCATCGACCGTGTATATAATCCCGATGTTTCCTGGGCCCTGGTCAAACTGGATCGCAGCGTTAAGGGCCGGCAGGCGGTTTCCCTCTCACAGAAGAACCCTTTTTACGAGCAACCCATCTACGTGATCGGCCACCCCCTGGGGCTGCCCTTGAAACTAACCCCCGGTGCGCTCATACACCGGTTGGACCCCGGCAATTTTTCGGCAGAGTTGGATGTCTACAGCAGCGGCAGCGGTTCCCCCATATTTTGTGCCGAGACCCATGAGTTAATCGGCATCGTGTCCCGCAGCCGACCGGCCGATCTCCGTTGGACCGGCAGTTGCCTGGTATCTCTGCCCTATCGCAACAATGCCCTCGACCCCCGCGGCAGCCAATGCACCCGCGCCTCACAGTTCATCAAACAGATCCACAATCCATAACATGCCGGTAGTCTTCAAAGTTACTATCGCCCCTGCCAATAAAAAAGGACACTTTCGGATCACCTGGTTTAACCGGGCAGCCCATGCCAAACAATGCTTTGAACAATCGTCAGTTGGGATTGACCGGGATGAGGTGGAGTGGCTGTGGAAAGACCGGCGCAATCAATTGGAGATTGGGGAAAAATTATTCCGTTTCCTGGACGGCAAAGGGGGGCATCTCCAACAGGCGCTCAAACAAGCCGAGGCCCTGGACGAAAGCCTCCGACTCCACCTCTCTGCCGGCGGCGAAACCGTCAACTGGCCCTTCGAACTGCTGGCCCACAAGGGTGCCTTTCTACTGCCCACCCTTTTACACCTGGTACGCAGTGTCCCGGGGGTGGAAGAGGTTGAAGAGGCGTCCCCCCAAAACCGCCGTCTGAGACTGCTGTTTATGGCCTGCTCTCCTTTGGATATGCAATCGGAACTGGATTTTGAGCAGGAAGAGGAAACGATTTTCAAAGCAACGGAAAAATTGGCCATCGATATGGAGATAGAAGATACTGGCTCCCTGGCAGGATTACGAGAAAAACTGGAACAGCAGCAATACGACGTTGTGCATCTGTCAGGATTTGCCGGTATCGATCAAAAAGGGCAGCCCTTTTTTGTGATGGAGGATGAGGCCGGGTACCATGAAAATGTAACGGTAGAGAGATTATGGCATGAAGGGCTGAAAGCAAATCCCCCGCGACTGCTTTTCATTTCCGGGAGTAGTACAAGTGACACACCCGGGGGAGTTGAGGGCACCTTTGCGCATATTTTAGTGGAAAAATATCAAGTACCGGCGGTTTTGGGTTGGGCACGATGGGTAAGCGATGAAGAGGCCACAGAGGCGGCAAAGGTGATCTACCGGGAATTAAGCCGGGGCAAATCGGTTCTTCACGCCGTGCAACGGGCGAGATACCGACTGATCGATCGTTTTCCTTCGCCCCTGAAACCCTCCTGGCCGCAGTTGAGGTTGTTCGGCCACGGCAGTTCACTCCAGGCAATCGTAGAAAAAGAACAGGAAACGCGGCCCCAGGTGAGGCGGATGACCCACACCTATTTAAAGAACAGCGAAGTAAAGGTACTGGCTGAAGGATTCGTGGGCCGGCGGCGTCAATTGCAGCAGGGCTTCCGGGTGTTAACGCTGGAGCCCGGCAAGGCAGGACTGCTTCTTCTGGGCAGCGGCGGGCTGGGCAAGAGCTGCCTGGCCGGGAAAATCAGTGAGCGGTTCAAGAAACATACCCCTGTCATTGTCCACGGCAGACTGAATTCCATTACCCTGAAGAGGGCATTAAAGGATGCCTTTATCGTATCCCAGGATGATCATGGTAAAAACGTCCTGTCCTGGGACATGGAGATGAAAGATACCATGGGGGTTTTGTGCCGGTCTTGCTTTAAAGACAAAAAATACCTTATCTTATTGGATGATTTCGAGCAAAACCTGGAAGGCTCGGACAGGGGCGAACCGGCCGGCCTGTTTCCCGAAGCTGCCGAATTGCTGAAGGTCTTACTCGACGGGCTCCCGGGCACGGATAGGTCAACGCAGATGATCATCACCTGTCGTTATGGATTTTCCATGACTATAGAGGACTGCGACCTGGTTAAAGAACGGCTGGAATGGGTCTGGCTGGCGGGGTTCCGGGAAGCGGAGCAGAGGAAAAAGGCAGGGGAATTAACCAACATCGCCAACTACCCGGGCCCCACCTTAAAAAAGGCCCTGCTGGCCACCGGCTGCGGCAATCCCCGCCTCATGGAGTGGCTGGATGTGCTGGTAGGGCAGCAAAAATCACCCGCTGTAGTAGAATTGCTGCAAGCCGTTAGCAGCAAAAAAGAAGATTTCATCCGGCAGCACGTGATCCGGGAATTGCTCAAACTGGGCGGCCAGGATCTGTCCCGCTTCCTCAGTTGGTTCGCCATTTATCGCAGACCCGTACTAAAAGAGGGAGCTAAGCAAGTCGGCGAAAAGGCAAACCTAAAAAACTGGCAGGAAATGCTGTACCGGGGCATGGAGTTAAGCCTCATCGAACACGATACCGCCCGCAAAAGCTACCAGGCCACCCCCCTGCTGAAAGAGGAATTCTTAAGCAAACTTGACAACTTTAACACCCGCCACGAGGCCGCATTTGCTTATTATAAAAGTATTTGTGAAGGCAAAGCGGATGAACAATTTGATCCCATCCAGATGGAGGAGTGGGTCTATCACGCATTGGAATGCGGTGAGGAAGATGTCGCCTCCAGCGAAGGAGGAGCATTAGTCAATTACTTCCGGGCAAATTTGGCTTTATTGGAGTCGGAACGAGTAGGATTGTGGTTACTGAAACAGAAGAAGCGAGAAATTTCGACTGAACATGATGCGTTTCTATTAAATGAAATCGCATCTACATTAAGGAGTCTTGGCAATCATCGAAAAGCCATCACATATTACGAGAAGGCTTTGTCTATTAACGAAGTATTATTAGGTCCAAGGCATTTGAATGTAGCAATCGGTTTGAATAATCTAGGTGAAACATGGAATAATCTTGGAAAATCCCAAAAGGCGATTGAGCTTCACAAAGAAGCACTCACTATTTATGAAGAAATATTTAAAGTAGAACACCCATATAAGGGAGGTGCTCTAAATAATCTAGGTTTAGCCTGGAGCGATCTTGGTAATCCCAATAAAGCTATAAAATATTATCAGAGGGCGATATCCAATTATGATTCAATAAATGGGAGGGATCATATTAAGGTGGCAACCGTTTTTAATAACCTGGGTATGGCCTGGGAGGTTTTGGGCAATTATCGTAAAGCTATTAGCTATTTCCAGAAAGCACTGAAGATCCATATGACTGTTTTTGGGATGGAACATCCTGCTGTGGCTACCAATTTGAATAATGTGGGTATGGCCTTGCAGTATTTAGGAGATCACCATAAAGCCATCATCTATTATCAGGAAGCGTTATCTATTAATGAGGCCATGTATGGACAAACGCATTCAGATGTGGCAACTGGATTGAATAACTTGGGCATGGTATGGCTGGCGATGGGAGAGTACCATAAAGCCGTCGATTATTTCAGTGAAGCACTTTCTATCAATGAGGAAGTGTTTGGGCCGAATCATATTAATATAGCTACTGGCCTGAATAACCTGGGAATGGCATGGCATGATATAGGCAATTACCATAAAGCTATTGATTATTTCAATAAGGCTTTAACTATTGATGAGATGACGCTTGGAAAGAAGCATCCAAAGATTTCCATGGATTTGAATAATATTGGGTTAATATGGAAGGAGTTGGGAGAATTTAGTAAAGCCATTGATTATTTTCAGAGATCTCTGAAAATCAATAAAGCGCTTTTCGGAAGAGAACATCCGAATATATCCAGAGATCTAAACAACATAGGAGGAGTATGGGATGATCTTGGTGATTATCGAAAAGCTATTTATTATTACATTGAAGCCTTATCCATTGATGAAATTTTGTTTGGGCCAAAACACCCTAATATTGCCATAGAATTAAATAACCTGGGAATGGCATGGTTGGCATTGGGTGATAAGCAAAAGGCCATTGAATATCTTAAAACGGCACTGGACATCAATAAAACCGTGTTTGGGCCAAAGCATCCCGATGTGACTACTGGTTTAAATAATCTAGGGTTAGCATGGGATGAATTAGGCGATTATAAGAAAGCAATTGAATATTATCTCGAGGCATTGGTCATTGATAAGACCGTGTTTGGGCGAAAACATTCAAGGGTGGCTACAGAATTGAATAACCTGGGGTCAGCATGGAATGCTCTTGGTAATCATGGTAGAGCCATTTATTATGGCCATGAGGCATTGTCTATTGACAGGGAAGTGCTTGGACAGAAACACCCAAATGTAGCAAGAGATTTGCACAATCTGGGATGTGCATATTTCGACCTGGGACAATCGGAAAAGGCAAAAGATCATTTTGAGGAGGCCTATGCGATTTATAATAAACTCTTTGGTCCGGAACATCCTGATGCGAAGATAGTGGCTGAGTGGTTAGAGAAGTTAAAAGAAGGAAATAGAGTAGAAAGAAATGGCAACAATTTATAATATAAACATTGAGCCATTGACAAAGGAAGATAGCTTCACCGTTACCTGGAAGAACACAGAGACAGAAACAGTGCATTCTTTTGAAAACACGCCAGACGTTACTCTCGATGAGATTCAGTGGCAATGGTCGCAGCGTCTATTATCAACCGGTCAAAAGCTTTTTCGCTTTCTGGATGGAGATAATCATTACTTTCAGCAGGCCCTTGAATACGCCGACCAAAAAGGAGAATCACTGGAAATTCATTTAAATAACTGTAAAGAAACTGACGATTGGCCTTTTGAACTTCTGGCTAAAGACAATTCATTTTTACTCTCACGCTCTGTTCACCTGGTGCGATACATTTCCAATTGTAAAGCGAGCCAAATAATCCCTCCTATAAATCGGCCATTAAAACTTCTTTTTATGGCAAGCTCTGTCAGGGATATTAAGCCGTTGTTGGATTTTGAAAAAGAAGAGGAAGCTATTTTTGCAATCACCCGCCAATTGCCTATTGACATGGACATAGAAGATACCGGTTCACCAGCAGGTTTGCGTAAGAAGTTGGAAAAAGAAAAGTATGATGTAGTTCACCTGTCCGGTCACGCGGGTATAAGCGACAATGGAATTCCTTTCTTTGTCATGGAAGGAGAAACGGGGCAGCGACTTATCGTATACCCCGAAGAGTTAGGGAATGAAGTTTTTTTCAAAAATCCACCGCGATTATTGTTCTTGTCAGGCAGTCGTACCGGGGATGTGGCCGGGACCCCTGAAGGTTCTTTTGCTCGCCGATTGGTAAAGAATTCCAACATCCCGGCGGTATTGGGGTGGGGTCGATCGGTAAGGGATGATCAGTCAATAGTTGCAGGTCAAATGCTCTACCAGCAATTGAGCGGCGGCAAAACCATACTTGAAGCTGTGCAGCGGGCTCGTTACCAGTTGATAAAAAATTTCCCCGACAACGAAAAACCAGCTTGGCCCCATTTACGCCTATACAGTAGTGATGTACCCTTGAGTACCATTGTAAAAATAAACCAGAATATGTGTCCCACTCCCATGACAGTAACGCATGCTCATCTTAGAAATAGTCAGGTAAAGGTCTTGGCGGAAGGATTTGTGGGACGCCGAAGACAAATTCAAGCTTCCTTAAATACGTTAACCAAAGATGGCGATAAAATCGGGGTTCTGCTTCTGGGCACTGGAGGTTTAGGCAAAAGTTGTCTGGCGGGAAAGCTGAGTGAACGTCTCGCTGATCATACATTGATTATCGTTCATGGCGGATTAAATACAGTGTCTTTGCAGAATGCACTAATAGATGCATTTATCGTATCCCAGGATAAAACGGGACGGCAGGTCTTATCCAGGAAAATCAATATGGCGGATAAATTAACCCAACTTTGCCACAGCAGCTTTAAAGAAAAAAAATATTTGCTGATCCTGGACGATTTCGAGTGTAACCTGGAGGGGGCTGAAAAAGGACAACCGGAGTCTATGCTCCCCGAATCCGCGCAATTGCTGAAAACACTTTTTACCTATCTTCCCTCCGCCGGGAAAATGACGCAAATGATTATCACCAGCCGTTTTGAATTCACCTTGCGCCAACAGGACCGGGAATTGGTAACGGAACGGCTGCAAAAAATAAGGTTGATATCTTTTACAAAAGCGGAACAACTCAAAAAGGTGCGGGGGTTGAAAGCTCTCTTGAATTATCCGCATCCCTCATTGGCATGGCAATTGTTAGCTGCCGGTAAGAACAATCCCCTCTTGATGGATTGGCTTAATGTGCTGGCTGGACGGATGACAAACTCTGAAATACCGGAAATATTGCATGCCGTGAAGGGTAAACAGGAAGAATTCATTCAAAATCTTGTGTTACGTCAACTGCTTCAACATAGCAGGGCGGAATTGGAACATCTTTTGTGTCGGCTCAGTATCTTTCGTATCCCGGTGTTGTTGGAAGGGGTTAAACAAGTCGCTGAAAAAGCGGGAATAAGCAACTGGCGGCAATTCCTTGAACAAGGAATTGCCTTGAGCCTGATCGAGCATGATCAGTCAGGGAATAAGTACCAGGTTACCCCGTTATTAAGAGAAGAGTTGTTGAGCGGATTGAAGGATATTTCCACTGTCCACGAAATAGCGTTTGAATACTACAAAGAGAAAACCGATATTCGGGATTCGGTTGAGCCGACGTTGATGGAAGAGTGGATTTTTCATGGGTTGGGCTGCGGTAAAGAGGAAGAGGTCAGCGCCATCGGCGGTTGGCTGGTTGATTATTTACAAGAACAATTGTCCTATCAGGAAGCGCAACGGATTGGGAAATGGATACTGAATGAAAAAAAACGAGCCTTATCCACGGAAAGTGACGCTTTCCTGCTAAATTCCCTCGCATCCGTAGTAAAAGAAATGGGTTATTGCCACCAGGCAATCAAATATTTAAAGAAAGCCCGATCAATCACTCGGAATGTTTTTGAGGAGACTCATCCCAAAGTAGCCACCGTTATAAATAATATAGGAGCGGTATGGGAAGATTTATTGGAATATGATAAAGCCCTTGATGAGTACCAAAAAGCTCTTGCTATTTTGCAGAAAAATTATCCAGAAAAACATGCAACTGTTGCCACTACTTTGGGTAATATAGGAAAAATTTTTCTCTACCAGGGGGAATACAAAAAAAGCCGTTCTTATTTCGAGAAAGCATTGGAAATGGATAAGGCATTATACGGAGATGTGTTACATCCTGATTTATCCAGGGATTTGAACAATTTGGGGACATTGTTGAGAGAAATGGGGGAATTGGAGAAAGCCGGAGATTGTCTGAAACAAGCGATAGCTATCGATCGGGCTTTGTATAGAGAAGAACATCCACAGGTTGCCGCTACCCTAAACAACCTGGGAACAATATGGGAAAAGGAAGGAAAATTTAAAAAAGCAATCGAATGTTTTCATCAGGCAATGATTATCAATAAAAACTTTCTTGGAGAACTGCATCCAAAGATGCCCATTACACTAACAAATTTAGGAACCGCCTGTATGGAAGCAGAGGACCATTTAGAAGGACCGAAATATTTAAAGCAGGCACTTTCCATCAATAAGGCATTGTATGGAGATATGAATCTCTATGTAGCCGATAATTTGGGACGTTTGGGAGAAGCAGCCATCATATTGAGACATCCCCGGGAGGCCATCGATTATTTTGAGCAGGCAATTTCAATTCATCGGGATTTACACGGTGTGATACGTTCGGAATGTGTCGCATACATCACTGATCTGGGAACTGCGTGGGGACTGTTGAAGAACCATAGCAAAACCGTTGAGTACTATAGACAAGCGCTTTCGATTGCATGTGAAGTATATGGGGAGGAAGATTTGAGAACCGCAAATGTGCTTCTCAAGCAGGGGGCAGCCTGGAAAGCCGTGCTGGAGAATCCTGAAAAAGCCATTGAATACTACCGGGAATCCCTTTCTATCAAAAAAGAAGTTTATGGAACGGAGCACCCTGATATCGCTTTAATATTTAATAATTTGGGAGCAGCCTGGTACGATCTTGGCCTGTACAATAAGGCGACTTTTTATTATGATTCGGCGCTTAAGATTCTTAAAAATTCTTACGGGGAAGAGCATCCAATGATGACCGCCATAATGCTTAATCTTGGTTTAACCCGGCATGCAATGGGCAAACCCCTGGAGGCTGTGGACTTGTATCGAAAGGTATTGACGATAGAACGATCCTCTCTTGGGGAAATGCATCCCAGGGTGGGAACAGCCCTGGAATCCCTCGGGAAGATATGGAATTCTTTGGGTGAATATGAAAAAGCCATCGCTCATTACCAGGAGGCATTTTCCATTTTGAAAAAAGCTTATGGTGAGAAACATCATAGAGTCGCCGCGGTTTTGAACAAACTGGGGGGTGTATGGTTACGAAAAGGCGATAACTATAAGGGAATAGAATGTATTGAGCAAGCACTAAGGATTTACCTGGAAATATACGGCAAAAAGCATCTTGAATATGCGGTGACGTTGACCAAACTGGGGGGGGCGTATAATTTTTTGGGAGAGCATAAAAGGGCGGCTGATTTGTTTTATCAGGCCCTAAATACATCCAGGCAGCTTTACGAGGAAATACATCCCAATGTGGCTGGGGCATTGACAAATATCGGCGATTCTTTTAACCGTTTGGGAGAGTATCGTCTGGCGATCGATTGTCTTGAACAGGCGCTGTCGATTGCGAATGCCTTATGCATTCGAGGGCATCCAAGAGTGGCAGCAATTTTAAATAGTCTTGGAGAAGCATGGAGCGCCCTTGGAAATCATAATCAAGCGATTGGATATCTTAAGCAAGCAATAACTATCCTCGAGTCTGCCTATGGGGAAGTACATTCTCAAATAGCCGAAACATTGGATAATATCGGTTCGACCTACTTGAAATTGGAAAAACATTCGACAGCCGTTAGCTATTTTAAAAAAGCCTATGAAATGTACAAAACATTACATGGAACGGACCACCCCTTAACTCAGGAGGTCGCTAACCGGGTAAACACATGTCAAATAGACCGGTAGGATTTCAATTGTGGGAAATTCATTGAAAACCCGTAATAATTGGTTTATTTTTATCTTAGCGCCTCTTTGCAGTTTAAATTGGGATTGCTGAATCGGGGTTTGGACTGCTACGAACAACGTTGACTCAAACGCAGTTGGTTGCTATAATCTGCCAAGGAGGAAAAAGATAATAAAACTGAAAGGATAAAATGGCTAAACAGAAACAAGCGAAAAAGATTTTAACGCAAGAAACAATTTCAAGTCTCTCATGTAAACCGAATTGGAACTCTGAATGCCATTACGCCTCAATGTTCGATAAATGGAAAAAACAAATAAGCCTGGGAAAACTATCCATCGACATACCAGTATCAGACAACCTATTGTACCTCCCCCATGACAGCGAAGGAAAATGCCTGTTTCACAGCGAAAATGTTAAATGGAAAGAAAAGAATAATTTTTTGCAGCGCCTAAAACTACTGATCCGTTTGTTGAATACCGACCCGGATATTGACTATATCAGTCTGGATAATGTTGTCTTCATCGGGGATACATCCACCGGAACCCCAAAAACTATTACCGAATATAACAAAGATGGAACGCTGAAAAAGAAATATACCCGCAAAAATCGTAACATCGACTTAAGAAAACAGGTATTTAGCAAGGCCATCTCCGCACTTGATGCAATCTTTCTGGATCACGTCGACTTTAGCGGCTCTAACTTTAAAGATCGCGTTACGTTTTCCAATATCACTTTTGAATTTGGGGTTACCTTCTACAATGCTGCTTTTAAAGAGAGTGTCTTCTTCGATAACTCTACATTCGAATACATCGCAGACTTCAAAAAAACGGAATTCGGGTTTTGCAACGAATTCGAACCTTCCACATCCTTTTGCAAGGTAACGTTTAATTGTGAACCTTCCTTTAATGATGCCATCTTTAACGGTTCCTGTTCTTTCAGGGATGCACAATTTAAGCCATATCGCCCTCAGCCGGGTGATACGGAATTCCAGGGGACTATATTTAAAAAAAATGTCGATTTTCGGAACACTGTCTTTAATTGCGGCGCAGATTTTCAAGACGCTGTGTTTGAGGAAGATTGCGATTTTATCGATACCAGGTTCTATAATAAAAGGTATCTGCTATTTAACGATATCCAGGTTTACGGCAACCTGGTGTTTAAAGGAAATTCAAAAAATAAACTTTTTAAACACACTGTTTTAATGGATATCAACCCAGGGAAGATTTCCGGGAAAATTAGCTTTGAAGACGCCAACCTTTCTTATATGGTATCCGAACATCTCCATCATCTTGAGAAGTTAAGTAGGGAAAAAGAAAGGAAAGTGCTCATCGGTCCGGGATGCTTGAAATACCGCCACACCACATCCCCCAAGGTCATTCACCTGGATAAACGGCATCATAACCTTGTGATGGAAATTACCAGTACATTTACCAATTACTTTGAAGTCTACAATGGTTTCAACATCGGTGTGGAAATCGTTGAAAAAAGCGATACCATGATAAGGCTTATTTACTTCTCGGACGAAAATATCGATGAAGAGACCTGGTACAAACGGATGCAAAAAACCGAAACCGCCATATGGGATTTACTCTACCGGTCACCTTCACAGCAGTCAGACTCGGGGAAAAGCATTGGTTGGGAAAATTCCATTACGAATATTTCTGCCCCGGCAAATTTATTTAATGTTTTGGATGTAAATATTAATCTCCTGGGTATTTTCCTTAAAATCGGTATCCGGATCAAAGGCGGAATGTTTAAAAATAAAAAAAATGTCGAAGCCCTTTTCGATTGTATTAATTTCACAGGTATTCCCCGTTTTAAAGCCGATGATTTACCCATGATTATTCAAAACAATTTCATCGACCTCCAGCAAAAGATCACAGGTTCGGGGAATACCCAGGAAATAAATATATACAAACAATTAGAAAAAACGACACCGTCATCGAGTCCCCAGGGGAAAAAAAGAATTCTCCTCCTTTCAGCTAACCCAGCCAGAAATTCAACTCGACTGCGTTTGGATGAGGAGATGCGCGAAATAGAGGAATCTTTGAAACGGTCAAAAAGGCGAGAGAAATTTGAAATTAAAACGGTATTAGCGGTACGTTTTTTGGACCTTCGTCGTGCATTGTTGGAATATGAACCGCAAATCGTTCATTTTGCCGGTCATGGAACTCAAAAGGGACTTATGGTGATGGATGAGATTGGATTTCCCACCACTATTTCCTCGGAAGCTCTTTCCCAATTATTTCAACTTTTTTCAAACCAGGTAGAATGTGTTATTCTGAGTGCCTGTTATTCGGTAGAGCAAGCGACTGCCATCAGCAAACATATTCCATATGTTGTTTGCATGCAAAAAAATATCCTGGATAAAGCGGCAATTGAATTCGCCATTGGGTTTTATGATACGCTGGGTGTCGGTAGGTCATTTGAAGAAGCATTTCAATTGGGACGTCAAGCTATCCTGCAAAAATTCCCGGATCAAGCTATCCATTTAGTGCCCCTTTTGGAAAAAAAATAATTGGATGTAAGGTTAGATAAATTAGTAGAAGAATACGAACGATAAAGGTTATATTTTTTATTTTACACCTTCCATGAAACTCTGCACGGTGCAAGAATTCATTACTTTGTTTCGCATCTGTGGTTGACTCATTTTTCGGGAATCTGCCTCGGGGTGGGTAATGGGGCTTTCAATATGGCGTGTAGTAACGCCGAAATGGGGCATTGTACCGGCAAGATGTCATCCGGACCGGAAATATATCGCATTGTAACGGCAAGATGTCGTGGGGACCGGAAATATATCGTATTGTACCGGTGATCTGTCATATTGTACCGGCAAAATGTCGGGGGAATTTTGCCTGGTATGAAAATACATTGTCAAAAAAATTTTCATATTCTCCGGGTGACGCCTCGCGTCATGAGGGGGTGTACCATTTGAGTTCAATCGCGGTCGGTGGTTGAATTTAAGGGCTGACTTTTTGAGGTCGTGAGGTGAAATGTTCAGGTCTCGAGATCAATCGTTGAGGTCTCGAGCTCAAACTTTCAGGTCGTGAGCTCAATTGTTGAGGTCGTGATCTCAAACTTTCAGGTCGCGAGCTCAGTCGTTGAGGTCGTGAGGTCAATTGTTGAGGTCGCGAGCTCAATTATTGAGGTCGCGGGTGCACATTTCCAGACTGTCCCGTATTTTTTACTAAATGTCGGAAAATTTTTTGTCCCCTTTCGTTGCCCTGAAAGTGTGTCTAAAGCACAAAAAAGCGAAGAAAAGCTAAAAGCCGATTCTCAGGTAACTTTGGTCCCTTCTTTTTGCATTTCAGTGCAACGATCCAGCCATTCTTTTGCCATCCGGGTATCAAGGTGTTGCTCTCCGAGGAATCGATTAAAAATGTCATAGGCTTGTTTGAAAGAGGAGCGGTCCATAGCGGGAACCCTACTCAGTGATCTCACTCAATAAATCTTCGAGTAAGAGAATATGGGTAAAACCTTTGGCCCTTAAGCCTCTATATAATTTTTTGTCGTTGGTAATAAGGGGGATTTCCATTTCGATTGCCAGGGCTACATAGGGGGTATCCTTTTCATCAATGTCTCTACAAAGTTCAACTGCCCTTTGTTTTGCCTGATCGTTCATAAGGATTGACGGCAGTATTGTAACGCCTTTAAAAAGTTCTATAACAAATTGATCTAGATCTTTCTTTGTTAGCCTGGTTTTAAGTAAAAGTAGTTCCTCATACTTTTCAATTTCCGTTAAAACAAAACTGGGCGCATAGAGGTCAAAATTCTTTGTAATGTCAATGTAAATTCTTTTGTTACTGATGATCCCGGCAAATAAAATATTGGCATCTATTACATACTTTCTCAATGGAGAAAATCCTTTTTTGACTCTTGCCAGGCTTGTTCTCTGATCCTTTCCAGTTCTTTTTCATAATCCATCCCGGAGGCTTTAATCTGGGCTTCGATTTTATCCATCAGTCGATGTAATCTCAAATAATCCAATTGTTGGTTAAAAAATTTCTTGATGTATAATTCACCATAATCCTTTACAATGTCGTCTTTGACTTCAAACCTGATTTCCGTCATTTTTACCTCAACATTAAAAGTAGCATAAAACCGCTTACTCGTCAACAACCACTAAAAAATCATGTGTGAAACTCTGAAACTCTGCACGGTGCAAGAATTCATTTGGAACAGTTGAAGGGGATTTGTGGGACAATCCCGGTAGTTTTGTCGATTTGGTCAAACAGTGGACAATCGTAGAAGAAAAATGGGACTAACTCAGGCAGCAACTGAGAGAAATTTATATTAATCTAATAGCGTAGGAGGACACAATGATTAAAAGAATAAATGTTAACATTAAGAGTCGGTTGAAGAAAGGGCAAGAGCTGCGGGTGGTCAAGCAGGTTCCGGTAAAATGGCAGGGAGAACGTATCCCTTTGAACAACAGGGATGAGATATTGTTCATTTATCTTCCCGAGGGCGTTATGTGTGGTTTGCTGGTGCAAACCATTCAGGATGTGTCTCTCGGTTACAATTCTTCCGATCACTGCTGGGTGGTCTCCATCCGCCAGTCAAAGGGGAAGAGTGTTCCCAGCCCGGGGGACGTCAACCTCACCATCATTCCTCCGGAAGATGATGATTTGTAATTAATCTAAGAAGGGCAGGGACAACATGGGCGGATACGAGATCTCATCATACAGGAAAAGCCTCGGGGAACTGGAGCGGAAGTTGTTAGACCATTATTATGATGCCCTGAGAACCCCGGGCCAACGGCATGAGATTTCCCGGCGGGTTGGAGAGCTTCTCCCACCCGCCGCTGCCCTGCCTTTTCGCCATCCCTCCCTCACCCACTACACGCTGGAGGAAGTGAAACAAAAATACCTTTTAGAGCTTGAAAAAAACCTGGAAGAGGCAACCCGCGGCATCTGGTACGCAGACGACCGGTGCGATTACTATGAAATAGAAGATGAACAAACCAGGTTAAACGCCTTATCCGTGACCCTGGTCTGCATGAAGGAGGGCCTGGTTGATAAGGGCAGTGGCTTTCATGAGCTGAAAGTCACTTCTTATAGTAAAATGTACAGCCTTAGCCGGCAGGAAAAATTCTATAGTCAACCGGTGATTTCGGGCCCCTGCTCTTCGGGGGTATTGGTGGCAGAGGACATTGTGCTTCTGGCCGGCCACTTTCTTAATTTTCGGAGGAGTGTCAAAGAGCTCCGCTTTGTCTTTGGATATGTAATGATCGATCCGGTCACGGCGCTGACAACCATTCCCAATGAAAAAATTTACAGCGGTGTAGAGATTATCCAGAAGAGGTGTGATATTTGTGGGCCTTCCCCGTCAGGGTCGGATTGGGCCCTGGTAAGATTGGACCGCCCGGCCCCGGACCAGGAGATTGCAGTGCTGTCAACAAAGCCTGTCTACTATGAACAGCCCCTATATCACCTGGGATTTCCCTGCGGTCTGCCCTTGAAACAGGCGGCCGGGCTCATGGTATCGGCTGTTCAAAAGGCCTATTTTAAGGCCGAAATGAGCGGCTTCGATGGCAGCAGCGGCTCTCCGGTCTTTGACTGCGAGACCCATCAGTTAGTGGGAATTATAACGGGGGGAGACGTCCAGGATTTTAAGGGGACCAGGGGAGGCAACATCTCTGTTGTTTATCCCAATGATGAGGTGGAGTCGGAGGGGGTACTTTGTACTAAGGTGAGTGAATTCAGGGCATTCCTGGAGGGGGAAGAGCAACCGGGGATAGGACTGTGATGGACAGGCTGGAAGAGATTCAAAGGGTGATATTTTTGCTGGGGTGGTGGTTGGCCCGTATTAAGTTGAACAACTGCATCGACTGGTTCGACATCAACAGGGTTGCCGAAGACCTGGCTGCCGTGCTGTTGAACGAGATTTACGGCTATAGGTTAATAAACCTGAACCGTCGAGAGCCACATCATACAGGCATCGACCTGGGAGATAAACACAGCGGCATCGCCTTCCAGGTTACCGCTTCTACCGATGCCGCAAAAATCAAGAAAAACCTTAGGGCCTTTTACAACGAGCACAAAGAGAGCTATCCCCGGGGCATGCGCTTTTTTATACTCAGCCTGGAGGAGTCGAAAATAAAGGCATTAAAAAGACGCAAAAGTTTCAAATACATTGATCCCGACTTCATGGCCCGAAAGCACATTATCTCTGCGAAAGATATAATACGTAAGATCGAGCGATTGTATGGAGAGAGGAGGCAGAGCTTCAATAAGGTCAAACAAATACTGGAAGAAGAAATCGGCCGGAAAGCCATGAAAATCGAGGAGCCTCTGTCCTTTGAAATCCAAAACGGGAAAAGTACGTATAATCTCTAAATTACCCGGTAAATGAGTCTGTATTCTTTCACAAAGACTTCACGGATTTCAGGATCATTTGTTCCCGGGCCATTTCTGCCCCTCATAGAAAACACATTAGTCCAGATTACTTTCTTATCCATCGAGACAATTTTTCTTCCATCTGTTCCTGGGTGTATACGTTGCCTTTTTTGGCATCCAGAAGTCCCCGCTCGATTTTTTGCATTACGTATAGATGATATTGGATATCTTCGAGGCTGCAGTCATCGGGTAAGCGGTTTAACAGTTGCACCACCTACGGAAACTCCCTCTTTCATAATCGTCTTATAAATTGGCGACTCCGACATTGAGGGCTCCCGTTTCTTTCTTTTTCAACACCATGATTTTCCTATTTTATCACATCAACACTCTTTCGTGAAGCGGATCAAGACAAAAAACAAAATGTTCGGCTTTCAATTGGGAAGGCAGGGGCGGGTTCCCCCACCCCTGTCGGTGAAACTATTGACATAAGGGAATGGTATTTTAACTGCATATTTGGTTTATGCGTCTTATACCGGGCAACATCGCTGCCAGGATAAAAACCCTCCCCCCTTAATATCCTGCCTCCGGCTGGGTTTAAACCGCAAACCACGGGGATGCCGCTCTAACCCGGGTTTTCTCAGATGCTATTTATGATAAGCAAAAGAAGTACCAGCCCTCTGGGATCATGGTAAAGCGTAACAGATGGGGTCTTACTGTGGCGTTTGTCTAAATATTTAGACGAAGGCAGGGAAAGTAGTCTAAAGATTTAGACGGCCTTGTTGGCCTGTTTGCCCCTGGCGGGGAGGTGGAGGGCAAAGCGGGTGCCGAAACCCTTGCGACTGTGGACGTCGATGCGGCCGCCGTGGGCTTCGATGATGCGCCGGGCAATGGTGAGGCCCAGGCCCATGCCGCCTTCCCTGGTGGAGAAGTGGGGTTTGAAGATTTGAGATAGATCCTCTGCCGAAATGCCGCAGCCGGTATCTTCGATCTCGATCATGACTTCTTTTAAGGTCTTTTTTACCGGCGATGAGACGGGAATCACCGATATTTTGATTTTACCCTGCTCGCCGACGGCATCCACGGCATTGTCCAGTAGATTGCAGAGCGCCCCCTTCAGGAGCTCCTCATCCAGGTACAACGATATGTCATCTTCCATATCCAGTTCAATGTCGATGCCTTCCGATTTCAGGTGACGATAGCGGCTGACCACTGCCTCAAGCAGCGGTTTGAGCTCTTTTTCTTGAAACTTCGGCTGCTGCACGGCGATCAGTTTCATGATGTGGCTTGTGTGCTGTTTTAATGTATTGACATCATCGCTCAAAAATTCGGATACCTGAGCCAGATCTCTTTTGACTTCCGCTGATTTGACCTTCTTCAAAATCCCCTTGATCCGCTCGGCGGAGAATAAAATGGTAGAGAGGGGATTCTTCACCTGGTGGGCCACCTCCTGTATCATCAGGGTATCCAATGTCGATTTTGGAGCCTTTTGCTGTTTCGTCATAATGACCGCAGCCCACAATCCGGTAACGTTTAATAAAATTAACAATATGACGTTAAACAGAAGACCTGAGGAGACTGCGTTTTTTAAGAGTTTTGAAAACGAACTCTTTTTGTGATCGAGCAAGTATAATTGATCGGCATTGACCAATCCCCGTAATCCCTTCCTGGTTCGGATAGGCAAAAATGAGGGGGTAAGGCCTCTGTCTATACAATATTCATAGGGGGATTTAAAATAATAGGAGAATATCTTCCTTCGCAAATTCTTGTCAAAAACCAGCATTTGTTTTGGCGTCATGGCCATGACAATATCCCATTGATTAGATGAGCCTGGGGGGTTGACTAATTTGACGGGAGAATGAATCGGCAACTCTTTTAACAGGTTCAGGTTTTTGTCGAACATGCGGATCACGCCGTCGGAGTCCCCAACGTAGATACGGTGTTCGCCTTTGTCGGTTTTCAGAATGACAGGCCCTGAAAGAGATGTATTGCTCAGAGAGTACTCCAGTTTCGGTTCACCTGTTAGGGCATCAAAAATATTGATCTTTCCCTTTTCTTTTGTCATGGATTGGTGGCATTCGCGGCTAGAGACGATCTCAAATCGTCCATCTTGATCCAGGTCGGCGACCGCAATGTATGAAGTGGTGTACCACCCCCCAATTTTTTGCTGCCATATTTTTTGGCCGACGCAATTAACTGCAATTACATAACTCTGGTCATCACTGGTGCCGTTGATCTCTGCGCCGTTGTGAACGGCAAAGGTGGATAGGATGATCTCCTTTTTTTTATCATTGTCCAGGTCTTTGATTTCTATATCTTTGATGGCGGGGCCTATATAATAGTCCCAGAGTAATTTCCCCGAATCAAAATCATAACAGGCCAACCCACGGGGATACGGGTAATACCAGGAATCCATTTTTATCACGAATTCCTTTTTGCCGTCCCCGTTCAGATCATCCATAATGACCGGGGATACTACCGAAGTCCGGGCTGTTGGTTTTATCTTCAGGTTTTCTAATTTTTTGATCATCGTAAAATTCTGCCGATTGTCCACTTCCCACACGAACAGATCGCCCTCTTTTGTATCCGTAAACCTGAAAAGATAGGTTTTCTTCTTCTTGTCATAGGCGTGATTCAAGAATCCGAAGTTTTCCGGCACCCGAATATCGACGAGGAAGTCCAACTGATAAAAAATCTTTTCCGGCTTAAAAACAGAAAATTGTTTCTTATCCTCTTCTCCACAGGACGAAAAAGATACCACTTCGTCGTATCCATCATGATTAATATCAATCGTAATTAAAAAAATGCCAGCATTCTCCTTCAATTCTGTCAATACCAGTGGTGTACATCGCAATCTGAATTCTTGATAGGAGCGAATGATTCCCGAAACAATGTAGACATTCAGTCCCAGGAAGGCGGTGATGAATATAAACCATCTTATTTGTTTGGTCATCTCTATTGCTTCGGGGTTATTATAGGGGAAAATGGTGGATAGAACAAGGGGAAAATATTTTTCCCGGACCCCGTGAATGGCCCCAGTCTAAACATTTAGACTTTGCGCTGCTGGCGTTTGCCGGCGATGCCGTGCTGCTTCATCTTGTTGAAGAGGGTGGCGCGGGAGATGTGGAGCTCTTTGGCCACCTGCTTGTAGTTCCAGTCGAGGGCGTGGAGTTTGGCCAGGAGTTTTTCCCGTTCCGCCTTGTGGCGTGTCTCCTCCAGGGTATCGGCCGCCGTTAGTGAACCCCGGTTATAGGCTTCCCTGGGGCTGCGCCGACTCAAATGGTATTCCACCATTTCCGGCATGATCGTGTCGGTGTCGGAGAGGACAACGATCTTTTCCACCAGGTTTTTTAATTCCCGGATATTACCGGGCCAATCGTGGGTCATGAGGCGTTCTAAGGCGTGGGCATGGAAATGGATGGGCGGGATTTTTCTTTTCCGGTATTGTTCGGCGGCAAAATGCTCAACCAGCAGGGGGATGTCTTCGATCCGTTCCCTCAAGGGGGGAACCTCGATGGTTAATACCGAAATGCGGTAATAGAGGTCTTCCCGGAAGTTTTTCTTGTGCAGGGCTGCCTCTATATCCCGGTTGGAGGCGGTGATGAGACGGATGTCTACTTTTTGGGTACCGGTGCCGCCCAGTCGCTGGATCTCCGTGGTTTCCACAGCCCGCAAGATTTTAGGCTGGAGCCTTATATTCATCTCGGTAATTTCGTCTAAAAATAGGGTGCCGTGGTCTGCCTGTTCAAACAGGCCCGGTTTGGTCCTGTTGGCGCCGGTGAAGGCGCCGGGTTCGTAGCCGAAGAGTTCCGATTCCAGGAGATCTTCCGGGATGGCGGCGCAGTTGAGGGGGATAAAAGGTCTGGCTGCCCGCTGGCTGCTAAAATGGATGGCCCGGGCAATGAGTTCCATGCCGGTGCCGCTCTCGCCGCAGATGAGAACGGGGGAGTCGGTGGGGGCGATCCTGTCGATGGTCTTGTAAATGCGTTTCATGGCCTGGCTCTGGCTGACCATGCGGAATTGGCCGGACACTTCCTGCAGCAGATACCCCTTGTCCCGGCGCAATTGCGACATGGCTAAGGCATTGCGGATGGTAATGATGACCTTCTGGGAAGTGACGGGTTTTTCTAAGAAGTCAAAGGCCCCCTGTTTGACCGATTTGACTGCCTTCTCAATGGTGCCGTGACCGGAGAGCATGATGACCGGTAGATGGGGGTGGGCCTTTTTGATCTCCCCCAGGGCGGTCAGGCCGTCTATACCGGGCATCTTCAGATCCAGGATGACGGCATCGACGGCTTCGTTTTGTAAGATCTTTAAGGCAGACGGGGCTTCCGAAGATGTGCGTACGAAAAAGCCGTTATCTTCCAGGATGCCGGACAGGAGAACCAGTGCTTTTTTCTCGTCGTCCACCAATAAAATCCTGGCTTTATTCAATTGGTTTGTTCCTCCTGCTCGTTCAATATAAAGCAAATCCGGTGCCAGATCATTTCTCTTTCGTATCCCTGGACATTATAAAACAATGGGGAGAAAAATCAAACATTTTTTGTGATTTATGGGGAAAAGGGTTTGACCTTTTGGGGAAAAATCGTTATATTATGGTATTTTAAAGGAAACGAATGGTTTTATTTGTAGCTCACTTCAGAAAATTTTGGATCAACTACGTCGGTAGGCATAGGCCCGGTTTTATTTTTCCTGTTTTATTTTTGTGGATGTTTTTAAGCGGGGCGGATCCGGTTTATGCCTTTAATTACAAACTCTCCTTTGAACACATCTCCATCCGCAGCGGCCTGTCCCAGAATACGGTTACCTCTATTTTGCAGGACAGCAGAGGTTTTTTGTGGTTCGGCACCCAGTACGGGCTCAATCGGTACGACGGCTACACCTTTGAGAAATTTAAGACCACTCCCTGGAATACCAATTCAATTTCCGATAATTATGTGAACACCATCATCGAAGATCGAAAGGGTATGTTGTGGGTGGGGACCCGGAGTGGGGGCTTAAACCGTTTTGATCCGGGAAAAGGGCGGTGGAGCCATTATCGGCACGATCCCCAGGATGTCAACAGTCTGAGCAGCGACCAGGTGTTTGTGATCTATGAGGACAGCCGGGGTTTCTTGTGGATGGCCACGGCCCGGGGGGGGCTGGACCGGTTGAGGCCGGGACATGATGAATGGCGGCACTATACATTTTCGCCGGAGAGAACCGGTAATCGAGCCGATGGGCATGGCCAGGTGACTTCGATATGGGAGCACGAGTCGGGCCGGCTGTGGCTGGGAACCAACAGGGGGTTGATCCGGTTTGATCCGGTTGGGGAAAAGTGGGTGTTTTATCTTCATGACCCCCGGAACGCCGACAGCCTGAGCCACAATTACGTGACTTCCCTGTGGATGGATGCGGCGGGGATGCTGTGGGTCGGTACCTACGGCGGTGGCTTAAATCGGTTTGATCCCCGGCTCGAGAAATGGCACCACTATAGAGAAGGGCCGGCGGGCAGCCATCTAAGCTCCGACCGGATCACCTGCCTCTACGGTCAGAGGGACGGTAAAGAGCTGTGGGTCGGCACCGACGGCGGGGGATTAGAGCATTTTGATATCCCGGAGCAGCGGTGGCACCGTTTCCAATATAAACCGGAGGTTCCCGACAGCCTGAGCGAGAATATCGTAAACTGTATCTATGAGGATCGTTCCGGGTTGTTCTGGTTGGGCACGGCCAACCGGGGGTTAAATAAATTTGATCCCCAGGAAGAGAGATGGGATCATTTTCATCATGATCCCAACAATCCCGACAGTCTGAGTCACAGTACGGTTTCGGCGATCTATGAAGATGGAAGCGGCGTGCTCTGGGTCGGTACCCTGGGGGGGGGCTTGAACCGGCTGGACCGGCAATCGGAAAAGTGGCGGCACTACCGCCATGATCCAAAAAATTCAAATGGTCTCAGTCATGATGTGGTGACCTCGATTGTCGAAGATGGAGGGGGATTGCTCTGGATCGGTACCTGGGGCGGGGGCTTAAATGGTTTTGACCGCAAATCGGGGAAGTGGATACATTTTAACTATGATCCCCAAAACAGCCATGGTTTGCAGGATAACCGAATCGAGGATATTTTCATTGACCGGCAGGGTATACTCTGGATCGGCACCCACAGCGGCGGCTTAAACCGTTTTGACTTCCGACAGAGTCACTGGACGGTCTATCGGCACGATCCCGATGATTTGAATAGTCTGAGTCACGACAATGTGATGGTGATTTATGAGGATGAGACCGGTATCTTGTGGATCGGTACTTACGGGGGTGGGCTCAACGCTTTTGATCAAAAAACCGGAGTGTGGCGGCATTACAAACATGATTCCCATGACCCGAACAGTGTGAGCAGTAACTCGGTGATTTCCATTCACGAGGATCGGAGCCATATGCTCTGGGTGGGCACCAGTTCGGGATTGAATCAATTCGACCGGCTGAGCCGGAAGTGGCACCGGTATTCTATGCAGGATGGTCTGGTGAACGACCTGGTTTACGGAATTCTGGAGGATGATGCGGGCAATCTCTGGCTCAGCACCAACAGGGGGCTGTCCTGTTTCAATCTTCGGTCTAAAACTTTTAAAAATTACAGCGAAATGGACGGCCTGCAAAACGACGAGTTTAACCAGGGGGCCTACTTTAAGAGTCGGCAGGGTGAAATATTTTTTGGGGGTATCAATGGCTTCAACTGTTTCTTCCCCGGTCGTATCAAGAAAAACACCCATATCCCGCCGGTTTTAATTACCGGTTTGAGCTTTTTTAACCGGCCCCTCGAAGCGGACGAGGCGTTTTGGAAGCTGGAAGAGATTAAATTGACCGACAAGGACGATTTCCTGGGGATAGAATTTGCCGCCCTGGATTTCCGAAATCCCTTGAAGAATCAATATGCCTATAAATTGGAGGGGCTTACCAGGGGTTGGATCTTCATCGGCAACAGACGGCATGCCACATTTGCCCATCTCGCCTCCGGTACCTATACATTCCGTGTAAAAGGCGCCAACGATGACGGGGTGTGGAATCAAAGTGGTTGTACCCTAAAAATAAGAGTCGTGCCGCCGGTGTGGGGGAGGTGGTGGTTCCGGATCTTAATTATATTGGCCGTTCTGATCATTGCCTTCGGGTTGTTGAAGTGGCGGGTCCACCGCATCGAGGTGCAAAAGAGGAGGCTGGAAGTCGAGGTGGCGGAGAGGACCGGGGAGCTGCGGAAAAAGAACGATGAATTGACCGAAGCCTACCGGCAGTTGGGCCTGGTGGCCAGACGGGATCCCTTGACCAACCTGTCCAATCGACGCGACATGATGGAAAAGATAGAGAATGAAAAGGCGCGGTTTGAGCGGTCCGGCAGACCTTTTGTCCTGCTTCTGGGGGACATCGATAATTTTAAATCGGTGAATGACAACTTCGGTCACGATGCCGGGGATTTTGTGCTGGTAGCGTTGTCCCAGGCGTTCCGCTCCATGCTGCGCAGCCAGGACAGCGTGGGCCGCTGGGGCGGCGAGGAGTTTATTTTCTTACTGCCCAATACGGAGCTGCCCGGTGGTTGGAAGGTGGCGGAGAAGATCAGGAATGCACTGTTAAAGAGTCCTTGTACCTACAAGGGCCATAAAATATCCGTTACCATGACCCTGGGGGTGAGTGTGTATAACCGGCCCATGGCGATCAAGGATTGTATCAAGACCGCGGATGAAGCACTCTATGAGGGCAAGGTAAAGGGTAAAAATTGCGTGGTGGTGGCATAATGAAAAATATAGTGTTCTGGGTATTGATCGCAGCTTTGGCGGGGTTCTCGGCGAGTCTCTATGGTGTGGGTGATACCGGGAAGGGATACAAATGGCAGATAGATGATCTGGTTACCCCCGACCGGGTGGGGGAATACCAGGTCTCACCGGATGGCAAATGGCTGGTCTGGACGGTGATGAAATGGGATCTCAAAGAACAGAAGCGATACAGCCAGGTCTTTCTCACCGATTTAAAAGAGAAGGGAGACGACATCCAGTTGACCCGTGGGCAGGACCGTTTCGACAGTATCCGCTGGGTACCGGGAGAGCCAAAGATTAGCTTTAAGACCAGCCGGAAATTCAAGAATACCAAAGAGGACAACCTCTGGCTCATGAATGTGGGCGGCGGCGAGCCCTATCCTTTGACCGATTTTGAGCATGGGCTGACCCGGTACGAATGGCTTGACCGGGATCGTCTGTTGTTTGTTTCCCGGGAGATCAAATCTCTGCATGAAACCCAAAAGAAGGAGCAAAAGGATACCTCGGAGGTGGTAGAGGATGAAACTCACCGGCTGATCTATCGTCTGTTTCAATACGACGTAAAGACGAAGAAAGCAACCCGGCTGACCGCTAACAGCAAACCATTGGCGAGGTTGTTCCTGTCGCCGGATAAAAAATGGCTGGTATACAGCCTCAGCATGAGCCTGCTGTTTGAGCAGAACCAGGAGATTCGACCCAAATTTTACCTGATGAATCTGGAGACCATGGAGACACGGGAAATATTTTCCGACCCTTCTATTAAACCGGACGGGACTTTTAGGTGGTCAGTCGACAGCAGCGGGCTTTATGCCTATATCGATTACAGCAGCCATCCCCGGTATACAATGGTTGCGGTGCGCAAGATTTACTGGTATGAACTAAAGAGCGGTGCATACCGGGAGGTGGACCTGGGCTGGGATCGTTATGGAGGGAATTTGACCATAACCCCCGGCGGCTTTATAATGGCCTTGCCCGACGGCGTCCGCTATAAGTATGCCCGCTATTATAAAACGAATCATACCTGGAAAAGGCAGTGGATCAGGGGTGAGTGGCAAAATAATATCCAGATCCTCAAATTGTCGGAAGATGGTAAAACCGTGGTGTACGGCTATTCCACGGCCGCCCGGCCGATTCGCTATTACCTGTCGGAGTTAAAGGGTAATCGATTCGCAGAGAAGCGGGAAGTCATGAAGATCGATTCTCCCCTGTACAAGCGGCCCCTGACGAAGCGGGAGATCATCACCTGGAAGGGTGCGCTGGACGATACGGTGGAGGGCATACTGTATTATCCCCTGGACTATGAAGAGGGAATGAAATACCCCTTGATCCTGATGATTCACGGCGGCCCCCACGGGGCAGACAGGGATTTTTTCAGGGATAACCTATATTCACCGGCCCACCTGATGTGTGAACGGGGCGCCTTTGTGTTGAAGGTCAATTACCACGGCAGTTCCAGTTACGGCCTGGCGTTTGCCGAATCCATTGCCGGCCATTATTACGAGTACGAGGTGCCGGACCTGGAGACGGGAGTCGATCGACTCATTACCGGGGGCAAGGTGGACCCCGATAAACTGGGGATTATCGGCTGGAGCAATGGGGCCATCCTGGGCACTGCCCTGACCGTGCATACCAATCGCTACAAGGCCGCCAGCCTGGGGGCCGGGGATGTGAACTGGACCAGCGATTACGGCAATTGCAGGTTTGGCGTGGCCTTTGATAATTACTATTTCGGCGGCCCCCCCTGGCAGCGGTTGGAACATTACCTCAAAAAATCGCCCCTGTTTCGACTCCACCAGGTCACCACCCCCACCTTGATCTTTCACGGCGACAAAGACCGGGCCGTGCCCTACGAACAGGGCTGGGAATATTACCGGGCCTTGCAGGTGCTGGGCAAGACGCCGGTGAGATTTATCACCTTTCCCGGCGAGGGGCACGGGCCCCGCAAGCTGGCACACCAGCGGCGCAAGCTGCAAGAAGAGATCGCCTGGTTCGAGAAGTACCTGTTTGGCACCCATAAAGAGAAAAACGAATCCCTGAAAAAGGGCAGTCCCCTGGATAAACTGGCGGCGTATTTAAAGATTGCTAAGAAAGACGGTATCTACGGCCTGATACATCGGGGGCTCCTGGTACCGGAGGTGGTCACCTTCAAGAAAAAGCAGGTGGGCCGCTTCGAGGTGACCCGGGCCCAGTGGGCCGCCTTTGATTCCACCTATGTTTACGAAAAGGGCACCGATAATCTGCCGGTAACGGGCATCACCTTTGAGCAGGCCAGGGAGTATGCCGCCTGGTTGAGCCGGAAAACCGGCGAAACCTACCGGCTGCCCCAAGAAAAAGAAGCCGAAGACCTGTACGGCAAACGGGGCGGCAATACCTTTGACTACTGGGCCGGTTACACCCTCAACCCCGACGACTATCGCAGCCTGGTTTCGGAGTTGAAAAAGTACGGCGACCAACCGGTGCTGCTAAAGCCGGTGGGCAGCTTTACACCCCTGGGGGAAAACCCGGTGTTTGACCTGGACGGCAATGCGGCCGAATGGGTAGAATTCCCCGACGGCAGCGGCAAGACCTGCGGCGGCTCCGCCGACCGCACCACCGACGACAAATCCCGCACAAAACCAACCCCCCTCTACACCGGCCTCCGCATCCTCAAACACTAATCCCCCCGACCCATGTGAACCAGTTCGGGGCCGGAGAAGACCAGTATCAATTTAATCAGATTGGTTTGTCCGAGACTTTTACGGAAGCGATCGTCCGCGGTGTACCGGGCCAACTGCTGCCGTGCCTCCTCTATCTGGGGCTGTATAATTTCACTGGCTTCCTCTTCGCTCTTCGTGCCCTTTCCCTTAGAGCGCCGGGCTTTGATATATTTAATCTCGATTACATAGGCGTATTTGATATCGTCATACCGGGCCAGGAAGGGTTCCATCACGATGTCGGCATAACCTTTGTTCAACTCCTTTTCCGAATGGACCAGAAAATAGTCGCTGATCCCCAGGTAGGCCAGTAAAAATCCCTGGACTACCTTCTCCTCCCGGATAAAGTCTCTCAGGGAGGTTGACCGCTTCATCTCCTGCGCCATGTAGGAAAAAAAAGGCTGCCACAGGCCGTGGTAGGCCATGCCGTGAAGCAGCTCCTGAATTTTATTGGTATTGACCGCCATTAAGCCGGTCTCGTTGTAGACCCGGATAATATAGTCGTAGTAGAGGCTCTTGACGGTGAGGTTGGGGATGGTAAACACCAGGCGGCCCTCCCTTTCGGCCTTGATGGTCAGGAGCCCCAGGTAAAAGAGCAGGGAGATGAAGTTTTCCGGCAGGGCCATGTCCTCGAGGGGAAACCCTTTAACCAACTTTGAGTGGACCTCTTCGTCTTCAACAATCTTGCGCAGTTGGGGAAAGTTGCCGTTGACCCTTTTTTGTTCCCCCTGTTCGATCAGGATCAGGTGGCGCACCTTCCCGTAATCCATGCGGACATTGCGGTCGATCAATTCATCCGGCAGGGTCTTCCCCTTGAAGTACTCTTTTAAAAAATAGAGCACCATGTCGGAGTTGAACAGGCTGATTGACCCGTTTTTAGAGAAATTGTAGTGGTTGTACCAGCGGCCCATGATATCCATTAAAAAATCGTCGTCATGGCCGAGCCAACCGGCGGACCGGTAATATTGCAGCATGCCCCGCACCTCGTCGTGGGTAAAACCCAGCATCCGGTTAAAGCCGGGGTCTATGGAGATGTTCTCGCCGATATTAAAACCGCTGGTCACATCGTCCATGGTAATGGGCGATACCCCGCTCACGAACAGGCGGGATATGGGCGCACCGGACCCGGTGGCACCGGTCTTTAACACATTAAAAAATGTCCGGAAAAAGCCCGCCCCATGGGTGAGTCTCCTGTATTCACGGCTGCCGGTGGTGGACAGTATGGTATTGGCAAAGTTGTCATACTCATCGATAATCACATACAACTTTTGCTCTGTCTCCATGCACAGCCCGATGACGGCCTGCAGTACATCGGAGGCGGAATGGAGGTCTTTGAGGTCGTCTTTTTGCTTTTCCGGGTCCACCTTCAGTTTTTCGGCGTACCTGGAGATAAAGACATTGGCCCGGGTCTTTACGTGATTGAAGAAAGAGTCTTCCACCCTGACGGCAGACGGCTCGACAGAGGAGAAATTGAATTTTAACACCAGGTAGGCGTGCCGTTCCCCGGTGGGGCGGTGGTAAATTTTGGTTCCCCGGTAAAAAAACTCGAATTGATCCTGCTTGAGTACGTCGTAATATGTCTCCATGAGGGAGAGAAAGAGGGATTTGCCGAAGCGCCGGGGCCGGATAAAAAACAGGTAACTACCGGCATCTTCGATCTCCCTCAAAAAACCGGTCTTATCCACAAAGTAGTAGTTCCCCTTGACGATTTTCTCATAATCGGCAATACCATAGGGAATCCGCTTAACCGTATGCTCACTCATCGTTCTCTCCCCCCCATTATACCCCATCTCCCCCTTTTTTCAAAACCCTATTTAACTGGAGTTACCCCAAAAAATAAAATCTAAAAACAATCGGTGCGTGTGAATGTGTGAATTTTTTATTATAATATGCTGTGTTATCTTGAATTTCATACCATTTATATGTACCGGGCTTTCTACCCAAACCAGGCTCAAGTTTTTGCTTATATTCCTGGAGGTCTTTTTTAATAGCCGAATAATTATATATTTATTTATTTATTTTCCCAGCTTCATTTATACTCACAGAACCAGGTTGTATCTTTTCTTTTAAGGAGCAAATTTGGGGACAATCGAGAAGATGTTCATGGACCGGTTATGGTAAAAGACCAACAAAATTTTTACATTTTCACGCACCCCAGTTCTCTCCCATGAATCGGTGCGAACTGAAATGATAAAGGTACAACCCGGGGTGTCAGCGGTGACGTGTGGAGTTACAAGGTTGACACTTGAAGTTATAGAGCCGTAACCCGGAGTGACGAGTCTGACACTTGAAGTCATAGAGCCGTAGCCAAAAGTTATAAAATAGCAAATTTCAATTCTCTAACTCTAAGAACGCCTGTCTATTTGAAAGGTATATGGTGGGTTACATGCCGGAGAGTTGGAGGGCCAGGTAGGAGAAGAGGACCAGGATGAGGGAACGGAAGCAGAAGTAGAAGATGGCGATGGTGAGACTCTTTTTGAAGGTGATTTTGGCAAAGACCGCTATGCCGGCGGCGATGACGACGATGTACCAGATGGAGAAGAGTTCCAGTTGGGAGAGGAGGAGGGCCAAAAAAGACTTTCCCGGCAGGGAGGGGAAAAACACGGCGGCGTTGGTGGTGGCGGTGATGTCTAGACCCAGGGGCATGGAGACGGTGGAGAGGAGACCGGGGATGAGGGTGTGGATGATGGAGGCGTTCACCGCCAGGGAGAAGTAGTTGACATAGAGACCTTCGGCACCGCCGATGCCGTAAAACAGGTAGATGAAAAAGGCGGCCACCGCCAGGCTGAGGGCCAGCAAGAAGACGGTGCCGGAAGACAGGAAGGCCCGCCGCAGGGAGGAAATAGGCCGGGAAGAATCGGCGGGATCGTATTCGAGGTAATCGGCAAATTTTGAATCCTGGAGAATTTCGGCACTCTGGGCCATCTCATAAGGCAGGGTAATATAGGAACAGATGCCGATGACCAAAAGGATCAAAATAAAAGAACCCACCCACTTCTTTTGGTCCATCATTTTGCCTAACGTAATACCGGGTTTTATAAAGATCCCTTTCAAATCCTTTAAAAAAGCGTTTAGTGTCGTTTGCATTGTGATGACTCCATAAGTTATCTATACGGTTAAGGGAGGCAAGTTGTTTTCAATTTTTTGCCGATTTTGGCACGCTTTTGTCTATACCTCTTTAAAAAAACATTAAAATATTATATAATATAGCATGCAATTTGTTGCTAAGACGATATTTATTGGCGATATTTTTTTGATTTCGAATATTGAGGAGTATAAATTTTGGTCTTCTTCGGCTTTTTATTTGGGTGGAAGCTTCTTTCACCGGAAATTTTTTTTTAGGGGAATTCACCATGGGGATTAAAGAAAACTATGAAAAAATAATGGAACGCATTGGTAAGGCCTGCCAGAGGACGAATCGACAGGTTTCTGATATTCAAATATTGGCCGTTTGCAAGGGGCAGACGTCCGAGAGAATCAAAGAGGCCTACGATTGCGGCCTCCGGATCATGGGTGAGAATAAGACCCAGGAGGCCGATATTCACCAGGAGGAACTCCACGATCTGACGGATATTTCCTGGCATTTTATCGGTAAACTGCAAAAGAATAAGATCAATCGGATTTTGAAGAGCTTTGATTTTATCCAGTCGGTGGATGGGGTGAAATCGTTAGAACACATTCATAAAAGGGTGAACGAGGAGACCGAAATTTTCATAGAGATTAATATAGGTGAAGAAAAGAATAAAACCGGCTTTACCGTTGATGGATTAAAAAAGGCCCTGAATTATATATCCAATCTGAACCGGGTCAAGATAACCGGTCTCATGACCATTCCGCCTTTTGAAGACGATATCGAAGATGTACGCCCATACTTTATTCAGATGAGAGAGTTAAAGGAAGAGGTCAATAGTATGAACCTGTCGAACTTTGACATTCAACATCTCTCCATGGGAATGAGTCACGATTTCGATGTGGCCATCGAGGAGGGTGCCAACATGATTCGAATCGGCACGGCTCTATTTGGGAGAAGATATTTGTGATTCTGGGATACTTTTTAGAGGCCTTTGCCAAACTGTTTCACCTGGTGGTCCAACTGTATATATTGGTGATTATTGTGAGAGCCGTCATTTCCTGGGTCGGCAACATTCCTTATAATACCTTTGTCCATGTTTTACGGAAATTGACGGACCCGGTGTTTCGATTGGTTCACCGCGCCCTTCCCTTTACGATTATCGGCGGCATCGATATTTCTCCGCTCATCATCCTGGTTTTTTTGTATTTTGTGGACAGTTTTTTAACCAGAGTGATGCTGAGTTATGCCAATCAATTATTATCAGGAGGGGGGTAGGTAAAATGAAATTAACGCCACAGGAAGTCATCACTCAGGAATTTAGCATCCATATCAGGGGGTTTGATAAGGAAGAGGTCAAAAACTTCCTCATTCAGGTGGCCGAGACCCTGGAAAGCGAGATCCAGGAAAAAGAAAAACTGAGGAAGGAATCTGAGAGGCTAAAGGAGACTCTATCCAGGTTTGAGAGAAGGGAAGAGGTGTTGAGGGACACGCTGGTTTCGGCTCAAAAATTTTCCAATGAGATCAAAACCAATGCCCAGAAAGAGGCAGAGTTAATTGTAAAAGAGGGAGAGATTAAGGCCGAGGAAATCGTCAGCAGTGCCATTGCCCGGCGCAAGGACTTGAAGGATGAAATCAGGAGCCTGCAGTTTAAACGGCGGGAGATTGAGAATGATCTGGTTAATATGCTGAACTCCCTCAAGGAATTGATCGAATCGTATCGCAAGGATGATGAGGAATTTGATAAGGTGGAATATTTGAGTAAATGACAGAAGTTGAAGAGTTGCAGGGGAAAAATGAATTTTTGGAGGATATCATGAACGAAACAAATCAGAAAGCATCGGCCATAAAGAGTGCGGTTTCCCAGATTGAAAAGCAATTTGGCAAAGGCTCCATTATGAAGTTGGGGAGTGATTATTCGGTCAACATCCCGGTCATCTCCTCCGGCTGTTTGTCCCTCGATATCATCACCGGTGTCGGCGGCTTTCCCCGGGGCAGGGTGATCGAAATTTACGGTCCCGAAGCTTCGGGCAAGACCACCATTGCCTTGCAGGTTATTGCCGAGGCCCAAAAAGCCGGCGGCCAGGCGGCTTTTATCGACGCCGAACATGCCCTGGACCCCACCTATGCCCGGAATTTAGGTGTTAATATCGACGAATTGTATATTGCCCAACCGGATTACGGCGAACAGGCGCTGGAGATCGCGGAGATACTGGTTCGTTCCGGTGGATTGGACATCATCGTAGTCGACAGCGTGGCCGCGCTGGTGCCCAAGGCCGAGTTGGAAGGGGATATGGGGGACAGCCATATGGGTTTGCAGGCCCGGTTAATGAGCCAGGCACTGCGAAAGTTGACCGCTATCGTGGCCCGGTCCAAAACAACGTTTATATTTGTCAACCAGATGAGGGAGAAAATCGGCATGTTCGTCGGCAACCCCGAAACCACCACCGGCGGTCGGGCGCTAAAGTTTTACAGTTCCCTCAGGCTGGAGGTACGGAAAATCTTGACGTTGAAAAACGGTACCGATATCGTGGGCGGCCGGACCCGGATGAAAATCGTAAAAAACAAGGTGGCCCCCCCCTTTAAGACCACAGAGGTGGATTTACTGTTTGGGAAGGGCGTCTCAAAGGAAGGTGATATTATCGACCTGGCGGTTACTCACGGCATCATTGCCAAAACCGGTGCCTGGTATGCCTATGGGGATGAGAAGTTGGGCCAGGGAAAGGAAACCGTCCGGCAATTGCTGGAGGAGAAACCCCCTCTTTTTGAGGAGTTAAAAGGTAAGATTTTAGAAAAAGTCGGCATGGCAGATAAGGTTCAGGATAAAGAAAAGAAAGCTTGAAAAGATTTCGCCTATCACTTATCTATATCGTTGGCCTGGTTGTGCTGAATTTTTTTCACTCCCCCGTCAGATCTTTTTTGGCCGCCCTCACCGGCGAGCGATTTGTCATATATTTGCTGTACGCCCTATTTTTTTCTTTTTTCTTAATCGCCCTCATCCGGGTCTTCCGGACCGGCAAAAATGTCGAGATGGCGGCTGTTGTGGGGGCAATGGCCCTGATTTTTTTCTTTTTATTGTCCAGGCCGCCTTTGCTGTTTAAATTGTCGATAGCGGAGTTTTTTATTTTAGGGGTGGTCCTTTTCGTGAACGGCAAAAAATCCAGGTCAACCTTTGCCATTGCCTTAGTCCTGCTGGTCCTGGCGGCCCTGCTGGTGGAAATCGCCGGGAATCTCTCTGCCGGCAGCAGCTTCTACTACTTCGATGTCTGGATGATGGTGTTGTTCGGGCTGACCGGTTATATTGCCATGGGATTGGGGTTTAAAAAATAAATTTTTATTTTAAACTTGTATTTACCTTCATTATAAGTTATATTTATATCATGAAAAAGCTTGCAGATGCATTTGAATTTTTAAAAATAAACGAAAAAAAACAATCTGATAGTACCCAAAATGCGTATTAACGATCAAACATTAAAAAAGAGTGTGGGACTTCGGTTCCGTAAGTTTAGAGAGGCCTTAAAGAAAACCCAGTATGATCTGGCGGAGGAACTCCAGGTCTATCAATCCACCATCACCAACATCGAGCTGGGGAAAACCTTTCCCAAAATCAACTATCTACACCATTTGCACAATAAGTACCGTTTGAATCTCAACTGGCTGCTGCGGGAAAAAGGCGACATGTTTCTGCCCAAAGAGCTCAATGGCTTTGGTATTTCTTTTATCGGCAGGCCCCATGTCAAATACGGTGACCCCATGTACGACAAGTATGTGGAACTCTTCACCTTGATGCAAATCCAGGTGATTGAACAGGTTATCCTGGCCAAGCTGGTAGAGCTAAAGGCCCTCATGAAGGATGAAGTCAACGAGTTTTATGAGCGGATCAAGAGGGAACAGGAGCAGCAAAAAGAGGAGACAGACGAAGCCGAATAGGATCAACCAGTTTTATTCGTGTTATACTACATATCGTGATAGATAAGAGGGGAGTCATCGGTTTAAATCTTTTGATTACGGTCAAAATGAAAATTAGGGGCGGCGAATGTGAAACCATTCCCGATGCTTCTTGCTACAAACCAATTCCAACTTCGCCTGAAGCGTGCATGACCACCATGCACATCAATTGCACCCAGATTTCCTATTGTTACTGCCCAGAATAAGGAGTTTCAATTCTTTACTGTTCGGCGCCGCAGTAGATGCACTTTTTTGATTGGCGGGGCATGGCCTTGCGGCAGTTCCAGCAGAAAAAATCGGTGCGGTTGTCCCGGGCATCAATCCGGTTTTTGATCGCCTTTATCTGGGAAGAGTAATCGTCCCGCCTGTTTTCCAGTTGGTTCAGATCTTCGATGATTTCGCCGGCCTGTTTGTAGCGGAGGGTGAGATCCGGGGAGAGCATTTTCATGACGATGCGGTTTAGGCCCGGAGAGACGGCCGGCACCTTCTTGATGAGTGGGGTCGTCTGCCCGGCTTTGGCCTTTTTGTAAATTTCCATGGGATTGGCCAGGACAATGGGGGGGAAACCGGTGGCCATTTCGTAAAACAGGCAGCCCACCGAGTAAATATCCGAGGCCAGTACGGCCCGGCCTTCAAATTGTTCGGGCGCCATGTAGGGGGGGGAGCCGATTCGGGTGGTGGCGTACTGCCGGTCGTTCAGGATGGTGGAGGTGCCGAAATCGGTGATCTTAACGTTGTCGTCCTCGCCGATCAGGATGTTGGAGGGCCGGATATCCCGGTGGATAACCTTTAATTCCTGGGCAAATTGAATGGCCGATAATATCTGCCGCAAATACCTCAGGGCCGCCGGGATTTCCAACCGGTTCTTGCTGTCGATGAGTTTTTCCAGGTCGGTGCCTTTGATGTATTCCATCACCATGATGATGATGTTGTCGATGATATCTACGGTCAGCAACTTGACGATGTTGGGATGGTCCAGCAATTTGGACTGCAGGGCCGATTCTTCCAGAAGTTTTTCCGTTTGTGAACCGATGCGGTGGGGGATCTTTAAGGCCCGCTGGGTCTTTAAAAAGGTGTCTTCCGCCAGGTAAACGGTGCCGAAGCCGCCGCTGCCCAGCTTCTTCAAGATCTGGTACTTACCGATTTTGCCCTTTATCTCAATCATCAAATCATATTATACGACAATAATTTTCTGGGGTAAAGGGGACTGGGCTTAGAAAAATGCTCCCAGGCGCAGTATGGTGTGGCAGACGGCAACCAGCGGCAGCAGGCCTCTTTGAACCACAGCTTTCAATGGGCGGTGTTTTGAGATGAGGCGGGCCATAGGGGGTGAATAGCGATAATAGGCGTCTACCAGGCCGCGGCCGAACTCGCTGTTTATAAGGTAGGTGTCCCTGAAGTTTCTCAAGGTGGTTACATAGGGGTGAAGGGGTGAATTAAAAGCGGCCGTGGCAATGAAGCATCTCCCCGATTTGCCGTCGCCCCCGTTATTGCTGGAGCCTTTTGCCTTTATGGTTATGGTGGCGAAGAAGGAGGTGCGGTTATTATGGGTGTAATCGTCCTGCTGGTAACCATTAACGGTAATAATGATTCCGATATAATAAGTACCGGCCGGGACATCATCGGGGATGGTGGAACTGATGTCAAAGACAGAGTGGGTTTCCCCATCAAGGGTTTCCCAATTCCAGAATGAACCGATTTTGTAATCGTCCGTTTTTATGGTTCTGTCCTTTGACAGGTAAAACCGTACTCTCACGTCCGAAACGTCATTGTAGCTGATGTTTTCCACGGTGATGTTTTCTAAGGAAATCTGGTCCCCCGGGTAATAGGAGGATGAGTTGGTGGTGGCGTTGTGGAGACCATTACTGGCATAATAGGACTCGACCCCCACATCGACCGTATTTTTTATGTTCGTCCGTTTGGAATAATCCCGGCGAAAACAGTAGGCATCGGCCACGTGAATGCCGCGGCCATCCTCGATAAGATCGTGATAGTATTTGTGTACCACCGTCAGTTGATCGTAGTCATAGGTTTCATGATAACCCCATTGGCCTGACTCTCCCCTCTGCATCCCCCAGGTGTGGGCCACTTCATGCATGGCAAGCGGCCGGAGAAGGATGACATTGGAATTGCCCCAGGCATTCTCTTCACTGTCTGTCCAGTCGTAGGCGGGGTTGAATAGAATGTCTGATTCCAGGAGTCGCCCGCAGGGGCTTCCCAACCGCCACCAACTGTGAGCCCAGGCGATATAGCCGTTCCAATGAACCCCGTAGATCCTGAACATGTCGGCATCCTTTACCCAGCCGCAAAATTCATTTATGCCGTTGTGACCGTATTTCCCGTCGCTATTCCTTTTTTGATAGACACCCATGAACCAATTCCACGTCTGCCTGGAAGCTTCTATCGTATCGTAAGACCACCAGTCTGACGGTACCGTTTCCAGGACAAAAGGGAGAGTATGGTAACCGCAGTACCCCAGGGTACCGCCAAAAGGCGCGCTGTCGTTTGCCGGGAAATGGCCGGTTTCCTCATCGTTCTGAGTTATCCAGTCGTCAAAGGTTTTGCTTTCAATTCTAACAGCCCGTTTTTTGATAGAGATATCCGACTCTTCCCGTTTGAGAATTTTCATTTCTAAATGGGTTTTCAGGGCCTCTTCTTTGATGTAGTGGATGAAATCCGAGAGGCAAAATGGCTGCGCCGTCCTGTTTTGGTCCGCCGGTTCGGCTCCGGCCGAAGATAGTGAGGCGGTATCTAAGGGATGGTGCGGTGTCGGCGCCGGGACAGATCGCACGGCGACATCGGCCCGGCTCGGCTCATACACCGGGGCGCCGCCCTGGATGTAGGCCACGGGTAACCTGCCTGTTGTCAGTCCCCGGGCATCGCCGCCCCGGACGTATTTTCTGCCGGCGGTGAGGACGAACTCTTCGCCGGTTACCACATCCTTCACCACTTCAAAAAATCCCTGGGGGCCGCCGATCAGGGGATTGATATAGGTTTTGCCGTCATCACTCACAAACAGGAGGTAGCGGTGACCCGGTTGAAAGGATGGGGCAACGCTTACATCGAGGCATAGATCTCCCACACAGCCACCGGCGTGCTGCAGGATGACAAAAGAAGAGTTATCCTGTACTGCCTGGTGGGTACTATGTACGATCACGATGTCGCTGAAGAGGACTTCGGTGATGATTAGTGTCTGCTGCTCGTTGAACCGGCTTTCCTGGTTTTCCACGGTCCCGATGAAGATAAGATCCGCGCTCCGGGCGACTTCGGCAAAGGAGAGGTTTATCTGGGTGGCAACCAACCCGTTCATCATGAACAGCAGAAGGATGCCGGCGCCGGCCCACTTTAAAATGGGGGAGGCGCTATGATAATTTTGATCATTTATCTTTTTCATTTAGCTTCCTTATAAATAAGATTGATGTAAAAATCGTTTTTTGTTCACGATGATATTATAAAGGGAATATTATACTCATGTCAATAGAAGAACGCAGTGTCCTACTTTTTGCCCGTCCCGAATGCTACTATAGTACTCTTTAAGACGCTATAACTTTTTGCTACTCTTCTATAACTCTGAGTTATAGTGAAACGGATTAGGGCTGAGGGGCAGTTCACACAAGCGAGGAATATGAAACATGTGACCTAAGTGCCGGTCTGGAATACCAGTAGATAGGGCACAGCCCACATAACCAAACCTCTCTTCATACGTTCCTCCTTTCTCCCATCAGTTTATTACACGGCGCTATTTATTTCAAGCCCCCCTCTTTTTTGTGTGGCTGACTAAAAAAATTAAAAAATAGTTGCTGGATAGTTGAATAATTTGCACATTTTGTGTAAAATTATCTATGATCGTCGAATTTGTGAATATCGCTTTTCCCACTTATTTCTCTGTAGAGCTTTTGCTAAACTGAAGCCGAATCTGATGTTCCATATTCGCCTGTTCATTTTTTCATTGTTCAAAATACCTGATTATAGATGATATACAAAAGAAAGACCAGTAGTGAAAAGATAAATCGAGAGCTCCTTATGGAGCTGGAAGAGTTGCGGCTGAAGGCCCGGGAGTTTGAGGGCCGGAAAGAAAAATACCTGGCTGTGCTGGAGCAGAGCAAAGACAATATTTTTTTATTGGATCTGGAAACCCGGTCTATCCTGGAAGCCAACCGGGCCCTGCGGGAGTTACTGGGGTATACTGACGATGAGATGACCCGACTCACCGTCTACGATTTCATCGTGGCTCCCCCTGAAGACGTGGATCAAAAGATCGCCGAAGTGGTTGAGAGGGGCAGCATCTTTTTGAGTCACCGGAAATACCGCAGCCGGCAGGGCCGGCTGGTGGATGTCGAGGTGAGTGCCAATTTAATCGCCTATTCCGGGAAGCAGGCGCTCTGTATCGTGTCGCGGGACATCGGGCAGCGGCTTCAAACCGAAAAGGTGTTAGCGGCCAGCGAAGAGAAATACAAAAGCCTGATCCAGGCATCCAATGATGGAATGTACTTACTGTACAACCGTAAATTTGAGGTCATCAATCCCAAATTTGAAGAGATGTTTGAGGTCACTCTTGAAGATGTGAACCGGCCCGACTTTGATTTTATTGAATTGGTAGCATCCAGGAGTCGGCCCTTGATCGAGGAGAGGAATCAGAAGATGCTGCGCGGTGAATCGCTGGATTCAAAATATGAGTTTACCGCCATATCGAAAAGTGGTAAGGAAATCGACGTGGAGGCCTCTGTTTCTTATATTAAATACAAAGACGGCATCGCTGTACAGGGGGTGATCAGGGATATCACCGAAAGAAAAAGGTTGGAGCAGCATCTCATCCAGGCCCAGAAGATGGAAGCCCTGGGCACGCTGGCCGGGGGAATTGCCCATGATTTTAACAACATCCTGGGAGCTATAATCGGGTATGCAGAATTGTCGCTTTACGAGGTACCTTCGGAAGACCCTATTCACCGTAATTTGGGTCGGATCCTGGATGCTTCTGAGCGGGCCCGGGAGTTGATTAAGCAGATCCTGGCCTTCAGCCGGCGGAGTCAATATAAACGCAAGCCGCTAAGGGTCAGCCAGGTGGCTTCAGAGGCCTTGAGGCTCCTGAGGTCCATTTTACCGGCCAACGTTGTAGTTCGTTATGAGGCGGAGAAAAATAACAGTCTGGCGTTGGCAGACCCGGTTCAGATTCACCAGGTGATGATGAATCTGGCTTCCAATGCCGCCGATGCCATGCAGGAGCGGGGCGGAGTGCTGACGTTTAGCTTGAGGGATGTGAGTATCGTCAACCGGCCCCCCGGTAAAGAAGATTTCAAGCCCGGCCCTTATGTAGAGCTGACAGTCAGCGATACCGGTCATGGTATGACACCGGAAGTTATGAAGAGAATATTCGAACCTTATTTTACCACCAAAGAACTGGGCAGGGGCACCGGCATGGGGCTGGCGGTGGTTCATGGTATTGTGAAGAGTTATAATGGCGATATCTCCGTTTACAGTGAGCCCGGTGAAGGTTCGGTCTTTAAGATCTTACTGCCCCGGGTGGGGAAAGCCGAAGCGGCCGACAGCCGACCCAAAATCACCATCATTGGTGGAGACGAACGGATTCTTTTTGTGGATGATGAGAAAGATCTGGTGACGGTGGGGAAAAAGATATTGGAGCAATTGGGGTATACGGTCGTTTCCAGTACCAGCAGTTTGGATGCCCTGGATGAATTCCGGGCTGCGCCGGGACAATTCGATCTGGTTATCACCGACCAGACCATGCCCTATATGACAGGCGTTCAACTGGCGGAAAATTTACAGAAAGTTCGCCCCAATATTCCCATTATATTATGTACCGGTTTCAGCCAGACGGTTGCCCGTGAGAGGTGCCTGGAGTTGGGAATCAAAGAGTTTGTGTTGAAACCCATCAACCGCCAGCATCTGGCCCAGGCGATCCGCCGTGCCCTGAGTGGTTAACGCCTCTATATATTCAGGCTCCTGACTTCTGGCTTCCGAATTCCAGTGTCAATATTCTAAATCCAGAATGAATGAAACTACGACTTTAAAATTATAGTGTACAGGAGTATAATGGGGAATAAATGTACACTTGTCCGACAAATAAGGTGTTTGAGGAGGAAACATGAAAACGATGAAGTTATGTTTGGTTTTATTTTTAATGGTAACGGTTTTGTCCCATGTGGGATGGGCCCGAAAGGCCAGGGGAAAACCCCTGATCCAACTGGCCATCCTGCTCGATACCAGCGGCAGCATGCAAGGACTGATCGAACAGGCCAAGACCCAGTTGTGGAATATTGTCAATACCATGGCCACTGCCAAACGGGATGGGGCTGTGCCTAAATTGGAAGTGGCCCTCTACGAGTACGGCAAAAGTACGATTCCCGCGCCCGAAGGCTACTTGCGCCAGATTGTCCCCCTGTCCGAAGATCTGGATAAAATTTCCGAAGAGTTGTTCAAATTGAGTACCAACGGCGGCTATGAATACTGCGGCCAGGTGATCCAGGCGGCGGTGGACGGCCTGACGTGGAGTCCCCACCACAATGACTACAAGGTGATCTTTATTGCCGGCAACGAACCCTTTACTCAAGGGAAAGTGGATTATCACCAGTCATGCAAGACCTCCATCTCTAAGGGGGTTATTGTCAACACCATCTTTTGCGGCAATGCCGACGAGGGCATTCGCACCCAGTGGAAAGACGGCGCCGATTTGGCCGACGGCCAGTATATGAATATCGATCACAACAAGAAGATCGTCCACATCTCGGCCCCCCAGGACAAAGAGATCGTTCACCTGGGTCAGGAGTTAAACAAGACCTATGTGGCCTACGGTAAAGGCGGGACCGCCAAAAAAGAACGGCAGGCCCGGCAGGATCAAAATGCCATGGCCGCCGGCGAAGCGGTGATGGCCCAGCGGGCCGTAACCAAGGCCTCCGGACAGTATCGCAATGTCGGCTGGGACCTGGTGGATGCCGAGAAAGAGGGTAAAGTCAAGGTGGAAGAACTGGAGGAGGATGAACTGCCGGAAGAGATGAAGAAGATGAGCCCCAAAGAGCGGAAGGCTTATGTGGAGAAGCAAAAAAAGAAGAGAGAGGCGATCCAGGCCCAGATCAGCCAGTTGAAGAAAGATCGGGAAACGTATGTGGCCGAGAAGCGGAAAGAGATGAGCGACGACGACACCCTCGATGCGGTGATGGTCAAGGCCATCAAGGACCAGGCCAGCCAGAAGAAGTTTAAATTTGAAAAGAAATGAGGGATAAGATGTATTTGTTAAGAAAGATAAATATCGCTCTATCCCTGCTGATCATCCTGGTATTCTCATCCCCGGTCTTTGCCGACGGCTTTATCGTCGTGCCCCGTCCGCCTCATCCCCCCAGGCCCCTGCCGCCCCATGGCTTTCACCCCTTTCCCCTGGAGGTCAAATACCACCGGGTGGAGGTCAAGATCGAGGATCAAATTGCCGTGACCCGGATCGACCAGGCCTTTTACAACCCTTCCCCTCGAAGGCTGGAGGGCTACTACCTATTCCCCATTCCCAGGGGTGCGGTGATCAAGAAATTCAGCATGTACATCGACGGCCGGGAGACCGAGGCGGAATTGCTGGATGCCGGGAAGGCCCGTAAGATCTACGAGGATATTGTCAGGCGGCTAAAAGATCCCGCCTTGCTGGAGTACAGCGATACCGGGGTGTTTAAGGTGCGGATATTCCCCATCGAGCCTCATTCTACCAAGCGGGTCAAGATGTCTTATACCGAAGTATTGAACAAAGACGACCATACCATTGAATATTTGTATCCCCTGAATACCGAGAAATTTTCCGCCAAACCCCTCAAGGATGTCAGTATCAAGGTGGACATCCACTCCGGCGAAGAGATCCGCAGCGTCTACTGCCCCACCCACCAGGTAGAGATCATCCGCAAGGGCGGTCACCGGGCGGTGGTGGGCTACGAGGAGAAGGACATCAAGCCCGATATCGACTTCAAACTCTACTATTCCCTCAGCCAGAAGGAGTTGGGCATCTCCCTGTTGACCTACCAGAAGAGGGGCGAAGACGGTTATTTCTTCTTGAATCTGACCCCCGGTCACGGCAATGAACGCCGGCAGGTTATCGAGAAGGATATCGCCTTTGTGCTGGATGTCTCCGGCAGCATGGCGGGCAAGAAACTGGAACAGGCCCGCCAGGCGCTCCTCTTCTGCATCGAAAACCTAAACCGGGGCGACCGCTTTGACATCATTCGCTTCTCCACCGAAGCCGAGGCCCTGTTTGGCCGGTTGTCCGCCGTCAATGAACGGAATCTCGATTCGGCCCGGGAATTTATCCGGCAGTTGAAACCCATTGGCGGCACCAATATCGAGGAGGCCCTCTCCCTGGCCCTGGACATGAAGAGGCAGCATTCCAGGCCCTACATGGTGATTTTCCTGACCGACGGTAAACCCACCATCGGCGAGACCGGTGAAGCCGCCCTGCTCGATAAGATCGAGCGATTCAACCCCAAGCATACCCGGATATTTACCTTCGGCATCGGCAGCGAGATCAACACCCATTTGCTGGATAAAATCACCGAGACGACCCGGGCCTTTCGCACCTATATCACCCCCGAGGAGGATATCGAAGTCAAGGTCTCCAACTTCTATTCAAAAGTCCAGTCCCCGGTACTCACCAATATCAAACTTGAATTTCCCGCCGGGATCAAGACCTCGAAGATATATCCCCGGGATTTACCGGATCTCTTTAAGGGGTCGTCGCTATCCTTGCTGGGCCGGTACCGGGGCAGCGGTAAAGGTAAGATTGTACTGGGCGGCAAGATGGGGGATCAAACCAGGAACTTCGAGTTTAGCGGCGCCTTTGCCGCCGATGATGAAAAATATGATTTCATCCCGCCCCTATGGGCGGCCCGGCGCATCGGCTATTTGTTGGATCAGATCCGCCTCCACGGCGACAGCAAGGAACTGGTGGACGAAGTAACGGCATTGGCCCGTGACTTCGGCATCATCACCCCCTATACCAGCTACCTGATCGTGGAGGATGAGAAGACCAGGGTGCGGCGTCGTGAGATCAGGGCGGTGGATCAGACCATGGGGCGTATTGCCGAACACGATCGGGCTTTTGAGAAGAAGAATGCCGAGGAGTTTTCCGACATCCGGGTCAAGTCCGGCGCCCCCAGTGTGCGCACCAGTAAGGAGTTCCAACAGTTAAACTACGCCCAGAACTACGCCGAGACCCAGCAGGGGCGGGGCCGGCTCGATTACCGGGACGGCGAAGGCCGGGTGCAGAATGTGATGCAGCAGGTGCGCAATATCCAGGGCCGGGCCTTTTACCAGACCGGCAAATTCTGGGTGGATTCGCAGATCCAGGTGCAGAAGCAGGCCCAGCCGCAGCGCATCCAGTTCGCCAGCAAAGAGTATTTCGACCTGCTGCGTAAGGAATCCGGAGCCGCCCAGTTACTGGCCCTGGGCCAGAACGTCCGCTTTGTCCTCAACAACACCTTCTACGAAATCTACGAATAGACACCACTAAACTAAAGGCGGGATCACCCGATCCCGCCTCCCTCTTTTTATGATTCCATTGGTTATTGGTTATTGGTTATTGGCTATTTTGCCATGACCATTTGACAAAGAAAATGCAATTCAATATAATTTAAACGTAAACTACCTGTAAAGGAGATAAACAATGAGCCAAGAAACGTGTCATTTACATCAAAGCGGTCCCGCCGGTGCGGTCTATGGATTGGGTTTAATCGGCGCATTAGTGTATTACATATCGACTGCAACCGGCTTTTGGGTAGGTGTGCTGGGTGTTCTAAAGGCAATAGTCTGGCCGGTATTTTTTGTTTACGGATTGTTAAAATTCATAGGAGCGTGAAGGGAAGCAAAAGGGGACAGGCGGGGAAGAGTGCCTCTAAATGATAAAACCCGGAAAAAATCGGTTGATAAACACTCTCTTTTTAATAAATTATGCGGCCTATGGGAAAACAGGGACGATATTACCCTTGAAAGCATAAGAGACAAAGCGTGGAAACGGGGAGGCGAAAGGGGGCAAACAAAGGGGCATTAAAACGTGGTGGATAAAATTCAGTTATCTATCGTCTCTAAATATCCCACAGTTCACAAAATGATATTTCCTTCAAAATAAAATTGCAAACATAGGCTTAGACAATGGTGGCGACTTTACTCTTTAATTCGGAGAAGCTTTATATTTCGTTTACACTATTCTTTGGTTATAGTATAATATGAGAGAAATGGCAGAGATTAGTTTTCAAAGAATCAGGCAGTTTAATGGGGGATACAGGGAGTCATTTGAAGAGCTTTGTTGTCAAATATTTCATCGTTCCTTTAGAAAAGAGTTACCGCCTGAAGCTAAATATCAACGTTTTCGAGGAGCAGGGGGTGACGGAGGTGTAGAAGCTATCTTCGTGAAGCCAGATACGAGTAAACTGGGAGTTCAGGCAAAGTATTTCACTAAACTGGATACTCCTGAATTTAGACAGATGAAGGATTCATTAAACTCAGCCGTTAGGAATCATCCTGAGCTGAAACGCTATATTTACTGCCTTCCATTCGATCTTACCGGTCGTAGAGCAGGCGGTACACGAGGAATAAGTCAGACAGAAAAATTCAATGATTGGAAACAAAAACAAAAAAAAAGACTTGCCAACGAAGGTCACGAACTTGATATTGAACTCTGGACAGAACACGACCTTAGAGACCGGCTAATAGAAATAGATCCCTATGGCGGAATGAGACGATACTGGTTTGACAGTCAAATTTTAACAAAAGAATGGTTGTCCAATATATTACAAGAAGCCAAAGGCCAGGCCGGAAAGCGCTACACTCCAGAGCTTTCCATTGAAGTACCAGCAATGGACGCGTTGGAGTCATTTGCCAATCCGGAACATTGGCAAAAGAAGGCCACTGACGTGAAACATAAAGTTTTAAGCGGGATCCAACGATGGGGTTCAGCATTCAGGAACTTAGAAGGTTGCCCTGTGATAATTCCTGATATTACTAAGGAACTGGACAGTCTGAAAAAATTACTTGAGACGGCCACAAAAACTGAATCTGCTACCCCAGACGCCATTGAAGATTTGGCAGGAAGGACGGAACAACTACTTGAAAAACTTTATAAACTAGAACCGGCGTTACTAGAATTATTTCTAAAGGAGCATGGTGAAAATGCAGATACGCCGGGCTTCAGGCAGTTTATGGCTGAATACCAATTGTCTTTCCCGGCAGAAAAACTGGATACTTCAAGAAACGCAATCGCTGCTCTTGAGGAACTCAAAAAATGGTTGAGTAGTCCACAGACTAAATTATATTTCAGCCAATTCATGCTGCTTAGGGGTGTTGCAGGTATCGGTAAAACCCACGCAATGGTTGACCATAGTCTATACCGTTTCGGAAATAACCAACTCTGTTTAATATTTTTCGGGGAAGACTTTTACGACCAAGAGCCATGGGCAGTCATGGCATCTAAACTTGGCATAGGTGGAAATATAGGGTGTGAGGGACTGTGGGGGATGATAGATTCAGCCGCAGAAGCGTCAAATTATCCTGCGGTGATTTATATTGATGCCCTGAATGAGTCGGAAAAACGCACACGCTGGAAGCAGTCATGGCTGGTAGGTCTACGCCAGCAACTTTCACAGTATTCCAATATTAAGCTGTGTATCTCATGCAGGGATACCTACCTGGATGATGTAATTGGCGATAGAAAAAAATGGCCCGAATTCGTTCACAACGGTTTTTTCGGTAAGGAATTTGAAGCCGTCCGCGAATTTTTCGAGTTCTATGAGATACAGCCTCCTGCAACCCCGTTACTGCAACGTGAATTTTCTAACCCACTTTTTTTGCATCTTATCTGCCAGGGATTGAATGGTGAAAATATCAAATCCCTGCCCCAGGGGAGCACAGGTTTTTCAGACATACTCAGGTTGTTGGTTGTAGAAAAAAATCGGCAAATAGCAAATGCCTGTGATTATGATCCGAATGAAGATAAAGTCAGTCAGGCATTAAATTCTCTGGCTGCTGTAATGGCTGATAATAATACCCGGTTTTTGCCGTACAACAGGGCAAAAAGCATTGTAAATGAAATATTTTCAATTGATGATCACAGTCGCTCTCTTTTTGCTAACCTGGAAAAAGAAGGGCTTATTGCATTTGTTGAAAGGCAGTCACGCCCACTTGGCCCTAAGAAACGTTTTTGCCGTTTTACTTTTGAACGAATTGCTGACTTCCTCATAGCGAATCATCTTTTCAATGAGATTAAGGAGGAAGATTTGTCTACAGCGTTTAGCAATGGAAGACTATCATTTTTGGTAGAATCAGATGAAACAGCACGCGAACATAGGGGATTGTTGGAAGCCCTGTCTATTATTATTCCTGAAGGTTTTGGGCATGAGTTGGTTGATTTCTCACTAAATGTAGACCGTGATATGTTGCTGAAAATCATATACTCCGGCTTCCAGTGGCGGGATAAAAAAACTTTCACAGGACAAACCAAACATATTATTTACGAAGGTTTATCCGGTTATGAAACAATTCAAAACGCTTTTGAAGCACTATTTGAAATTGCCCTAATTCCTGAGCATCCCTGCAACGCAGAATTTATTGACTCTCTTCTAACCAGATATAAGTTGGCATGGAGAGATGGCTTTTGGAGCCATGTACTTTACCAGGATTTTGAGAACTGTAAGGCAGGCTGGCGGCTTATTGAATGGTCACTAAATGCAGATTTATCTGGTTACAGTCAAGAGGCCTGTCGCTTATGGGCATTGATTCTGTCATGGTTCTGTGCAGCCTCCGACCGGCGTGTAAGAGACAGGGCTACAAAGGGTCTGGTCAGGGTATTCCTGGCCTCTCCTCAGATAGCTTCCTCCATACTGTCACACTTTATGGATACCGATGATGACTATATTCTTGAGAGAGTCAGCCTATCAGTTTACAGTGCGATTCTGCTGCGTGATGATGATAAACTCCTTACCAACGTTGTACCAAGTATACTTAAAACTTTTGAAAACGGAACTATCTTTCAAAATGCTTTGATTCGTGATACTTTCAGACTAATTTTAGAGCAAGCATTTTCCCGTGGACTCTTGCCTGAAAACATTGATCCCGATATTTTTAGGCCTCCCTATAATTCTAAATGGCCGCTCGTAATACCAGATGAAACAAAAATCAAGGAACTACTTGAAGAGGATTTTTTCAAGCTCAACATGAAACTAAGTGCCGATGGATTAGGTACTGATTTTCAGCGATATATATTGGAAAACCTAATTCTGGATGAATTCGACTTAGAATCTGTTTCCCTAAGCAAAAAGCAAATTTTACACTGGTTTATAAAGAGTACTTGTGACCTGGGGTACCCCGGCCCAGATGAACAATGCTATAAATATGACCGATTCATCACATGGAAATATGGGTCTGGCCGAGCCAAACCGGTATGGGCAGAGCGGTTAGGAAAAAAGTATTACTGGATTTTGGCCAGACGTTTGCAAGGTATTCTCTCGGACCATGTCAAGCCCAAATTATATGATGGGCAAGAAATTCCCAAAACAAAACTACCTCTGCTGCAAGGAATCAATCTCAGAGATATAGACCCGACCGATCTTCGTCCACAAAAAGAAAAGGTTAGTTGGTGGAATCCAAATCCTTATGATTTTAGAAAAACCCAACACCTGAGTCCCAGGGAATGGGTGGCCGAAGATGACTTTCCAATTGCTGTTGATTCGTTAAAGGTCTTTGGAGAAAATGGTATGCCGTGGATTCCTATTCAATATTATTGGTCATCGGAATGGAGTATGGGTATTAACCCGGCTGATAAATACCCTTACCGCGATTTGGAAATTATTGTAACTACTGCATTTATTCCAAAGAAAGATATCAATAACGTAGCCAAAAAGATTGTATCCGAAAATTTCAGACCTGATCCAGGTAAATATACACCAGGTGAATATTACTTATATATGGGAGAATACCCCAATAGTATCACCTGCACTCAACAATTTGAAACTGGTGAATTACAAAATAATTGTGAAATTCCAGGTACAGATCAAGTGATAGTAACTAACTATAGACTGCTCCGGGAAAATGAATGGCATTACGACTGTAGCCAGGATGATACGCCCAGTATAGATGTGCCGTCACCTATGTTGATTGATTATGGAAAGTTGAAGTGGGAAGGACTGACTAACTGGGTAGATCGTAATGGTACTACCCAGATTATGCCGGATAAGGGTATTCATGGAGTAGGACTCCTGGTTAGGGATTCTTTTCTTAGTGATTTATTAAAAAATCGTTCATTGATATTGGTTTTTATCGTTTGTCAACGAAAGGTTGTTCTAAGTGGATCTTTCGATGGTGACAGTGCCATACTACACGAAAGGAGGGTTGTATATCAATATGATGGTAAAAAAATCACAGAGATTAATTCTTACTCAGAGATACGTTGACAAGTAACAAGAAATAGAAATTTTAGGGACAGGCGAAAAAACGGGCAACCGGCTGGCGAAAGACCCGGCTTTGGATTATACCGATGCGGCGGAGATCAGGTTCATTCTGGAGGAGCTAAGGCAATAACAGGCATCAGGCAGGAGGGGGGATGTAGAAAGTAGATTTTGGGGGAGGATGTAGGGGGTGCAGATCTGCGCCCCTTTTGGGGCTTTTGTTGTATCCTTTCAGCCAACGTCTGTAGGGAAGAAGTTGTGCCAATCTTCCGGGAGTTTTTCTGTCAACAGGTGTGAAATTCCTTCATCCTTAATACAATTATGTGCCTTTTTATCAAATGTCAGCCAGGTTCCGTTTAACTCTGCTGCCAGCGCCGCATAGGTGGCATCATAGCCCGATAATCCTTTCTTTGTAAAGAATCCGGCATTACTAACCAGGCTTTCGCTCATGGGCTGTCTTAGAATTTCACTTTGAATAATCGGTAATATGCCCTCAAGATAGGCCTCAATTGGAGAAGGGTGAAGCCTGCACAGAACCGACAAAACCTCAAAACAGAATAATTCCGGTACACTGAAAGACCCCGGGTAATCGATTACTGAGCGAAGAATGGCATCTGCATGCTGATGCTCCTCTTCCTTTAAGAGCCAACGGAGTGCAACCGAGGCATCGATAACCCATATCATTCTTCATACCCTCTCAGTTCGCGGAGTACGTTGACGCTGTTCTGGTTTATTACTGAATCGGCACGGAGGGATTTAATTTTCTGGAAGAGTTTCTTTTTCTTCTCTTCGGCCTGTTTGTCCAGGAATCTTTTTTCAAAATCTTCAGGGGTTATTAACACAGCTCTTACCCTCCTTCCCTTACTCAACAAAATCGGCTCCCCATTTCTTTCAAGAGAGTCAAGGACCTCTCCCAGGTTGTTTCTTATTTTCAAGGCATTGACTGTTCTCATTTTCACACTTCCTCGGATACTATTTTTACCTCAATTAACATATATCACCTGGCTATAAATGTCAAGTGTATAGGTGAGTATACAATCGGCACCAGGCAAGAGGAGGAAGGGGGATGTAGAGGACGCAGATCTGCGTCCCTTTTAGGGCTGGCCCACCTGTTCCCGGGGGCAGTGGCCGGTTTTCTGGCCTGCCTCTCTCCTGTCACGATGCAGAAGGCCCCGGTTTTGGCCCTTTGAGCGCCAGAATCGATGCCTCGGGCTCTTAAATCACCCCTTCGGGCACCGGTATCACCCCTTCGAGCTCTTGTATCGATGCCTCGAGCTCCGAAATCACCCCCAGGAGGCATCGATCATGACCCTTTGATCTCCGATCTCGACCCCCTAGGGCATCGATCATGATCCTTTTGGCTCCGATATCACCCCTAGAGGGCACCGATATTACCCCTTTGGGCACCGGTATCACCCCTAGGGGGCACCGGTATCACCCCTTTGGGCACCGATATCACCCCTGGAGGGCATCGATCGCGACCCTTTTGGCTCCGAAATCACACCCTTTTGACCCGTTTTCAAGGCAAATTGCAAAACAACCATGGCAAAATGCAAGATGAATACTTCATGATTTCATTGGTTATTGGTTGTTGGGTATTTTGCAATTTGCAATGATCTCTTCTCTCTTGTCAGCCCGGGGGAAAGGATATATAATGGGGGCATGAAAAATGCTTTTTTGTGGCTGTCTCTCTGCGGCCTGCTGCTCACCGGCGCCGCCTGTAAAGAGCGTCATCTGACCGATGCCCCCAATTTGTTGTTGATCACCATCGATACGGCCCGGGCCGACTATTTCGGTTGTTACGGCAGCCCCGATGTCAGTACCCCCCATATCGACCGCCTGGCCGCGGCCGGCGTCCGGTTTGGGCGCAACGTGGCGCCGTCGCAGTGCACCAACCTCGCCCAGCCCATCGACGGTAGAAACCTGACACCCATGTTTTCAAATCCCCATTATCGAAATCATGAGTATGTGATCAGCGAGGCGGTAAACGGCGTGATCCGGGCCATTTACCGGGAGGGTTATAAATTCATGAAACCCTATCCCACCGATTGGGCCCTCAAACAGAGTCGTCTGTATCGGGCCTGGGACGACTATGGGGAGAGCCGTGACCTGAAAGACCAGGAACCGGCCCGGGCCCGACAACTGGAGGCCGCCCTGGAAGAGTGGCTGAAACGGGCAAAGTCGATGGCCCTGCCCAGCCAACAACCCCGGAAGCTGGATCCCAAAACCCGCAAGGCCCTCAAGACCTTAGGCTATATCGATTAACCCCCCCCCGATCCCGTTTTTATCACCCGTCTCTGCCTTCATCCTGGAGGAGCCATTTCCACACCGGTAGAACCTTGATGTGGATATCCTGGATGGTGAAGTCATCTTCGTCGGTGTACGTTAAAATGGTGGCTGCCCTGGTATCGAGGTGCCGGGCCGCATCGATGAGACCGGTCACCTCCCTCTCCCTGTTGTTGTCCTGGATGGTATAGGTGACCTGGATGGGGTGGTGGGTGCCATTGCGGGAGACTATAAAATCACACTCCCTCTCTTCTGAAAAGTAATGAATTTTTTCGTTTCGCTTGAGCAGTTCCAGGAACACGACGTTTTCCAGTATGCGGGCAGAGTCGTCCCGTACCACCCACTGGGCTAAGGTAGAGTCCACGATGTAGACTTTGGGGGGATTACGCATTTTTTTATACACCGAGTCGCTGAATATTCGGATCTCAAAGATCAGTTTTGAATCCAGGAGATGTTGGTAATACTCAAACAGTAAATCCTTGGAAAAAGGGAAGTTGCCTTTGGTCTGTTTGTAAAAGGTATTCAACGAGAAGGGGGTGGCAAAGGTGGAGAAAATTTTGTTTTTCAGGGCTTCCATGAGGGTGATATTGGAAATATCGTACCGTTCCACCAGATCCTTGAAGAATAGGGCCTGTAGGTACTCGTTGATGATCTTGCGTCGGCTGAATTCATCGGCGGCGGTGACCACTTCGGGAAAGCCTCCCCATTTCATATACTGGTTAAAAATTTCCAGCAGTTGAAATCGCTGATCAGAGAGGAGCGTTCGGGAATCCCACTTGATCCCTTTATAGTCAATCCATTCCCGGTAGGAGAGGGGAAAAATTTCAAGGCTCCATGATCGTCCTCTCAGGGTGGTGTGAATGTTTTCGGGATATATTCGCGACGATGAGCCGGCTATGATTACACTGACAGCACTTTTTTCTGCCAACCGGCGGCAAAATTTCTCCCACCCCGGCACGATCTGGATTTCATCCAGCAGGAAGAAGACCTCTTTTTGAATCAATTCGGGGAAAAGCTCGAAGTAGGCCTCCCGGAGGGTTTCAAAGTCGTCGATTGAAAAGCCCTCCAACCGTTCATCCTCGAAGTCCACGTAGAGGAAGCGGTCCGGGTTTTCCCGGGCAATATGGTAAAGCATAAAACTCTTACCGCTGCGGCGGATGCCGTAAAGGATGGCCACCTTTTTGAGGTTTTTGGGGAGAAGGACCCTCTCCCGCTCTATAAAATCTTGCCGGATGGAGAGGACATAGCTGCGGTTTTCCATGATGATGGCCTTTAACAGTTCTTTGTTTATCCTTTTCATAAGGATAATTTAATAAAAATTTGTCCTTCTGTCAAGGATAAAATCAGGCAATTTTATCCTTCTTAAAAGGATAAATGTTTTGGGTGGGGGAGGGCAAGAATTTTTGATCCGGGTGATTGAATTGTGGACAGATTTCTTATAAAATATGACCTTATATTTTGAAATCCACTAGAAGGAGTATCATATGCCATTGATAGATTTTGACGGCAGGAAGCTGGAGGTCAACGAGGAGGGTTTTTTGGCCCACCCCGAAGAGTGGAATAGAGAGATCGCCGAATTCCTGGGCCGCCATGAAGAGGGGTTGGATACCTTGAGCGACGACCATTGGGCGGTCATCAATTATATCCGGGAATACTGGCAGGAGAACGACCTGGCCCCCATGGTACGCAAGATATGCAAGACCACGGGTTTTAAGTTGAAATATATTTACCAATTGTTTCCCGCCGGCCCGGCCAAGGGGGCGGCCAAATTGGCCGGTTTGCCCAAACCCGACGGCTGTGTGTAGGCGGACGTTACCATGCTCATATTCTTGAAATGGGGCGCTGCCGCCGCGTTTGGGGTAATGGCGGTCTCGATGGCGGTGTTGATCCGCAAAACCTTCTCGTTTGGCCGGCGAGAGTTTTACGCCGAAGCTGAGGGGAATGTGAAGAGGGGCATCGCCTATGCCTTTGGCCGGGGTATGATGCCCTGGGAGAAGGAGAGTGCCGGCAAGCACCTTCCCAGCTATATCGCCGGTATCCTCTATCATACGGGCATCTTTGCCGCCTTTTTCCTGCTGTTTTGTTTCCTGATCGGTATACCTTTGCCCCGCTTTTTGTTGATATTGGTTCGCCTGGGATTGGCGGCCGGGGCAGTGTGCGGTCTGGCCCTGCTGCTGAAGCGTTTTGTTTCGCCCCACCTGCGGGCGGTCAGTTGTACCGACGACTTTGCCGCCAACCTGGTGGTAGACGCATTTGTGACGCTGGCGCTGTTGTATACGGTCGGTGCGGTATCGGCGGCCCTGTTTTTGGCCGCATCCATCCTGGTGCTGTTGTACATCCCGGTGGGCAAACTGCGCCACTGCGTGTTCTTTTTTTATGTGCGGCTGCTCTTCGGCCTCTTTTATGGCCGGCGCAGCGTGTTTCCGCCGGCCTCCCATAAGGCCTAGGATTATAAGGAATAAGGTCAGGTCATGAGTGAACGAGTGCAAACCGTTGATCCTTTGAAAGAGAAAATAGAGCAGTTAAAGCCGGAGGACTATCAAAAGGCCCTGCGGGTATTTAAAGAGAAAATACACCATGAATATGCCGCCTACCTCAATGCCTGTGTCCACTGCGGCCTGTGTGCCGATGCCTGCCACTATTATGTGGCCTATGAAGATCTCCAGTCTATCCCGGCCTACAAGTTGAACCTGGTGACAAAGGTGTTTAAGAGGTATTTCAGTCTGATCGGCCGCAGTGTTCCCGGCTGGGTAGGGGCCGCAGAACTGGATCGGGCCATGGTGGAGGAGTGGATCGATTCACTGTTTGGCCGCTGTTCGTTGTGCGGCCGCTGTGCCTTGAACTGCTCCATCGGTTTAAATATTCCCTATTTGATCCGGGCGGCCCGGGGTGCGCTGGCAGCCATCGGTCTGGTACCGCCGGGCTTGCAATCTACGGTGGATACCGCCGTTGAGAAGGGCAACAACATGGGTATTCCCAAGGATGACTGGCTGGAGACAGTGGAGTGGATCGAAGAGGAATTGCAGGATGAGGTAGACGATCCGGCAGCGAGGCTGCCCGTCGATCAGCAAGGGGCCCGGTTATTTTATACCGTCAATCCCCGGGAGCCGATGTTTTTCCCCTTATCCATCGGCGCGGTGGGCAAGATCTTCTATGCCGCCGGGGAGAGCTGGACCTTTTCCAGCGACAATTACGACGTGACCAATTACGGCCTGTACAACGGCGACGACCGGGCCGCGGGGCTGATGTCGGACCGGCTGGTGCAGTCCATGCAAAACCTGGGCTGCCGGGTGTTGGTGCTGGCCGAGTGCGGCCACGGCTTCAACTCCAACCGCTGGGAGGCGCCGGAGTGGCTCTCTAAAAAGTACGGCTTCGAGGTCAGGAGTATCCTCGAAGTGGTGGCCGATTATATCCGTGAGGGCCGTATCAAATTGGACCCCGCCAAAAACCAAAAACCGGTGACCCTGCACGATCCCTGCAACCTGGTGCGCCTGGGGGGCATCGTGGAGGAGCAGCGGTTCATTTTAAAACAGGCGGTCGCCGATTTCAGGGAGATGACCCCCAACCGGGAAAAAAACTTTTGCTGCGGCGGCGGTGGGGGACAGTTGGCCATGACCCGCTTCAGCGAACGGCGGCTCAAGGTAGGCAAGATCAAGGCCGACCAGATCAAGGCTACCGGTGCTAAAATAGTGGCCACCCCCTGCCACAACTGCATCGACCAACTGATGGAACTCAACAAACACTACAAACTGGGGGTGGAGATCAAGACCGTATGCGAAGTCGCTGCCGACGCCCTGGTCCTCCCCTGACAACAAATTTCCCCCGCCCCATACTAAGAGAGATTCGTGAATGGGCAGAGAGGCATTGGCAATGAGATCCTGGTCTCGTCATCATCCTGCAAACCCGGGCAACCACCCCGGCAAATATCGGCATAGCTGCAAGCCAGGCAGGTATTTGGAGTAGACAATGATCTGAGGTAGGAGAGAACGGGGGAATTTATCAGGAGTTCAGGCCAGTTATCACTGAGTAGATTTCCCAATTTGAACTTTTCCTTTGCCAGCAATTCACAGGGGTAGAGGTCGGCTGAAGGGTCGATATAGATCCCCCTAATTCCCGCATCACAACGTTTGTCTGCTTTGAGGTAGAAAGGCGTTCCTTGATCTTGCGGAGTTACGCTGAGTTGAAACGGAAGACCGGCGTGTATCTTGATATGGCAGTCTCCGTTAGTTTCGTTGGCAAAACCTTCGAGTCGGAGAATAGATTCTGCGTCCCACATTTTATATTGATATTGTCTTGCTTTCCCGATTGGGATTGCTCGATTGAAAGTCATTTCGGTGATGCCGAGATCGTACCAATATTTTGCCAACCTCCGTATTCTCTCTACCGAAGGCGTTTCGATAACCGAGATGATTCGTACGGGGATACCTTCTCGGATCAAATAACCAATCGCTCGGACAGCCCTGGAAAAAGATCCCGGCTGCCCGGTCAGTAGATCATTCTCCTCTGCATTTCCGCCGTGAATACTGATGGCTAAATGAAGACCGCTGCGGTAAACCGCCGCGATTTTAGGCGGTGAGACGGAGGCGTTAGTGGTAAGTTGTACTTGCATGCCCCTGGAAATTAGAGCGTCGATCAGACGATCGAGATGCCGGTAGAGAAAGGGCTCGCCACCGACTATCCCGACATTGAACAATCCGACTTTATCTAATCGTTCTGCGATTTCGTCGATCCATTCAGGCGGGAGGTCTTGATAGTCGTTTGATCTGAAGACTCGGTCACCGGAGGAACAGAATCGGCAGTTGTGGTTACAGCGATAGGTAGGATAGATCTCTGCGTCAAGTGGAGCCGTGGTCTCCTCGCCGAAGTCCGGCAGTGGGCGTTTATATTGGATGGCGGCAGGTTCCACATCATCGCTTACCAGTCCGAGTTCCAGCAGCCTTTTCCAGATATCTGCACTCTTAGCCGGGGAGGCCGCCGCCGAAAAATCTCCAGATTGGCGATTCCGGGCATCGAACAAATCAATCCACAGGTCCGGTACGGCGAAATAGCCGATTCGAGGATGATAACAAATGCCGTCTGTTCGATATCTCAACTGGGGAGAAAGGATCATCAGTACTGCTTCCCAAGCAAGGGGCACTCCTGGTTTGGGTAAGACAGGCGGCCTTCGTGCATATAACGAATTCCTGGGCAACCGCCTTTACACTCCTTTAGATAACGACAGTTGAGACACACCTCGTCGGCTGGCAAGTGGTGCAGCATTGAGAACACGGTCGAGTTTGCGATGCGTTGTATTCCCCCGTTATCGAACAGGTTACCGGCGCAGAATTTTTCTTCCCAGAGATAGTCGCATGGATACACCGATCCGTCTGGAAAGACCAGGCATTCAAATAGCCCGGCGGGACAGCCTCCGCCGAAATCGGGGAAGAGCGACTGCATCAGCGTAGGGCCTGTTTCGTAGAGAAAGCGGAACCGGTATCCCCGCAAGATATTGACCCCCCGGCGTTGCCATCGGGCCAGCATTTCGGCCTGGGAACCAAGGGCAGAGGGGTGGAGGCTGGCTTCACGAGACCTGCCCATCCGAAGGTGCTGGGAGAGGAAGACTTTACGAACACCTAAATCACTCAACGTCTCGATCATGGTCTCCAGGTAGTCCAGGTTACGGGTGGTGACGACGATATTGGCTTCAGGCGCCAGACCGGAGCGTGACAGCTCTCTGAGAACTGCGGAGACTTTTTTGTGTGCCCCCGGGAGCCCCATGAGCGCATCATGCTCGGCGGCATTGTTGGATAAATATGAAAACGTCCATGAGACTCCTGCCGCTGAATTCCTGGCGTATCTTTCGGCTGGCCATACCGTTCCATTGGATACGATAATGGGAAACACGGCATTCCGGACCAGGGCGCTAATCAGGGTCTCAAGATGAGAAGAGAGTGTCGGCTCGCCACCGCTGATTGTACATTGCATCAGCCCTAAGGCGTGCAGTCGATTCCCCAGATGCCGTACCTGCTCCGCAGAAGAGAACTCTTTATCGACGTAAGCGTTGAGGTAAGGATGGGCACAACAAAAACCGCAGGAAGCATTGCATGTTGTTGTGGCAACGATTAAGCCGCGCACCGGTCGGAACATATGTTCTTCTGTTCGCCCCGGCTTTTCGGCAAAGGGAGAAGGCTTGACTTCCGTACCGATCCATTCCAATTCTCCCCACTTCCGAAACGTATTGCTGGCTAACCAGACGGATTCTTCTCCTTTTGACAACCGGCGCAATGTCCGGAGCTCTTCAATCGTAACCCTGGTGAAACTGTGCGACGTAGCACTATAAACCAGACCGCTTCCCATATCCTCCCGGATAGAGACGGTCGGCCGTAAGCCTTTTGTTCGTACAAGGGTATCAACAGGAACAGCCGCGTCCATGTGCTTCGGCATAACGTGAGACTTTTATGTCTTTGTCTTTCCCGGCCCGGGCACCCTGGCGAGCCTTTTCAATCAGGGCATCCGCTTCATCCCAATTCTCGTCAAATATTTTGGACAATACGGCAACCAGTTGATCATCAGTGATTTTTACTTTTTCTTCCATACTATTTCTCCTTTTTTTCTTCTTTCTTTTTATTAAACACCATAGCAAAAGCCTTTTGCCTCCTCATGCATATTGTAGCGGGAAATATTTTGGTTGTCAATTGGTGAGGGAATTATTCTATTGCGCTGTTCTAAATAAGATATCCTTCTGGGATTCGTTAATCATCACCGCAGCGGAGGCTTCGAAATGTACACAGGTCTGGTCAGAAGATTTAAATCATGGTCAGATCATCCGGGGAGTGAAGATACACAATCCTCTTTTACTCCAGGGCGAATCATGATGAGATTTTTTTCTGTCATACGGTACCGGTTTGGATGAAGATGGGTCTTACCGGCAGATGCCCTGGATCATGAATTTATCTCGGAATAAAGACTAAACCTGGAAAAGGAACCACATTTTATGTTATAATACCCTTGAAAAGAGATTAGTTATGATAACAGAAGTAGCTGCAAAAAGGTCGTCAGGCCCGGCACGGTATGCAAATCTCCTTATAGTAGAGGATGAGACTCTGTCCAGAATAGAATTGGCTGAATTGCTTCGGTATTATGGTTATAAAGTATCGCGGGCAAGATCAGGGAGAGAGTCGGTGGCAAAGGTAATAAAAAAAAATAGAGAGATAGACGCAATTCTAATGGACATCATGGCGGTAACCCCTTAAATCGAAAGGGATATCTTCTGTCTCCTGTGTTAAAAGAATCACAGCTTTTCCGATTGCATGGGCATAGCCGACTTCGTAGTAGACATTCGGATTCCTGCCGGTCATATCTGCCACAATAAATCGGGCTCGTTTTATCCGACTATAGACCTGTTCCATAATACCACCGACAGACTGTACCTCGTCGGCCCTTTCGCAGTAAAGGCCCTTATGGACTAATGGTTCTTTGATAGCCAGTTGATAGATCTCCTTAAATTCTTTGTCAAACGGCATCAGGACAAACACATAGGATCTGGCTAAGAGCAAATTTTTTCTACGGACACTCTCTTCAAAGGCTTTTTCAACGATAATTTCAAGTTCATCCATCACGAATGGTTTGTTTAACGCCCAAAAAGCCCCTGCTTTCATGGCCTTTACAAACTTCTCGGGTTGGTTAAAATCTGTGGTATATATGGGACAAACAGTGGAATCGATTTTAATGATCTCTTCGATGAGACTAATACTACTTAAGAAATCCTTTGTGAAATGAACCAGTAGGGCATGGGGGCTCCACTCTTTAATTATTTTTAAAGCTTCTTGTTTGTCTGTAGTATCTCGAACAGCGTATCCTGAATGTTTGGTCAAAAATTCAAAATACTCTTTTTTCACCGCCGGATCATCTTCCACGAGTAAGCATCGACCTTTTTCAGCCTCTTTTTTTGAATCATTGCCTGTTGTTATTCTATTTACTCCGCTAATTTCAATTTTAGCAGGTCCTTCAGGGGGTAGTATAATTAATTTCCAATTTAAAATCAAATCGAAAAGCAGCCTTACCTTGCAGACAGGGATGAATATCCCATCGTTCCATCATTCCAGGGTTTGATTCATTTCTGTGGGGGCTGGGCAAAGAGATTGAATTCTGTTATAATGGGGGAAAGTGGCCGCGGGGCGGCGTGGATGTGCTGTGCCGCGGCTGTCGGTTTTGCAGGAGATTTTAGTGATTAAAACGTTTAAAGCGAAGATATGGGATCTATTGAAAGAGAAGGAGGTGTCCCTGGCCCTGCTGTATGACCGGGAAGGCAGAATCCTGTGGCACAAGGGCAGGTCCATGGTGGGGAAAACCATTGCCGAGGGGGAGGGGTTTTGCAAGAGCTATATTCGCCAGAGCCTGGAGAGCGGCGGCGGCATCCACCAGGAGGATGTGGTGGTGGCCTCGACCCAGGACGAGTTGTCCCGCTCCGCCCAGCGACTGTTTGTGCGCAGCGTCGTCATCCAGCCCATCGACAAAGACTTCTTCCTGTATATCGACAGCGGCACCAAAAAATATTTTAACGAACTGGAGCGGGAACTGTTTAAAATGCTGGGGGAACTGCTGGGGGAGACTATTCGCAACATCAAAAAAAATGAACAGAGTGTAGATGGGATTAGCGGAAACAGCCGCTTGATCCAGAACATACGGAAACTGGTGTTGAATTACTCTTTAGAAGACGATCCGGTACTGCTGGTGGGTGAGACCGGGGTGGGTAAGACCCATATTGCCGAATTGATGCATAAATATTCCGGCAGAACCGGCAAGTTTGTGGTGGTGGATGTGCCCACCATCAATGAAAATCTCTTCGAGAGTGAGATTTTCGGCCATAAGAGGGGCAGCTTCACCGGGGCCCTGGCCGATAAAAAAGGATTGGCGGCGGAAGCCGAAGAAGGAACCCTGTTCCTGGATGAGATATCGGAAGTCCCGGTCTCCTTCCAGGCCAAATTGCTGCGTTTGATCGAAACCAGGAAATACCGGGTACTGGGCGAGACTGTTGAGCGGGAAGCGGATGTGCGCATCGTGGCGGCAACCAATAAGAAGTTGGCCGAAGCCATCGACAAAAAAGAGTTTCGGGAGGATCTGTATTACCGGCTGAATGTGCTGGGCATCGAGATACCGCCGCTGCGGCAGCGCCGGGAAGATATCGAGTTAATAGTTAAGGAGAATCGGAAATATCTAAAGGGCAAAGAAGTTGGAGAGGGCTTCTGGGAGACCTTTAACCGCCACGATTGGCCCGGAAATTTCAGAGAGCTGTTCAGCGTTTTGAAACGGGCCGGGATCATGGCCGACAGCCCCCTTACCGGTAAGGATATCCAGGCCATTATCGATGAACAGCGCCGTGACCGCCAGGTAAAAAAGGGGGATGAAAAGATGGGGCAGGTTCGCCGGGAACTGGATGAGGGCAAAAATTTCTGGGCGGTAGTATGGGAACGCTTCATCAACCGGGATCTGAATCGAGATGAGGTAAAGGAGATCTTAGAAGACGCCTATGGGAGATGTGGGGCGAAGTTGAAGAATCTGGCAGAGATGCTCCATATCGAAGAGGCCGATGTGAAAAAATTTGTGGCCCTCCTGCACAAATACGACATCCATCCCGCTCATTCTTCCACCGGCAGCAGGGCATATCGTTCGTTTAGGGGGATTGACTCGCCGAAATGAAAATGGTTCAGTAACATTTCATAATCTTCTGCCGTAAATTGATGAAATGCCGCCAGGTCTTTCACCGTGGGCGTAACGGAGGCCACCTCGGACAGGAAGTAGATCGACTCTCCTCGACGGCGCCGCCATTCGATATCCCGGCTGATATCGTCAAGGCTAAAACCCCGGCCCAGCCGCCAATCCAGGATGATGACGCCCCGAAGGGCAAAATAGGGAATATAGATCTTGCCGTACGCATACGCGCCCCGGCCGGCACCGGCAATGACGATGGTGGCATTTTGGGGGGTCTTCTCAAAGATCGACTGGCTCAGCCCATACCGGTGATTGTTTTCGATCCGGCTGTTGGGCCGAACCGTGGTGAAGAAATTAAGAAGAAAAACAACAATCACCAGGCAGGCAGTCCCTATCCGGGCCGCGGTTTGCCGTTTTGCCCGGGCCGATACCATCACCACCAGGATCAGGAAGGGGATGAGGGGGATCAGCTTAAATTCTGTGGCCCGGGTCATCCAGAAGGCGAAAAACAGGAAAAAGGGCAATATCCAGAACAGGGATAGATAGAGGAATCTCCTGTCCGTTAAGCGGCGAGCCCCCCAGGCAACCAGGACGACCAAACCGATGAACAGGGCTGTGGCCATAATATTGAGAAGGGGGCTGCCGGTGAGGATGAGGCTGTTGGCCGATGTCTCCACCGTAGCCAGCAGGGTTTTGGGGGAGAAGGAATTCCAGCGGCTCAACGGATAGCCGCTGAAAGGGTTGGCCCCAAATAGAACCTCCCGGGCCCATTGGGGCAGGGCGATACCGGCGGAGCGGCTTAAGGCCCACAGGGGAACCAACAGGAAGAGGGCATAACTGGCGATGAATAAAATTATTTTTTTGACACCGCTGCGGCGATAAATCAGGAAGAGAAAAGCGGAGAGACAAATCAGCCCGTTGGTCAGGTGAAAACCGGCAGATAGGGCAAAGAAGAGGGCCGATAATATCAGCCGCCACCACCGGTTCCGGGATGAGAGCAGGCAGTAGACCCCGGCTAAAATAAAGAACAGCCCCGGCATGTGGACCTCCGCTTCGGTGGCGTAGTACCAGAACACCGAGGAGAAGGCGATGAGCAGGATGGCGGCGGCTTTATAATAGAAATCGAGAGCCGGGGTAAGGCGATCCACAATTTTGTAAACCAGGATCAGGGAGAGCAGGCCGAAGAGCAGGGAGAGCATTTGCAGGAAGAAGTACTCTAAGATCGGCACGCCCGACAATGAAGCGGTAAGCTTGTACAGCACAAAGCTAACGGGAAAATAGTAAAGATGGTGCGGTTGAATGACCGTTTTTAAATCGTTCTGGATCACGGCGCGGCGCAGGAAGTGGCTGAATACCGTGCCGTCGAAGTCGTAGTCCACCGGCAGATAGACAATATACATGTAGAGGATGAAGAAAAAAATGCCGAACCATATCCAGCGGCGTGTACCGGGTTTCATCTCTCCATTTTAGTCAAAGTGGCGAAAAAAAGCAAATGTAAAAAAACATAAGATAACCCGGGAGTTATATCGTATAACCCCCGGGTTATCTTCTAACGGGCCGATATTTTAAGATCCCCATTTATAGGGAATTTTGCAGCATATTTAACCTGGCACCAAAATTGCGATATAATTAGTATCAAAGTTAAAGGAGTCGCTACATGAAACGATTATGGATGATTTTTTTGATAACGGTTACAGTCTTGATCATAGGGAGCTGCAATCCCGACCAGGGGAACACGCCCAATCCGCCGCCGCCGGAGGAGAATCCCGTTCCCGTGCTGTCGTCGATGTCGCCCACCACCAGGGCGGCCCACATGCCGGCCTTTAGCCTGACTGTCAAGGGCAGCGATTTTGTGCAAGGCGCCGAAATCGTGTTTAACGGAGATGAGATGGAGACCACCTTTGTCAGCGATACCGAACTGTACTGTGAGATTGGCCCGGACGACACGCTGGTGGACCCCCAAAACCTGGACTGCACCGTTTTGGTGCTGGTGCGCAATCCCTCGCCCGGCGGCGGTGATTCCAATTCCCTGGACTTTTCCATTACCGCCAACCCCGGTTTTACCGAGGCCGTCAATCTTTCCACAGAGTTCGGCACCACCCAGTGGATGGAACTGCTGGTGACCGATGAGGGCGCCGTGTATGTCTGCCTCAACGAATTTCTTTTAGACGCGATATATATGAAACGCTCTACAGACGGCGGCCAGACCTGGGAGCCGGCTGCGGCCATAACCGGCGAGAACGATGCCGGTTACGGCCAGCCCTCCCTGGTGGTCGATAAGGCCGGTAACCTGGATTTCAGCTTCTGTAACTATCTCGGTTGTGAGCAGTTGTGGTTCAAACGCTCCACCGACGGCGGCCAGACCTGGAGTGCCAGTGTGCCCATCGCCACCGGTTATCCCTTCACCTGCCTGACCTGGACCCCCAGCAGCCTGACCGTGGATTCTGCCGGGAACCTGAGTGTGGTATTTAATACTGCCTGGGAAGAGGATGCCTGGGGCCATGTCTATTTCAGCCGTTCATTGGACAACGGTATAACCTGGAGTCCTTATTGGATGCTGTCGCAACCCAACAGCGCGGTGAGGCCGCAACTGCGCACCGACAGCCAGGACAATCTCTATCTACTCTGGCATGAGCGAGCATATGTCGCGGGAGGGAGGCGCTGGCGCCTGGTGCTCCACCGCTCCAGCAACGGCGGTGCCCGCTGGACTGACGGAAAGGTGATCTCCCACAAACCGGGGGAGTTTAACGACTATGCACCTCACTTCGATGTGGGCGTTGACGATCATCTCCATGTGATCTACTCCTGGAAGACCGCCTTCAATCTCGGCAATCCGCAGCTCTATTTTACCCGCTCTACCGACCGCGGGGCCACCTGGAATGAGCCGGTCAATATTTCCAACAATAGTTTAAAGAATTATGATCCCTCCCTGGCCTCCGACAGCGCCGGCAATATCAATGTGGCGTGGAGCCGGGGGGGAGACGTCTATTTTCGCCGCTCCATCGACGGCGGCTTCACCTGGACCGAACCGCTGAATATTTCCCACAATGAGGGGACTTCGTTCGTTCCCTTCATCGGCGTGGACGCCTCCGGCAATATCAAGGTGGCCTGGAAAGACACCACAGACGGAGGCATCATGGTCTTTTTTTCCCGCAGTTTGTGAATGGGGGTTGTGGCCCGCAGCATGTTGGAGTAAAATAGCCGGGTGAAGTTGACGGATTTTGATTTTGAGCTGCCTGAAGGTAGAATCGCCCGGTTCCCGGCGGACAGACGGGACGAATCGCGCTTGATGGTGGTAGAGCGGCAGACCGGCCGGATATCCCACCGTCGATTCGGGGACTTAATCGGTCTGGTGAAGGAGGATGATTTCCTGGTGATCAACAACTCCCGGGTCGTGCCGGTACGGCTCCTGGGCACGATCGGGGAACGGCTGGTGGAGATCCTGATCACCGGCAGTAATGATGCGGACAACCGGGTGTTTGAGGCCCTGGCCCTGCCGGCCAAAAAGTTCAAGCCCGGGGTAAGAGTCACCTTTGGCGGCGATCTCGCTGCCGAGGTGATTGAAATCGGCAGCCGGGGCAAACGCCGGCTCAGGTTTAACCGGGACCGGTCCACCATCTTAAAACACGGCTATGCCCCCCTGCCCCCCTATATCAAACGGAAAGGCGACGAGGCCCGGCAGTACCGGGATTTTGACCTGGATCGTTACCAGACGGTTTATGCCCGGCATCCCGGCTCCATAGCCGCGCCCACCGCCGGGCTCCATTTTAGCCCGGAGCTATTGGATGGTTTACGACGCAAAACCGACGTACTGGAGATTACCCTGAACGTGGGGGAGGCCACCTTTCAGAAAATCGAAGTGGAGGAGATTGAAGACCACCGCATGGGTCGGGAGACCATTACCATCGGGAAGGAAGTGACGGCCGGGATAGAGGCGTTGAAACAAGCCAAAAACCTGGTGGCGGTGGGCACCACCACGGTACGGTCCCTGGAAACTTATGCCCGGCTAAAACCGGAGGCAGAGGAATTTGAGTCAGAATTATTCATTTCTCCGGGGTTCAAGTTTTGGATGGTAGACAAATTGATCACCAACTTCCACCTGCCCCGGTCCAGTCTTTTCATCCTGGTCTGTGCCTTCGGCGGCATCGATTTGATGAAGGAAGCCTACCGCATCGCCGTTGAAGAAGGTTACCGTTTCTTTTCATACGGCGATGCCATGTTTATCATATAGAATCTGTGTTCCCCTTCATCCGGGAAGATAAATGTGAATTTGAAATTTTTTGCGATATAGGTATTGAAATTGCTCGCAAAAAGGGGTATAATTGACCTTGTCATTCACGGTATCCCAAACGTGTTAAACGGGAGGGGATGAAAACTTGCCTCAGAGGTAATTGCGGGGTAAAATTGTGATTGACATACCTGCTATAGGTGTGGTATACTCTTTTTCCCTACGCTGGCGTAGCTCAGTTGGTAGAGCAGCTGATTTGTAATCAGCAGGTCGGGGGTTC
>CBFDCR010000024.1:0-64215 GCA_965603365.1 uncultured bacterium
TGAACCAGAGAAAGATAAAATTTCAGACCCTGAGAACTTAATTAATAGAGACCTTGAAACTTTAAACGACTATAAAGATATCGCCATCCAACAATATAGAAATGGACTTTATTATGAATATAGAACATGTCTTCAGTTTATGATTGATCTATCAGACATATTCTATAAAGCACGATCTGATTATAAAAAAGGCATAGATCTGGTTACAGACAGATTTATCAATATTTTCATCGACACGCATAATCTTTTCCAAACTAAATCGGACCCTGATTATGTGTTTGTTTTGATCCATGCGATTCGTTGTGTAGGAGAAAAATCGCTACAGGTTTCACCAGTCGGTATTGAAAAAGGATACAGCCTTACCTCTTGGTTTTATTTGGATGTACTTATCGTTATTGCAAAAAGAGAAGTTCAGGAAAGAAATATAAATAGTTCCGTTGAAGCAATTGATTGCATAAAGAATTATGGTATTGAAATGGCCAAAAGTTCCCCCGTTAGTTTATCATCGAAATTAATAGAGCTATCAGATATTTTAGTAATGGCAGTAATGACAAAAAATAGGGTTGCAGCACAAAAGTTAATCGAATGCATATTTTCTAATATTTTTTTCGTCATAACATTTACTTTAAAGGGTCATGATTTTGAACAGAGAAATATTTTTATTTTAAAATCTTTAAAAAATATTTATAATTTAAAACCGGATGAACATCCGGGGCTATTGGAAACTCCAGCGGTATGCCCAGAAACGATCCGAGAAGATAGAAGCATAAATGCTTTAGTCAAAACAGCTTTGTTTTCTGAATTTTCTGACGAAGAATCAATTCTAGAAAATTTATACCTGGTTGATAAAATTGTCGAATTAAACATAGATTTGTTAAACCAGGGCAATTTTTATAATTTCTATGTTGACCAGTTATATCAGTCCGCCTTATGGCTGCTTGGAGGATTAAGTCCAGACTTTGGTATTAAATTACTTATTACACCTGGCATCCGAATCTTCAATAAAAATGATGAGATAGATTCAATTAAAGAAGTATTGACTAAAATTGTAAATGCTTATGCCGAAAACGAATTCTATATTGCATCACCAGAATTACTTTCGATCGCCTGCCTTCTTGTCTATGTAAATCAAACTATGGATTTTAAAGATCGAGAATTTGTGGATGAGATCCTTAAAATAATATGCCTTCAAATAGAACATTTTGGAAATCGACTGAATGATAAAAGGATGTACAATTTGAAAGTCTTTTTTTCCGTATTAGAATCTAAAGGCTTTAGAGAGCTTCAGAAATTTAAGCCCGAGAAGAAATTAAAGACCATGCCTAATCCCATGGAATCGTTTCATTCAATAAAATTTTCCATCACAACTTATGATTATGATTTCTTTATGATGTTAAATAAAGAAATATTTGGGAATTCAAGATAGGCAAGAGTAAGATTACCGAGTAGGGGAGGATAGAAAAAGGAACAGTCCAAAAATCTTCGGAACAGTTCAGAGCTGCGATATTGTGAAGGGGGTTTGCTTTGGGGGGGAGTTTTGGTAAAATGGGGGGGTGATATTGTTAGTATTGGTAGAGAAGAGGAGCTGGGTATGAGGCGGTTTTGGTCGTATGGGCCTGTTAATTCTAAATTGCACTATTATGCACCCAGGGAGGAACTGGTTGACAGGGCCTATGGCAGCCTGGTGGGGGATAATCCTGATGAAGGCGGTCATTATATTACCGTGTGGGCGCCCCGGCAGACCGGGAAGTCGTGGCTCATGCAGCAGAAGCCCCGCTTTGATGTGCTCAAGATCAACCTGGAAGTGCCTTCAGGAATATATTCAACAGCCGGCTGGATGAGATCCAGCGCACCACCATCAACCGCTGAAAGGGTTCACTATTCTTAGATTTTTCTCTATCTTTTGATTGTGTTGTAAGTCCTCAGAATAGAGAATTGGGCATTTGTATTCAAGTGCAGAGGCAATGATGACACTATCCCAATATGAATACCCATACACCTTCATAATTTCAAAGGAACGTTCAATGGTTTTAACACTAATGACAACAATTTTAAAATTGTTCTTAAAATCATCTACCGCTTCTTTAATAATATCGAGGGAATAACCATACTTTCTGTATAATATATTTGAAAACTCCCCTAAAACCTGGGTACTGATGGATATATCCAGGTTAGTTTCAAACACCAATTTCCGGGCAATCCCCTGTTTGTCTCTTTCGGAATCAGAGTAAAGATATATCAGCACATTGGTGTCAATGAATACTTTATCGTTCATGCAGTTCGTCTCGATTAAATTTGTATTTTCGAGTATCTAAGGAGATATGCGTAAATGACTTAAAAGCGGATTTCTTTCTTCTCTTTTTTCCACAGGGTACAGTGGGTAAAACAATGACCTCAACTTCCTGGTATTGATAATCTTCAGGAAGGGCGATGGTTATTTTGTTTTCTTTTACTTTTTCAACTGTCCTTATAAACTCCATTTTTTTCTCCGTGACTAAAGATAAGATTATTTCCAGGTTTTGTCAAGTCTTTAGGCGAGAATTCCCAAAACGGGGTGAACGTTAAGGGGACATGCAAGGAATTATTTATTGCCTTTATGGTATTTTTTAAAATTTTTTTCTTTTTTTTTCTTGACATTCCGTTTTGAATATTCAATAATAATTTTTTTGAGAATGGGATCGGTTTTCAAGTTAAAGGAAGCTGGTGTAAAAAAGAGGCGAGGTAGTAAAATAGAAAGCAGGTACGATCAATCAGCCGGATCTAGAGAGAGCGAATGTAAAGGGCAGTATTTTGCCTGGGACATCACCGAATTGTTTACCTACAACCACCGGTTACCGTTTGATGTAAAATTGGATACCGCCTGCCGATTGACCTGTAAAGAGATGGGGGCGACATCTGTTGCCGTTTTTATATATTCCGGTAAAGATGATAGATTACATTGCCGGGGAAGATATATCGACCCCGAGATGATAGAATTAAAAGAAGGAGCAAACCCCGCATTAAAAGATATTTTACAAAACATATGCTTGTATGAGTTTCTATACTCTGCGGTACATGAATTCAAAATAAATAAAAAGAGTTTGTATGGGGAATATAAAAAGTATAAGTTTAGAAGAAAAGAGATCGGTAAAGAAAAATTTTTGGGATTGATTAAGGATTTTTCCGGTTGGAAAAGTGATTACGAAATCTTCAAAAATGTTCTCAGGAAAGAGTGGTATGGCATTGATGGGACGACTATTACCGGAGATTTTTATCACACTATTCTGGGCAAGGGCGAGCAATATATTTCGAAAGCATCTGTAGTTGAATTGGAGACTTTAGAGCCCTCCAAGAAGAAAAAATGTATAAACTATCTGGAAAGAAAACTAAAAATAAAGTTTGAGGCCAGTCATTATGTGGCTTTGCCATTGTTTGCCAATGATCGTTATTCCGGGGTTTTGAGATTTTTGTTTCCCCAAAAGATGGATTTTATAGAGGAGAAAGATGGGGAATTATGTCTAAACGATGAGTATTTGAAGCATTTTAGATACCTGGCACAAATTATCTCATTACACCTGGAGAGTTTCTATTTGTCAATCGGTTATAAAAAAATTTATCTCTCTTCCAAGAAATACCTTAAAAAAGGTGAGAAGGTTAAACATTTTCTTAATAAGCATTGTGAGTCGCTATCGGAAATCATCGAGAGCCGGGGGGCTATCATAAGGCGCTGGGACAAGGAGAGCGATAGTTATGAAATAGTGGGTTATTCAGATACATTGAAGGATTACGTCAAATCCACCGTGAAACAGGAGGAGGCGTTTTATAAGAAAATCAGCCGGAAATTTGAAGAGGAAAAAAATATTATTGGCGTGCATTCAAATTTTAAGGAATACTCAACAGATTACCGTTTTACTGTTACAAAATATATCGAATATGAAGAAGTAGAAAGGTTGTGGCACAAGCTTGATAAATGGGAGATAAAAGAACTGAGTGACAGTAAAATTCTGGATGAACTCGAGAAATCCGGACTATACAATGTTGCCATTATGCCCATTCCCGGTATCCCCAAAACCTTTATAACATTTTTAAATAGTGAAAACAGGGTTTTCCTGAACAGGGATATCAAGATGATCTATCCTGCCTTGCGGAACCTGGGCCTGGAATTAAAATCCATAGAATACATCCAGGGGATTGAGCAGCGTCTGAATATTATCAGCAAGATGCACGATGATATCGCAGCACTATTTACCTCTAAGGAATTAAAAGGTTATGAATATGTAAAAGAGTTTATTGAGATTGTATCGGAAACAATAAAGAATTTTGGAATCTTCTCCTATCATATTTTCTGGGAATATGTCAGCGAAATCGTACCGGAGCGTTTTGCCGATAAAGAGAGGTATTTTTTCCGGAATATAACCCGCATTGAGCAGGAAGGCAATCCCTTTAAATCTCCGGCCGGTCTGACCTCAAGAAACTTCATATATAAGTTACCTGATGTTCAAAAGGAGTTACCAATTGAAAAGTATTTTTCGGATACCGTTTTAGATTATTTTAACCGGGGAACTTTAAAACAAATATTTCCCTTCAGGCTAAAGCAAGGGTACTCGTTTTTCGATTTGCCGTTTTACGGTGAACTGAAACGTGGCCAAAAACATCCTCCCCTTGTGGGGGTTCTTACATTGGTATATAAAGAGGATGAAGGAGATCAAATAGAAAATGAAGATTTTTTTAGGTGTATGCGCTTTTTTTCCAGGCAACTGAGCGTGGCCTGGAAAACTCTTCAAGAAAACATAGCCATAAAGATCCAGGAAGAGATCGATAACCAGGTAAGATACAGCAAATTGGAAAAAGTTGACCAAAAGGAATCCGAGTTGACCACTATCTCCGGGATAGTGGCAGAGCAATTTGGCTGTTATTTATGCTGTTTTTTTCTGGCAAACTGGCAGCAGCAAACCATAAGCCTTGCGGCCAGCAATATACCGATAGAGAAAGGGATAACATATAGCCTAAAAAAAGACACACATGTTTTATCCGTAGCTTCATATAACCAGAATAAGAATTTCAGGGTATTTGGAAGAAAAAGAGTTAAAGATATCGCAGACGCGGCAAAAATTGAAGCTATTGAGGAAGAGATCAAGCCGGAAATACTTAAAAGATTCAAGAAAGAACGAAAGCACTCATACAAAGAGATTTGTATTGAACACTGGCAGTCTGTGGTCATCAATATTGGTGAAAGTAAGTTGGGTTTGATCAAATTGTTTCGCATCAAAGGGCTCAGGCATCCAGAAGATCCAGATCGGTTTAGTTATAAAACTCCACCTTTTTCAGAGTTTGAGACCAATCTCCTGGAACGTATTCAAAAACACATTTTCAATATCATCTTCGCTCGGCAGACCATTCAAAAGAGAATGGAAGATATGAGAAATGTTCTCCACCAGGTCATCGCTCCCCTTAACGCGCTGATGGCACATAGTGTCAATATTTCTGAAGGGATTGTTCCCCCGGATAAAGTACCGGAAAGGCTGCACTATATCCGGGTATTATCTAAAATATCAGCCAATTATGCCAGAAATTTTCAAAGGATACTGGATATCGATACCAGAGATATCAAACTCAAAAAAGTAAAAATCAACAATTTAAAGCACTATCTGGATAGCTATGCCAGAGACTACCAACCTCTAATAAAGAGTAAGAATATTTTTATCCATGTCACCGATCAGACAAAGGAGGATATCAGCATATATTTAGATCGGGATCTATTTAGCCATGTGATTACTAACTTGCTTGATAATGCGGTTAAATACTCTTTTTACGAGGAGGAGAGGTTAAGAATAGGACTGCAAGGGAGACCAGAAAGCCCCGAAGATCCTGAAAATGTATTAATCAGTGCTGTTGAGAATGAAGAGACCGTGGAGATTACAATCAGTAATTGGGGATTGGAGATTTCGGAAGAATATAAGAAGAATATTTTTAGTCGTGGATTTAGAGGGGGCAAAGCCGAAGACCGGGTACCTGTTGGAGATGGGATCGGTTTATTCCTGGTAAACGAGATTGTTATATTGCATGGGGGACGCATCGAATTGGTCCCCAACACTCATAAAAATAACATAGTGTTTAGAATTATATTACCTAAAGGAGGGGTTAATGCCTAAAGATGTTTTAATCATCGACGATGAAGAATGGTTTTTTGAACCCATACTGGAAAGATTAGATCATGAGGGAATCTCATATGATTATTGTCGCGCTGGAAATGAGGGATTGAACGCGTTCAAAGAGAATGATTATCGCGCTATTGTGTTGGATATGAAAATCCCACTCGGATATGAAGATAAGAGTATCGATAAGTATGAAGCTGTTGGAATATTTGTATTGGAGGAAATAAGAAAGATAAATGAAATTCTTCCTGTTATTTGCTTTACAGTTCTATCTGACGAAATAATAAAAAATAAAGTATCGGAGTTAGGAGGGGAGTATATTTTTAAAGCTGCAAATGAGCATGAGTTAATAAATAGAATAAAAAAAGTTATTACTCCTTAGAAAAGAGGTGAAAATGAAAGTTAAAAAGAAGTTTCGGATATTATTAACTCTACTTTTGTATGTCATCGTTATCATTATTTTTTCCCAACAAAGCGATGTGAATATCAAAAATAATATTACACAAGATGTGAAATTTGAGAATTCGGAACGGACACCAGTAATTGATGAAACTCAGGAGCAGAAAGGTGAAAATAAAGGAGGCATTTTCAATATAGAAGTGAATAGTATTCTATTTGCTCTTTTTGGTGGCCTTATTATGCTTTGTCTCAGTGCTATTTATGAATTTTATAGGGAAATAAGAGGATGTCCTACGAAAGATGAGCTAAATAAATTGGACTCTAAAAAGGTAGAGACTAAAGATTTTGATGAATTAAGGATATTATTTGATGAGTTGAAAAAAACTGTAAATAACTATACTGAAATTCCAGTTGATCGATTAACAAAAGCTAACAAGGAAATGTGTGATGGGAATTTAAAAATTGCCGAAATTTATCTGGAGCAAGAACTTTTTAGAGATCCCAAACATGTTAATGCATGGATTGGTCTAGCTCGAGTTTTTTTAGGATTAGAACGGTTTAAAGAGGCTCTTGAGTCGATAAATACTGCTCTTAAATTGGAGTCCCGAAATCCCCGCTTTGATAATTGGGGTCAAGTATCAATGATAAAAGTTAAAGCACTAATGAATTTGAATGAATATAAGGAAGCCAAGGCGTTAATTGAGAATGATATTTTGGTAAAAAATCCAGACTATGAAGAAGCAAAAGAGCTTTTAGAAGTATGTAAGAACAAATTGAAATGATTTGTAAAACAATGAATTGAAAAAAAATGTTGAAGACAAGTTTGATGAAACAAGAAAAATAAAGAAAGAGAAATGAGAATTTATGAAGAGTTTGATTTATTTTTTGGCATGGCTTCACGACTATTTCTAAGTAGGAAAGTTTTTTTGTTAGGTTATGTGTTTGGAGGTTATTTTAATTGGTTAAATTATAAATTTTGGAGCAAAAGATGAATCAAAACGATAGTGAACAAGTTTTGTTTGAAGATTTAAAAGGGCTTATTAATAGGGCAGATAAGCATGAATTAATATCTGGATTAAAAGAAAAAGCTTTCAACATTGACCTGGTGGATCGTGAAAAGTTTGAACATACGCTGCTTAAATTGGCTCAGGAAGTGGGGGGAGCGGAGATTCGTCAGGTTTTGTATGAAATGATGGCGTCTTTGTCATCGCTCTGGAAGACAGATGAATTAGAGGCCGGGTTGAGTGAAAAGTTCTGGAGATTGTTCAAACAGGGAAATTATGAAGAGGCAAGATGCGTTTATTCCGATTTGGCCAAGAAAGGATTGGATTATATCGGGGCCATAAAGATTGAGGATGGATTATTGCGGCCTCTGATTTTAAAGGACAAGGAGGTTCTATTACACTATAATGAGCAAAATATGAGTGTGCTCGATTTGGAGTTAAATCAAATAGATCGCTTAGAACTACCGGGAAAAACTAAAATTCTCGATGTTCTGTCTCCGTCCGAATATAGCGAACTCGATATGAACAAAGTATCTAATGGTAATGTTAAAAAAATATGGGTGCTCACCCAAAAAGAGAATGGCGATAAAACGATCCTTTCCTTAGATCCCAGGGATTTCCGTATTTCAGGTGATGAGATCCCGGTAGCAGGAGATGGTAGAGAGGCCCATCGCCTCTCATGGTTTGATAACCGCCTCCTGCTTGTTTCTAAAAACTCTGTATTTTATAAGGAGAATCAAGGCTGGAAGGAGTGGTTTACCGGCCGGGAAACGATTACCTGCAGCAGCTCTATCAAAGATCGCTATTGGGTTGGGCTTTCAAACGGCGAGGTGCTCATATTAAAAAAAATTGGATTTTCCGGTCAAAGAGAGAGGATCAAAAGTCAGGCAGAGTCTATAACGGAATTTGCAGATTCCGATCATCTTGTGTGTATCTGTGCAGATCATTGGATGGGGACGGCAGATTTTTCAGGCACAAAAAAATCGGAATTTATAGACATGGGGGGCAGGATCACCCATGTATTAATGTTGAATGACGACATGCTGATTATGATCCAGGCCAACGGGTCATTGGTGGGGTATCATATTGAGGACAAGTATGTTTTGTGGCGGTTCCGACTGGGAGAGATTTTTGATTTTGTTTTTAAGATTGGTGAAAGAATCTATCTGGGAAAAAAGAATGGAAAAACAGTGCTGTTTGAAATACCGGTGCTAAAAGAGATGGCGGAGGCTCTCGAAAGGCAAAATGTACTGCTGCTGGATAAGCCGGTTGAGAAGGAGCCGGATGCACCGGTTCGCAGTATCTCTGAATTTATCGGTAGAAGAGAAATTCTAACGACAATCAAAAATAGCGATAATTTGCACTTCCTGATTGCCGGTGAGCCTCGAACCGGCAGGACCTCCCTGTTAAATGTCATCTCCGATGAACTGTCCGGCAACGCGAAAACCTGTTATGTCGATATGGGGCAGATTTTGAAGGAATCAAGCTCCTATAAGGAGTTTGAATCGTTGTTTACAGGAAAATGCCTGGCCCAGCATGTGCTAAAATTGGAGGATTTAAAGTCTCCGGATGGACATCAGACATTCCGGGCATTGGTGGAAAAGGTACGGGGCGAGAAAAGATTTTGCCTATTTTGCCTGGATAATTTTCGGATACCGCTAAATTTTGGGAGCCAATGCCTGGATAGACTTAAGATTTTTTTTAAGGAGATGATTAGCCACCCGGATGTCCGGGTATTGGTGACCCACGGGAGAAAGGACTCTAAAGAGATAGAAGCCTTTTTTGAGGAAGTAAGATGCAGTACCGAACAGAGGCGAAAGATAGAATCCTTATCTCCCGGTCTCTTCCTGGAAACGGAAGTGAAAAAGGTAATCAGGGGCAAGTATCAATTATATCAGGATGAGGTAGAGGAGATCTACTCTTATATTGGCCGTTATCCCAATCATATTCACCTGTTTGACCGCTGGAAGAGAGAGGAGAGCGATATCGAGAATTATTCTAAACAGGTGGCCAAAGATTACTCTAAGAGAATTTTTGAGTATTTCCGGGATTTGAGTCCAAATGCTTTTCTTTTTACAGCCACCTGTTTTAACAACCAGGATTTGATGGACAAAAGAATCACCTATAAGCATTTTTATGAGAGTTACCCTTTTTTGAGAAATATCATACCCAGGGGCTCCCTAAAAGCGGCGTTAGCTGAGATAGAAAATTGCAGTGAAGGACTTGCGGTTGAGTATGATGATGGCAGCTTTTCGGTAAGGATGAAATATAGAGCAAAGTTGTTCCCGGAAGCCGCACCATATATACCCTGGATGAAGGTTTTCAGGGCATTGTACCAATTCAGTCTGGCGCCCAGTATGGACAATGCCCAGGCAGTGGCCTTTTCCTATAGTAGTATGGTCAATATTGGACTGACGTCTGACAGCCTGGTACATAACCTCATGGAACAATATAAAAAAGAGTTTTATATCAGCCGGTTGACCCAGGAGGGGCGAAGGGTTTTGAGGATGCCGCTGGAGACTTTCTTAATAATTCCCCTGAAACCCTGGGAAGAGGGTAAGAGTAACCGGGATTTCAATTCCCTTTATGTGTCGATCCAGGAGTTGCTCCGAAAATCCAGGAAGGAAAGCATCGATGAAACCGCCAGTTTGAAATCCTATATTTTGCTTTTTGTCTTTCGCGGTCCGGATTTTGATGGAATTAGAAAGGGAATTAAAGGATTGGAGAGGGTATCCATCATCGATTCCCATATGATGCGGGATATCCTTTTACATGATGAACCCCGGCAAAAATCTTCGGAGTTCATCTTTAACCAGTTAAACATTAGTGAACGTTCTCCCTATACCACTTCCGGGGCGGTCCAGGATCTCTTCTATGGCCGTGAGTTGGAAATTGCCCTGATCCGGGGCCTGCCGGAAAACATCGGTATCTTCGGCACCCGCACCATTGGCAAAACTTCTCTTCTTTTGAACTTGAACCGGGATATAAAATTCCAGCACAACTGGAAAGCCTATGCCCTGGATTGCTCCCGCATCGACAGTGAGGACTCTTTTCTAAAGAACCTGGCGGAAAAAATGAAAGTTTCTTTCAAAGAGATCTCCGATATAGAGAGATTCAGGAGGTATATTTCCAACAGGGCGGAGAAGGAAGATGTCCAGTTCCTGTTCCTGCTGGACGAGGTGGATAGGCTGGTGGAATACGATATCTTGCATGGAGAGAGAATATTTAATACCTTTAACAGGATGTGTACCGAATTATTGGAGAATGGCGGGCAAGCCGCCCGGTTTATTCTTTTTGGCTTTCACCAGATGTTTGAGCAGATGAAAAATCCCGATTCCCGGCTCTACAACTTCATGGTCTTTCTCCCCCTGAAATCGCTGGATAAAAAAAGTGCCCTGGCCCTGGTCACCGAACCGATGCGCAGTATTCATGTCAGGTGGGAGAATGAAGATCGGGATGCCGAGTACATCGTGGATAACTGTTCTTGCCATCCGCTGCTGCTCCAGTCAGCCTGTCAATCTTTGCTCTCGATATTGGATCAAAAAAAAGAAAATAAAGATATGATTGAGAGAGAAGATGTGGAGAGGGTGTTTTATACCGATCAATTCCAGCAGTTGTGCATGAGGTTTTACCATTCGGCAGCGGTGGCTGGGATTAAAGATAACAATAGGGAAAGGAAGAGAGGGTGGAGAAAATTTTTTAAATTAAAAGGTGACCTTGGGGAATTGATAACCGAAACCCCACGTAAACGAGAAGCTTTTTTACAGGATATCCATAGGGTTACGATCCTGGCCACTGTTATTATTCTTTTTAAGGAAAATCGGGCTGATGTAAAAGAAATAGGGAGCTTTACCCTGACCGAAATTCACGATGAGTTGAAGAAGTACGGCATTGAGATCTCCCCGGATCAGATGAGAAAAATTTTGGATCACCTGAGGCTCTGTGGGATAATTCGTCTGATTGAAGAACCCAACTTAATTGCTCCCAGAGATAAATTTCAAGCAGAAGTTGAACAGAAAATCCAGAGCATAGAAGAGAATCTTAAGAGTAAAGAAACATATAGTACGCTAAAACTGGATTCCCCCGACATATTTACCCAGAGTAATTCGGTGTTAAAATTTTCCTATGAATTTGGGGTCAAGGCTTTTCCAAGATTACTGGTGGCCAATTTTGACGGCATTGAGAAGTGTAAAGAAGAGCTTTTGAAATTGGTGGACCAAATCGGCGGTAAAGCGGGAGGAATTGAGAGATGAAACGTAGATCATTGGATGAACTTTTAAATCTCATAGCGGTTAAACGATACGTTAATCTTTGTTTTAAGAATTGCGAAGAGAATGGGCGACCCTATATTAACGAAATCGTTTCCCAGTTCGGACAAATGCAGCACCTGGATTATTGTTTTGGTGTTGATCTTTTGGTGTTTTTGGAGGCCGAGAGCGAAGAGGAAGAGTCCAGAATTTTTATGGATATTATTAATGATGAGTTGTCAAGGAATCGAAATAGAGAGCCTATATCCAGGGGAGTATCTATCGCGAGTGTATTGGACCAACTAAATGACGCGCTGGCAAGACCGGCAATAGTCGTATTTTACTATTTTGCCGATAATTTCTGTGAAAAGGAGAAAGATATTTTAAGATCCATTCGCAAATATATTTACATGGCGAAAGAGAAGGAGTCCGAATTTTTAGGGATTCTGCTTGTGAGTTGTGATCCCATAGATAAGTGGGAACTTTTTCCTGAGTCCACCTTAGATGGGCGTCACATCTCTTTTTTTGAATATTAGTTTTAAATATCAATATTAAATCGAGACCCAGAGGATTATGTGCAGAGGATTATGTATTAAATCGGGATTGTGAAGGGGGTTTGCTTTGGGGGGGGAGTTTTGGTAAAATGGGGGGGTGATATTGCGAGTATTGGTAGAAAAGAGGAGCTGGGCATGAGGCGGTTTTGGTCGAGGAACTGATCGAGTACCTGCCCATAGATCTATGAAAAGTATGAAGAGGGTGTTGGTGGTGGGGTGTGGGCGGATGGCGGGGGCCATTGTGGATTATTTGTTGGAGGGGTGTGGGTATGGGGTGGTGGCTGCGGATCGGGTGGAGGAGAGTGCCCGGGGGGTGGTGCGGAACCGGGTTGGGGGTGAGGCGGTTGGGCTGGCGGTGGAGGATGCGGCGGGCCTGGATCGGGTTGTTGGCAAGGTGGATTTGGTGATGAGTATGGTGCCCCGGCCCCTGCATGGCTATGTGGCCCGTTCCTGCTTGCGAAAGCGGAAAAGTCTGGTGACCACCTCTTATGAGCCGCCGGAGGTGTTGGCCCTGGCCCGGCAGGCCGGGGAAAAGGGGCTGCTGTTTTTAAACGAGATAGGAGAGGACCCGGGGCTCGATCACCTGGGTACCCAGATGGTACTGGAGGAGATACGGCAGGACGGGGGAGAGGTGACGGCGCTGGAGTCTTACGGCTGCAGCCTGCCCGCGTTTGCCCACAACAACAATCCCTTTGGTTATAAGTTTTCCTGGGATCCCCGGGCCCTGTTTAGCGCCGGTCAGACCGCGGCGGCCTATTACCGGCAGGGAGAAAGGATCGAGGTGGCGGGGGAGCGGTTGTTTGAACATTTCCGGCTGAAGGAGATCGAAGACCTGGGCACCTTTGAGACCTACCCCAACCGGGACTGCCGGAGATACCTAAAACCCTTTGGACTGGCGGGGGATGTCTCTTTTTACCGGGGACTGCTGCGCTACCCGGGCTACTGCAATACTATGAGGTATTTAAAGAGGATCGGCTGGTGGCGGTCCGACCGGGAGTTGGATTTCGGCGGCCTGACCTACCGGCAGTTGACGGCCTCTTTAATAGGGGCAGAGGCGGATGAGAATTTAGAGGGGGAAGTGGCCCGGTACTTGAACCTGGATGCCAATGCCGACTTTATCCATCGCCTCAGGTGGCTGGGCTTTTTTGACAATCAATCCATCAAACTCCAGAGGGGGACGCCGCTGGATATTCTACTGGAGCGGATGCTGGAGAAGATGTCCTATAAGCCCCATGAAAAGGATATGGTCATCGTGCACGTCGAGGCCGCGGCCCGGTTTGCCGACGGCACCCGACAGCGCCGGTTAGCCACACTTTTTACCGAAGGCACTCCCCATGTGCATGGGCATTCGGCCCTGGCCAGGGCCGTGGGTCTGCCGGCGGCCGCGGCTGCCCGTCTGATCCTGTCGGGCCAGGTCAAGGCGGTTGGCGCCCATATTCCCCCCACCCTGCCGCAGTTGTACCCCCTGCTCTTGAAGGAACTGGCCTCCCTGGGCCTGGTCTTTACCCGGAAAACCGGTAGTTTTCAAAGAGATTAGGAGAATCGAGCCCGGGCTTTTTGTAATGAAAATTTCTTGATTTTTTTTATTCAATGTGTTAAAAATGTTCAGGCGAAAAAGAAGCCGTGAAACAAAGTCTGCTGAAACTGAAAGGACCGCAACCCATTCAAGGCAGAAGTAGGAGGTGCTAAATGGACGATAAATTGTCTCAGGAAAAATCAAGGGCGGATTACATTAAAGAATTGCCAGATCTGGACTTACCTGTTGGGGCTCATATTATTTTGTGGGGTGAATGGACAATTTTTCACAGGATAATGATATTGCTGCAATATCTCTGGCTGGGAGTTAAAAATGCCCCCACCCATGTGCAGAGAGTATATGATCAAAGTCAGGATATCTCGGCTGAAGGGAAAGGTGTCATGTTGATCGACAGACTAAATTCACTAAAGAAGGCAAAGAGAATAAAAATTGTCATCCATAAGAAGCTAAGGGAACCGGGAATGGGGGAAACATTCAAAACCATATGTGATAAATATTTGGATGCACCCTATGATAAATATTTTTATTATCTTGTCGTTTTAAGGATTTTTACCTTCTTTTTACCTTTTTTGTTTATCTGGACTCTATTTTTGAATCTTCCCCTTATATCAATCTTGATCGCTTTATTGGTTATCTTATACTGGCCGGTGCGGAAATATCTGATGTTCAAGTCCAGATCATCCTGGGCCTGTTCTGAATTGTCTAATAGCCTGGATAGGGATATAGGAATCGATACCGGGATCGACATCCATCACAATACCTCACCGCTGTATTACTATCGCCTATCGAGAGCCGCCAGCGATTTTAAAGAGTTGTATGATTCAGGTCGGATTTCAGATTAAGAGTAAATTCCAGGTTTGGCCTGAATGTTTTAGGACAGTGGCAATTAAACACAGGAGAGAAATATTATGAAATCTCTTTCAACAAATCCAAAGGTACTTCTATGTACCAAATGCAGGAAATCCCCGCGTGGTTTTGTGGACATGTTGGGATATAACATCAGGAAGATAATCGTCAGTCCCAGTCTTCCACGGGATTCGAGTATTGGTTTAAGATTTATCAAAAAAAATGTGCCCCAGGTAGAGATTCTTGAATTTCCCCAATGGCAGCAATATGTTAATAAGCTAAAGGAGGGTTGGGATATCGTTGGGTTCAGCTTCTACCAGGACGAGATTGATGATATCGCCAGGATGGCCGAAGAGGCGAGGCGATATCATGTTGGTGAGCTATGGGCAGGTAACTACGGCGCACTGGACGAGAATGTACCCGGTATGGTAGATCGTGTCTTTATTGGACCAGCCGAGGATCACTTTGCCAGACTTTTTGGCGGCCGTGTCTCTGACGATCAGATTGAACATCCCGCGATTACATTTCAATTTAATCTCAAACCAGTAAAAACATCTCTCTTGAAATTGGGCTTCCTGTATACTAAACGGGGCTGTCCTTTTAAGTGTATTTTTTGCCAGACCCCGGCGTTTGAAAAAAGGCTTTTCAACATCAACATCGAGAGTATTAAAGAGGTGTTGATCACCTATAAGAGGCTGGGAATCAGCCACCTTGTTGTCACGGATGAACTCTTCGGTGCCGATCACCAGTTTACGGAACAAATCACCGAACTTTTTGCGCGTTATAAATTTTTTTGGTTTGCCCAGTCGCGGGCCTCACTTTTTTCCCGCCATCTGGATACCTGGTATTCCAGAGGTTTAAGGGCCCCCTCAATCGGGGCGGAAGCCATGGATCAAAGTGCACTTAATAATGTCGATAAGCTGCAAAGTGTGGAGGAAATAGTGGAATATGCTCGCCGCACCAAAGAGAAGCCAGGAATGTACCGGATGGTCAATTATATGATCGGTTATGAGAATATGACCGCTGAGGAAACACTCGAAGATATTATGAGAATTAAGGAATTGGGGTGTGAAGCCCATGGTATAAATATTCTCACTCCCTTTCCCAAAACCCCACTTTGGGATAGAATTGAGTCCAGGTATGGTATCTTCGACCGGACCTACAGTAAGTACGATACCAAACATCTGGTCTGGAATCACCCGCATATATCTCCCACCCAGATGCATAAACTTCATATAAAGGCAATACGTAGTCTCAATAATCCCTTAAAAACTTATGGCAGGTTCATTACCTGTTTCCTCATCGGCGAACAGGCAAGAAAGCGGTTCCCTTAGGGGAGCGTGTCCGGGTCGCTGCTCTTTAATTGGGGATGGCCGTGGGAGCCGGGAAAGAATTTTTTGATAAAGGGGATGAGGCCGGTATCGCTTTTTTTGATCTCCGTCTCCGCCTCTTTGAGGGCCAGTTGCCAGGAAGGGGCAAAGCCCGGGGCTTTCTCGAATAAGATCTCAACGGCCCGGTGATAGATATGCAGCTCCCTGATCTCCCGCCGCCCCGGTTTCTGATACAGGGCCTGGAGGGAAATCCGCAAGTTTTCGTTCTCTTTCTTCAATGTTTCGATCATCCGCTTGATTTGTTCGTTGGCCTCCGAATCGATATCCAATTTCGTGTGCAGGTGTTTTTTGAGATTCTTGATCTCCCGTTTAAACTTCCGGCTCTCCCATTTGGCCCGGATAAATACGATTAAACAGAGAATCAGGCCGATATACAGACCGATAAAAAAGGGCTGAAAAAAAAATGAGGTCTCACTGCCGTTTCCCATGGAAGAATCTCCATTGTTTTTTTACTCGAGTTTATATCATAACATATTTTTACCTATTTTGGCCAACGAAAACGTCTTAGTTTAAATGAAAAATTTTTAAAATTTTTGGGCTTGACATATATAGTGTTTTGTGTTAGACTACACACTACGTGAATAAAATGGAAAATTTGGGAGGAATAAAATAAAATGCGGATTAGAAAGTTTCTTATGATTACGCTGCCGTTGATGTTGGCAATAGCGCTGCTTTTTGCCGCCTTAATCGATGTCTCGGCCCGGAATCAACAGAACTTAAAAAAAATCGACATGTTAAAAGTCCGGCTCGATAAAGCGGAAAAGGAGTTGAAACAGAGTCAAAAGGTATTGGCCAATATCGATTTAATCACATACCAGGATACCGTTTTCCGGAAACAGTACCCGCTATTCTCGGAAATTGTGGAAGTGGCCTATCGAAAGAGTAAGGAGTATGGCTTTAATCCCAACCTGGTTTTGAGCATCATCCTGGTGGAGAGCGCGTTTAACCCCAAAGCCGTATCGTCTAAGGGAGCCTGCGGCCTGATGCAGGTCAACTTTGAAGTGTGGAAGGACGAGTTGAATATCGATCGGCAACGCCTGTTTGATATCGAATACAACATCGACCTGGGATTGAAGATACTGAAACGCTACTACAAAGTGGCGGATGGAGATATTCTGCGGGCCCTCCACCTTTACAACAACGGTTTCCTATTCAACAACGAGAAGTATAAAGTCAAAGTCACCAATACGGTTTTTTATTAACAAGCAGCTCCTTATCTCTTTACACCGGAGCGCGATGAAGGAAGCCTTAGAGAAATATATCAAGCAAAAGATTGTGGTGGACACCAGCTCCTCATGGGTATATATCGGTGTGCTGGAGGAAATTTTGGCCGGCTGCCTGGTCCTGTCCGCCGTGGATGTGCACGACAGCGGTGAGACCACGACATCCAGGGAACGGTATGTACTGGACAGTAAAACCACCGGCATCAAGGCCAACCGGGATCGTGTGTATATAAACCTCGCCTATGTGGTCAGTTTTTCTCCCCTCGAGGATGTCAAATACTTTTAAATTGCCCGATTGTCCTGGGCCAATACTTCCTGCAAATAGGGATTCTCGATCCTCTGCATTTTCATGAAGGCGGACAGGTTGTCCAGTGCCTTGTTGAGGCGCAGGCGTTCATCGGCATCCAGCACGTGGTTGTTGTTTTTATCCAGGTAGCGGAGTACGGCATAGAGCATTTTGAGTTCGCTGTCCGACAGGCTGTCGTTTTGGGATTCCACCTTTGAGAATTTTTCTAAAATTTTGATACAGAGCTCAATCTCATCCGGTTCCAGCAGGGCACTACTGTTCAAATCCAGGTAATCCAGTATTTTGTTGACGGTGGTCAACTGGCCGGTGGTGGGCTTACGCAGCCTTCCCAATACCCGCCGGGCCAGGAGCCGTTCCCTTGAATCCAGGCTGCCGGTGCGGCTGTGGTTGAAGCGGCCCAGTATGCCGCCCAGGTTGCGCCTGCCTTCGGTGTCCAGGCTGGCCAGTGACCTGGCCAGGGTGGGGTCTTCTTCCCGTGTATGGTCCATGAAGCGGTCAACCATTCCCATTAAATTCAAATCTGCTCTTTTGGTCTTCATCGGTCTCCTTAATTTATCAATTACTTCAGATTGTATAGAAAGCCAGACCGGATGTCAAGGCAGAATCTATAGGGGGGAAACCATGGTGATGAGGCTTTTGACTTTGATGGGCCAGGACATGCTGCCCATTTCGATTTTACCTTCCATTTCCTGGTTCAAGACGGCCTGGATTGTCCAGCCGGTGGCTTCGTCCAATTCTAAGGTGCCCTGCTGAGAGCCCGAAAGATTGTATTTCATCTTGCCCATGGCCGTTTCCAGTGCGGTTGCCGCTTCATTGGGTTCGATAGCGGATTTAACTTCGATGATGGCCCGACCGTTCCGGCGATCCTTGAGCTTCCACTTATTGTTCATGGCCATGGGCATCATGCCGGACATGACAAAGCGGCGGGACCAGGTATCGCCGATGCCCACCGGCTTTTCGGGGAAGATCGACATCATGTTTTCCATCTGGCTGAGCATTGCCTCATCGCCGAAGCTCCTCTTCATTTGTTCTTTGACCTGACCCAACTGGTTGCCGAAGGGAAGATCGATCCTTTCCATGATATGTTCCAGCATGAGATCGACTCCCTGGACATCCTTGATAAAACCTTCAGGGGTGAGTTCCATGGTAAAACCCTCACCCACCAGGGCGGCAAATCCTTTGGCCAGCAGGGGCACTTCGCCGTACTCATCTTCGGAATCGTAGACAATGTGGCCCAGCGGTCCGTCCTGGGAAAAGTAAATAGAGTCGAATGTGACGTCGATCACCGCATTGCCGTTGATATCCACCTTTTTCACTTCAAAGGAGAAGCCCATTTTTATCTTCTGCTTCATTGCGATCTTATTGCCCATGGGTTCTTGGGCGATGTCCTGATCCATATCAACGGTGAGGGTGTAAATCTTGCCTTCTTCCAGATTCAATGTTAAGGTGATCTTTTCTTTACTGGCCTGTTGGCAGCCGCCCAACACCAGGAGTGCCAGAGCCGGGATGAATAAAGAGTAGTAATTTTTGCGCATTTTAAATATATCTCCTCAAAACGTTTTTTTATCTATAATAATCTTAAAATCGATTGCCCTCTGACTTCTTGTTTATTCTATGTGAAATAGAAAAGAATTGCAACCCATTGGCAGAGATTCAGGTTGAAGTCTGGGGCTATTTCTTGTATCATACTGTATGGTCTGGGAAGATCGGGATAAAATCACCGGCGGCTCTATAAAAAGGAGCCTGGTCATGCTGGCGATTCCGGCCGTGGCCTCCACCTTTTTCACCATCATATTTGAAATCGTGGACATGTTCTGGGTGGGCAAGCTGGGAACGGCTTCGGTGGCTGCCTTGAGTGTCGCCAGTTTTGTAATCTGGATTTTAAGGGGCCTGGCCATGACTGTTGCCACCGGTGCTCTGGCCCTGGTTTCCCGCCGGGCCGGGGAGAAGAGGGAGGAACAACTTCGCCACACCATTGTCAATTCTATTGTGTCGGGTTTTATCTTTGCCCTATTTGTCCTGGCTATTTTTCTGCCGCTGATCCTGAATGTTTATGAATGGATCGGACTGGAGTCAGGGGTGGCCTCTCTGGCGGCGGAATACTCGCTGGTTTTTTTGTCGGGCCTGATTTTTGTTTACATGATGATGGTGTTCGAACATATTATCAGGGGAGTCGGCAATACCAGGATACCCATGATCATCACCGGCATCTCCCTGCTGCTGAATGCCGCCGTTGACCCGGTTTTTATTTTTGTCCTGGATATGGGGATCAGGGGGGCTGCCTACGCCACCATCCTGGCCCAGATGATTGGTGCGCTGTTGATGGCCATTGTCTTGATCTTTAAGATTTTCCCATTGAGAGAGACGGTGATTGCGATCAATGCCCGTTTTTGGGGGGATTATTTTTATAAAATAATCAAAATCGGCGCGCCTGTTGCCCTGGGGGAAGCGGGGTTCTCTTTTATTTACCTGCTGCTTTCGGGCATTATTACTCGATACGGCAAGGAACCCCTGGCCGCCCTCGGCATTGCCCACCGCCTGGAGGCGGTGCCTTTTTTTATCTCCATGGGTTTCAGTATGGCGGTGGCCACCATGGTGGGCCAGAACCTGGGCGCGGGCAAAGTCGAAAATGCCAGGGAGTCGGTCTACTTCTCTTTAAAAATCGTATCCCTCATCCTGCTGGTGATCTCTCTACTATTTTTCCTGTTTGCCCCCTGGCTGTTTCGTTTTTTTATCGATGATCCTTCGGTCATTGCCCACGGTACGGCCTATCTGCGAATTATCGCGGTTCTGGAGGTGTTTTTGGGGTTTGAGGTGGTGATAGGAGGTGCCTTCTCCGGTGCCGGCGACACCCGTCCCCCATTTTTCATCGTATTTCCCATCACCCTCCTGAGGGTGCCGTTGGCCTATATCCTGGGCGTTGTGCTGAAAATGGGCATCGAGTCGATCTGGTGGATTATTGCGGTCACCACCTTCTTGAAGGGCGTGCTGCTGCTGCTGGTGTTCCGGCAGGGAAAATGGGCCGCTAAAGAGGTATAAATTTTTATACCTATTGATAAATGTGGTAAAATAGGGGGCAGGTGAGCGCGTTGATCGGTACGAAGACTCTGTTACTGGTATCTCTTTTGTGGTTCTCTTTTGCTACCTTTTCCCAGGGTTACCTGGTCCACCATTACAGAGAGATGCAGGGCTTGCCGACGTCTACGGTGTATGATGCGGCCCAGGATAGACTGGGGCAGTTATGGTTCAGCACCCGGTTGGGGGTCACGGTGTACGACGGGGTATCCTGGAAAAAATATACTCGATTCGATGGACTGCCAACATTGGGGTATTCGAAAATTAAGATCGATCGGAACGGCACGGTCTGGGTGCTGGGCAGATCCTTTGGTCAGCCGCGAATTTATTACTATAAAGATAAAAAATGGCAGAAGTTTCATTCACTGCCTATTCGTGATCGGCAATTTGTCGAGATATCCTCATTTGGATTGTCAAGCGGAAGAGACAGGCCGCAACTGGCGGTGGGGACGTTAAAACACGGATTGTATATCTGGAATGGAGAAAAATGGCTGCACTATACTGCCCGAGACGGGCTGCCGGGTCTTTGTGTCAGCGGCATCGCCGCCTTAGACGGCAGGTTTTACGTGGCCACCGATGGCGGGTTGGCGGTGGTGGCCGATTACGGGGTAGACAGATCCTTAGGCCGGCGCTTGAAATTGCCCTCCGCCGCGCTTAAGGGCATTGGCGTGGAGTCGAAGCGGGTGTGGCTGCTGGCAGAAGGCTGGCTGGGCTATTTTGTCGAGGGTGAATATGACCTGGTGCGCTATTCGCTGCCGGCAGTGTTTTTACCGGGGGAGCGATATTTCACGCTGGTGGCCGATTACACCAGCGGTATTTATATAGGAAATCGAAGGAGAATCTATTACTTTAACTATAATACAAGAGAACTGGAACCCATTGGGGTGGAAAACGGTCTGATCAGCGGGGGGGCCAGCTCTATATTCGCGGACTTTGAGAAAAATATCTGGATTCTCTGCGACCGTGGCGTGAGTAAGATCGCCAGTCGAAGATTCGAGAGTTTCCAGATGAAGCATGGGCTGCTGGAAGATGAAGTCACCGCCATACTGGAATATGAACCGGGAAAGTTGATCTTCGGTCATAACCATGGACTGACTTTTTATGATGGCCGCAGTTTTGAACCTATCCCCTTTGCCCGTGATGGACATTCCGATCTCCTGCTCTCCCGGGTCATGGATATAAAGAGAGATTCCAGGCAGAACATCTGGCTGGCCGCTTCCCAGTTTGGCCTCTGCCGCCTGGGGCCGGACCGCCGCCTGAAATGGTATGGCCGGGAATTGGCGAAGCGGGATAACTTCACTTGCCTGTGGATAGATGAGATGGATTCCGTCTGGGTGGGAACCAGTAATGTTATTTTGAAGCTGCGGGAAGACAAATTATCTCCCCTGGAAATAGCAAAGGCAATACGGTGCAAAGGACTCAGGAAAATCTATGTCGTTTCCGGCCGTATATATCTGGCCAGCGCCGGAAATGGGGTGTACGAATTTAAAAATAAACAATGGCGAAATTACCTTGCCTCAACCGACTCTGCCGTCAATAGTGTCTATGCCGTTGCCCAGGATCATGAAGGCCGAATACTGCTGGGGACCATGAGGGGGGTGTATAGTCTAAAAGAGGGGGCTCTGGAAGCGTTCATGACAGATCGGTTACATCTGGACCGGCCGGTTTTTTTCATCTTGAACGATCAAAATAAGGGCCTCTGGCTGGGAACGGACAACGGCGTTGTGCACTGGGATGGTTGTCGGCAATTCTGGTACGGTATCCAGGAGGGCTTGATCGGCCAGGAGACCAATCGGGCCGCCGCCATCATAGATAGCAAAGGCAGAACCTGGTTCGGTACCAACCAGGGGGTTTCTTGCTACCATGAGGAATTTGATCGTTTTAAAATAAAGGGTGCTCCCCCCCGGTTGCGGCTGCTATACCTGGAGGCTGCCGGCAGGAAAATACCTCTAAACGGAAGCCATTCGCTGAAGTTGAATCCCCAGGAGAACAACGCGGTGTTCCATTTTCGGGCCATCTCCTTTCTGGATGAACAATCGATTCGTTTTAAACATAAACTCGAGGGATTCGATACAGAATGGTCTGATGAGCATTATCCTTACCGGCAGATGGTTAGATATGAGAATATCCCTCCCGGAATCTACCGTTTCGCTATTAAGGCCCGGAATAATTTAGGCGTCTGGAGCCCGGTGAAGCAATCAAGTCTCATCGAGATTGCCAGACCCTTCTATCGGCAGTGGTGGTTCTATATGATTATCATGGTGGCGATCGGCTTCATTCTCTTCGGCATTCACCGCTTCCTCTCCGTCAAACGAAGCTCTTCCCTGCTGGAGCGACATGTGAAGGAGCGGTCCGATCTATTAAAGGCAGCCGAGGAAAGATATTCCAGGCTCTTTCGGGATTCCAGGGATGCCGCGGTATTCATCTCCCCGGAAGGCAGGTTGTTTGATATTAATCCCGCCGGCCTGGAGTTATTCGGTTATGCAGCCAAAGACGATATTTTTATAGTCAATATTTTTGAAAGCCATTTTGGCGAACCCCAGGATCGAGAGACTTTTTGCCGGGACATCGAGGAGAAGGGGTATGTAAAAGATCTGGAATTGGTTCTCAGGAGGACCAATGGAGAGGCGTTTACAGGTGTGGTGACGGCCACCGCGGTGAAAAACACCCAGGGCCAGGTGGTGGCCTATCAAGGCGTTTTCCGGGACGTTACCGAACGAAGGCGACTGGAGCGGCAACTGGAACAGGCGCGGAAGATGGAAGCCATCGGCACCCTGGCCGGTGGGGTGGCCCATGATTTGAACAATATCCTCTCCGGGCTCATCAACTATCCGGAACTCCTGTTGATGGACATTCCCAAGGAGAGTCCGGTGGGCAAGACGATCCTGGCCATCAAAAAGACCGGTGAGAAGGCGGCGGCTATTGTCCGGGATCTGTTGACGCTGGCAAAGGGGGCCTCCGGCATCCACGATGTGGTCAATCTGAATGATGTGGTGGGTGAGTACCTGGTGAGTCCGGAGTATGAAGTACTCAAAATGTCTCACCCCCAGGTGCATTTTAAGGTGCAGTTGTCAGCGGCGCTAGCCAATATGATCGGCTCGGCGGTTCATCTGTTTAAGGTGGTGATGAACCTGGTGACCAATGCCGCCGAAGCCATTCGGGGGGATGGAATGTGTACCATCGGTACCGAAAATGTCTCAATTCGGAACCCGGTCCAGGCCTTTGAAAATATCGAGCCGGGGGAGTATGCGCTGTTAAGTGTCCGGGATAACGGCGTGGGTATTCCCGCCGAAAATATCAACCGAATCCTTGAACCCTTCTATACCACCAAGATCATGGGCCAGAGCGGCACCGGCCTGGGTATGAGTGTGGTGTGGGCCACCGTGAAGGACCACAGAGGTTACATCGATGTGGAGAGTGAGGTGGGAGTCGGCACGACTTTCAAGCTCTATTACCCGGTCAGCCGTCGACTGGTCAGAAAAGAGGAGAGTCTTCAGACGATCGATCTCTACAGGGGGAAAGAGCACATCCTGGTGGTGGATGATGTGGCGGAGCAGAGGAAGATCGCCTCGACGATTCTGAACAAATTGGGCTACCGGGTAACGTCGCTCTCCAGTGGGGAAGAGGCGGTAGAGTATTTAAAGAGGGAATCGGCAGAGCTGGTGCTGCTGGATATGCTCATGACTCCCGGCATGGATGGCCTGGAGACCTACCGGCATATCTTGAAGTACCATCCCCGGCAAAAGGCCGTAATTGTCAGCGGATTTTCTAAGACCCAGAGGATTATCGAAGCCCAGAAACTGGGGGTGGGGGCCTTTTTGCAGAAGCCCTACACCATCGAAAAAATAGGTTCGCTCATTCGGGGAGAGCTGGACAAAGACAGATGAATAAGCCGGTTGGCAAAGAGACCTCTAAGGTGGTAAGGCAGAATTTTTTGCCTGTCCCTCTTCCCGCGCTACGCGCCGGTTGCGTTTAGCCGTTCTTCTTGCGACATGGCTGCCAGGGCTTTAACTTTCTCGGCGTCCAGTCCGAGACCTTCAGCCACACGCCGTCCATAGTCCTTGTCGGCTTTGTAGAACAGCGCAGTTTGACGGCGTTGGATACGCTTCTGGGCATTGCCCAGGTGGGCCACGATATTACCGATCAAATGATCCCTGTCCATATCGGTCATGACTTTACGATAAAGCTCTCCAGCCTGGACAAAATCGTCATCGGTAAGCGTATACGAGTGGCGGGCCGCCATCCCGGAGATGTCTACAGGCGGGCTGGCTGCTTCGGGCTCCGGAGCGGGGCCGCCAAAGGAGTTGGGCCAGTAATTGGGGGCGCCGCCGCCATTCGCATCGACCCGCATGGAACCGTCCCGCTGGTAGTTATTCGCCGGGGCCGCTTTAGGGGCATTCACCGGCAGCAGGTGATAGTTGGCCCCCAGGCGGTGCCGGTGGGTGTCGTGATAACTGAAGAGACGGCCCTGCAGCATCTTGTCCGGTGAAGGACCAATACCAGGCACAAAATTCCCCGGTGAAAACGCCGACTGCTCTACCTCGGCAAAATAGTTTTCCGGGTTACGGTTGAGTACCATGACGCCGAAAGGCTGAAGCGGCGCATCGGCATGAGGCCATACCTTGGTAATGTCAAACGAATCATACCGGTACTTCGCCACCTGGTCCGGCGTCATTACCTGGGCATAGACCTTCCAGGACGGGTAATCATCCCGGGCGATGCTGTTATACAAATCCCGGGTCGCATGGTCCGGGTCCTCCCCGGCCAGACGCCCAGCCTCTTGACGGGTCAGGTTTTGACTGCCCTGCTGGGTTTTGAAATGAATCTTGACCCAAACATATTCCCCTTTGGCGTTATACCACATAAAGGTATGCCCGGAATACCCGTTCATGTGCCGGTAACTTTTAGGCGTTCCCCTATCGGAAAAAAGAACGGTAACCTGGTGAATGGATTCAGGCGTTAAGGAGAGAAAATCCCAGAACATGTCCGGGTCTTTCAGATTCGTTGCCGGGTTTCGCTTCTGGGTGTGAATAAAATCGGGAAACTTCAACGGGTCCCGGATAAAGAATACCGGGGTGTTGTTGCCCACAAGATCGTAGTTGCCCTCTTCGGTATAAAACTTGACCGCAAATCCGCGGGGATCCCGCTCGGCATCGGCAGAACCCTTCTCGCCTCCCACTGTAGAAAAACGAACAAAAACTTCAGTCCGTTTGCCTATCCGGGAAAGAAATTTGGCCCGCGTGTACCGGGTCACGTCATGGGTGACCTCGAAGTATCCATAGGCACCGGCTCCTTTAGCGTGAACCACCCTCTCGGGGATCCGTTCGCGATCGAAATGCGCCAGTTTGTCAAAGAGATGGATATCCTGTATAAGGGCCGGCCCCTGTTTGCCTGCCGTCATGGTATTCAAGTCGTCGGACACCGGCATGCCGGCACTTGTGGTTATAATCTTTTTTTTATCTGCCATTTTTATCCTCCTTAAGCCAATTCTTTAAGCACAGCCCATTTCCATAATGGTTATGGATTGAAATTATTATACGACCCCCTGGAAGAATTGTCAAGAGAGAAATGTTAAGTAAAAATTTTTATTTTTTTAACAAGTTGGGATTTGGGCTATTTACGGCAATTGGGGCAGATGCCATGGTACTCAATCTTAAGGTTAGCGATATGCCAACCGGTCAGGGAAATGCCGGATTGAAAGACAACCGGGCTTTCCTGTAATAGGGACTCCCGGTTCATTTTTGCGTCCACCATTTTCCCGCAGGAATCGCAGACCAGGTGGTGGTGGGGAGCCAGGTTGGCGTCGAAGCGCATCAGTCCGTCAGGACCTTTGATACGGATAAGAAGAGCTGCTTCTACCAGTTTATCCAGGTTCTGGTAAAGAGTAGCGATGCTCACCGGGAAGCCTCTTTCCCGGAGGGCTTTTATAATTCCATCCGTACTGGGGTGACCGTTTTCCTCGGAAAGCAGCGCCAGTACCAGGCGCCGGGCTTCGGTAGACCGCAGGCCGTGTTCCCGCAATCTTCTGAACAGTTCGGGGTTATCGATATCCATTATGTTTTCTCACGTTAATAAAAAAGTACTTTTAATTATTGGCTGCCGAACGCTCATTCCGCACTATTTCTAATATATAAAAAAAACTATTTTCAAATTATTGAATTGTAGCTTATTCTATCACATTCTCCCACGCCCGTCAACAATACGATCCCGCTTGCAAAAGAAGTGCTTTTTTTATAAAATACTCTTTTTGAAGGGGTATTTTTTCATGAAAAAGTTTACTGTTCCCCAGTTGGTGGTGATTGCCTTAACCGGGGCGTTGAATTTTGTGATCTTTATTGTGCTGGAGCCGGTATTCGATGCGCTCCACATTCCCCCTCTGCCCATGCTCTTCATGGTAGCCATGAACTACGTCTTGTGTAGATTTATCGTGGATAAGTTTGGAACTATCACCTTGAGCCTGGTCGTCTTCTCGATCCTGGCCACTTTCACCCCCATCTGGGGAGGGGTGCCGGGGCTGCACAAGATTCCCATCGCCCTGGTGTCGGGCCTGGCCACCGATGCCGCGCTCAGCCTATCGAAGCGATGGCGGTATACGCTTCGGGGCCTGCTGTACGGCACTGTCAATGGTATGATCATGATGCCGGCCATGACCCTCACTGTCTTCTTCCTATTTCGCTCGCCATTATCCATACAGCTCATGGAGGGGTTAATACTCGCGCTGACGGTGGTAGACATGGTCGTAGAGGCCATCGGCGGTGTGCTGGCGGCGGCGGTGTACCGCAGGATTCGACACAGCCGGGCCGTCAAAATGATAGGGGCATGGCGCGAATAAAGGGCAGACGGAATCCCGCTGCCATCGAACTCCAACAGGTATCGTATACATACCCGGACTCAATCCGCCCCAGCCTGTCGGGCATCTCCTGCCGCATCAGGCCGGGTGAATTTGTGGCCATTGTCGGCCCCACCGGCTGTGGAAAGTCCAGCCTCGGCCTGGTAATGGCCCGGTTAATCCCCCAAAAGCTGGGGGGCGATTTCTCCGGGACAGTCAGGATCGAAGGCAGCATCGGCATCCTGTTTCAAAACCCGGAATCCCAACTGTTCTCCCTCACCGCTGCCAGCGAGATCACCTTCGGCCCCAGGAACCTGGGCTGCCCGGCGGAGGAGATCGGCCGCCGGCTAAAAGAGGTCTCGCAGCAGATGGGCATTGATGCCCTGCTGGCGAGTTCGCCCAACGCCATTTCCACCGGTCAGCAGCAGCGAGTGGCCATTGCCTCGGTATTAAGCCTGCAGCCGGATATCCTGATTCTAGACGAACCCACCGCCCACCTGGACCCGGCGGGAAAAGAAGAGATAATGGGGCTGTTAGATCAACTGAACCGCCGCGGTACCTCCATTATCCTGTTTGAGCACAACCTCCCTTTGGTCGCCAGGTATGCCCGCCGGATCATGGTCATGGAAGATGGAAAAATCACGGCAGACGGAGATAGGGGAGTGTTGACGAAATATCAGGCCGGCTTGCCCCGGGCGCCGGTGCCGACCGTCATCAGCAGCAGGGCCAGGCTGGCGGTGGAATTAATATCCCTCAGCTTCACTTACCCGAAAGGGAATATGGCACTGAAGGACATCGATCTAACCATTTATGAGGGGGAATTTACGGCCATACTGGGTGCCAATGGTTCCGGCAAGACCACCCTGGCCAGGCACCTGAATGCCCTCCTCAAACCCTCCAGGGGCAGGGTAAACATTCTGGACGGGGCACCCACCCCCGAAAAGGTGGGCTATGCGTTCCAGAACCCCGATTACCAATTGTTTGAACAAACAGTCGCCGACGAAATCGCCTTTGGACCGGCAAACCTGGGGCTGGATCGGCAGGAAATTGAGAAACGGGTCTCCGGGGCCATAGAGGCGATGGGACTGGAAGAGTATCGGCAAGCGGACCCCCACACCCTGAGTGCCGGGCAGAAACGGTGTGTGGCCATTGCCTCGGTCCTGGCCATGAATCCCCCTATCATTGTACTGGATGAGCCGAGTGCCGGATTGGACATGTCAAAGGCCGGTCAACTCATGCAGATCGCCGCCAATCTCAACCGCCAGGGACACACGGTCATTGTCCTGTCCCACGATATGCAATTGGTCTCGGCATTCTGTACCAGGGCAGTGGTACTACAAGAGGGCTCGATTCAATACGACGGCAGCATGACAGCATGGAACAGTTGAATCCGTTGACAAAATTATTGATGCTGGTTTGCCTCAGCCTGCTGGTGTTTTCTGCCGGCGATATGGTGGTGACCGCTGTCTTCATTTTATTGGGGATTGTCGCCTTTTGGCAGCGGAAAAAGCTTCTGCGCGAATTTCTGGGCATACCGATTGTCAACAAAAGGCTGCTGTTCATCCTCCCCCTCTTCATCCCCCTCTTCTGGCTCATCTACCGGGACATGATGCTGGGCAGCCTGAAGGGCATCATATTCCTCTTTCGGCTGGGGATTTTAATGGTTTCGGCCTTGATTTTTGTCTCCACCACCGGCCAGGATGAACTCATCAATACCCTGATGGTGATGAAAGTTCCCTATGGGCTGGCCTTCATGTTCACCATCGCCATCCGCTTCGTGCCGGTCTTGATTAAAGAGTTCAAACAGGTTATGGACGCGCAGCGGGCAAGGGCCTATAAAATCCGTCCCGGCAATATCCAGGCGCTGGTGGTTCCCACCGTCATTCTACTGTTGAAACGTGCCTATGAAGTCTCCCTGGCCATGTATACCAGGGGGTTCCGGCCTGAAAAGGGCCCCAGGCCCCAGCCGCTGGCTCTCACGCCCCTGGATTACGTCGTCATGATACTGGCCGCCGCCGCGGCTGCCGCCAACTTTTTCCTTGACTGGAACCTTAAATTTTAATATCATGGTAGGGTATATTCCATATAAGGAGTAAAAAAATGGAGTGGGAATCGAATGTTTATGCACTGTATGAAAAGATCACCGCCCAGATTCCGGAGACATTCCGGCCCATGGTGAAACCCCTTCTGCTGGAAACAGCCGAAAAGAAATGCCTGGAACGGAACGCTTCCTATGTCAACGAAGCCGACCTTATTACCGCGTTGTTCGATATTACACCGGAACCATTCAAGGCCGAGAGCAGCGAGAATCTGAAGGGTCTGGGGGTCGATGTCCAGAGGTACATCAAACTAAAAGAAATTAGAGATCAGTACAAACTTTCCTGGGAACAATTCCAGAAGGCCTTTCACCCCGGCAATTACTGGTTTACCCTGTATTTAACCGACCGCTGCAACCAGAAATGCCTGCACTGTGCCGCGGATTCAAAATACCACCGCCCCGAACTCTCTACCCAACAATGGATGGATATTATCGAAAATCTGGAAGGCTCCCTGCGAAAGCAGGACCGCCGGGGGGTTTATATCTGGTTTGGCGGTGAAGCCACCTGCCGCCGGGATATCCGGGAACTCATCAAATACTGCGGAGATCGGGAATATTTCCATGCCATCTCCACCAACGGCATATTGTTTGACGAAGATCTGGCCCGATACTGCCGGGATCACAAAATGAGCCATGTATTTGTGAGTTTAGACAGCCTGGATCCCCAAAAAGCCGCCCGGATCCGGGGGGTAGACGGTGCCTTTGAATCGGCCGAAAGAGCCATTAAAAATGCCCTCAAATACGGTTTCCTGGTTATCGTTACCACCACGGTGATGAAACAGAACATCGATGAACTGGATATTATCAAGGCCCAGCTTGAAGAGTGGGGGGCAGTGCCTTATTTCAGGGCGGTCATCAAGCAGAAAAATGCCGCCGAAAACTGGGATGAGATCGGCCTGTCAAAAGACGATTACAAACGGTTTTACGATTTTAAATACCGGTTGGCGGTGGATAAAATCAGGCAGGGAAAGGCGGGTACGCTGCCGATCTTTTCGGTGTACGATATGGCGCCCTTCATGGAGCAGCCGCACAACGACACCGAGTTGACTGCCCTCGAATGGGGCGTCGGCTGCCAGGCCTGCCGAACGATATCCGGCATCGACATCAATGGGGATGTATTTCCCTGCGATTACCCTTCTACCCTGACCATGGGCAATGTGTTGACGGGAAGTTTTGAAAATGTCATGAACTCGCAGTTGTTCAAGGATATCCGTGACCGGAAACGCACCGGAAAATGCGCTTCCTGCCATCATCTGGCCCTGTGCGGCGGCGGCTGCCGGGTGCATGCGGAATGCGAAACCGGCGACTTCTTTGCCTCCTTTTCCTACTGCTGGCATGAAGATGACCACCGGCATCGTTGATTTTTTTGAAAACCTATGATAGAGACTTTTAACAGTGGAGGTAAGGAACAAATGGAGAAAATGTTTAGACACCAAACAGACCTGGGACAGATGAAGGATGACATCATAAAGGCCGCCGAATTGGCGGAGGTTCACTACGACCGGGATGTCATCCGCAGTGTGGTGCAGGCTTACGGAGATTTTTTTGCCGGTTCCGCCGTCACCTTTGTGACCAGCACCAGGCCAGAGGGGAAGCGGGGATTGTCGGTGCGGTATGTGGAACTGCAGGTTCCCCATGACCCCTATGCCATCGCCTTAGCAGAAGGCTTTATTACCCCCAAAGGGGATCCCATTGAGGCGTTACTCCCGGAAATTCGCTCCAGGTACGATATTCTCGGATATGGCGTGGACATGGAGGTCGGTTACGGGCTGGCCAAAATCTGGGTATTTATCCGGCCGCCGCAGCCCATCGAACGGGCCTACGAACTATCTTGGCTGCCCGAAAGCGTCCGGAATCACGCCGGCTATTTTTCCCGCCACGGACTCGACATCATGAGCCTCTTTGCCCTGGATTACCGGCATCGAAGCACCAACATCTACTTCATGGTGAAAGAGCCGGGACGATTTCCCCCCGCCGGGATTGGGGAGATGGTCGGGGATCTTGATTTAGAGGTCCCCAACCAGGAAATACTAAAATATTGCTCCAATGCCGTCACCATCTACCCCACCTTCAACTGGGAATCCGCCGCAGTCGAACGGCTCTGCCTGGGGATGGCCGCGCCCACACCGGAATCAGTGCCCACCCACCTCCATCCCCTGATCGAGCGTTATACCCGGGAAGTACCCATCTTGAGCCAGAGGCGGATCTTCATATTCAGCATCACCCCGGCCCGGGATGGGACCTACATCAAGATCGAAAGCGATTACACCGGTACCATGGCAGAGATGATGAAACAGGGGGCACAGGCAGTACCCTGATTAAACACACGAATATACTATATTAAATCGTCATAGACTATTTTGAAAGGTTTGGGGACTATTTTGATTGCCGGGGGGTGAGGGGATCAATATAATGGGGGTAGAGTGTTTGGACAACAAATTAAATTTATAGGAGGAAAAAAATGGCAGAGCAGGCCGATGTTTATGTCAAAAATGCGTTGACCGATGGCATCCGGGTCATTCGTAAACTTCCGGACGGCAGCAATGATTACGAGGTTACGATTGCCAGTGGAGATGAAGAGAAAATCTATCTGGGGGGCACGGAGGTATCGCTGGTTGTCAAGGCGCCAGATGGGGCGGACACCAAAAATCACTCTTTCCAGAAGAGATCAGATGTCGATTTGTCGGTGGGGTGTTCCAGGACCGATTCCAACTGGACATTGAAGATCCTGCCCAATGATCTGCCCCCGGATGTACCCACCACCGTGAATGTAACGATCGGTATCAGTGGGCCTTGAAACAGGAGACAGGATACGGGAGAGGGGAAAGTGAACCTGTAAGGATGGTAGGATGGCATGTCAAAGAGAGTCAGCGGTTGAATTTACCGTCCAGGAACTGGACCGGGAGCTCATCGCCAGGGGTGCCCGGGTTACCGAAGAGGAGCGTTTTGAATTCAATGATCGAGAGGGCACCCCGGAGCGGCATGACATAATGGCACGGATTAAGGGGCTGTATTACACAGCCCCTGCCCCCAACCAGGCGCTCAGCTATATCAGCACGGAGGAACTGGTAAAAATACTCGTACTCAAAACCCGGGAATTAAACGCCACCAGGGCCATATATGACGAAGATGACCGACTGGATTTTTACGAGATCCCGAGTGAACAGATCAGGCAGAATGCCGGTTGTGTGGCCGCTATTTGCCGGAGAGACTATTTGACCCCTGAAAAGAGTGGGTTTGCAGCCCTGAAGGTCAAGAATTACGGAAAGACCTTTAACCTGTCCGACTATGAACCCTTTCATCAACAGCCCATCGCGGCCGGACGGCTGTGCTCCGGCTTCCTGGTCAAAGAAGACGTCATTGCCACGGCCGGTCATTGTGCCAATGACAATAATGTAACAGACCTCCGCTTTATCTTTGGCTATAGAATGGCGGATGCCTTTACCCCGGTCATCCGGGTGCCGTCTGAAAACATCTACCGGGGAGTCGACATGATTCGCCAGGTGTACCGCTGCCGGGGAGACCAGTCCGATTGGGCACTGCTGAGGCTGGACCGTAAGGTGGCGGGCCAGGGGGTGGCCCGGTTGTCGGAGAGGAAGGTTTGCTGCGATCAACCGGTCTATGTGATCGGTCACCCGGCGGGGCTGCCGTTGAAGTTTGCCGCCGGGGCCCGCGTGCTGGAAAGCAGCCAGGAAGCCTATTTTGCCGCCGGCCTGGACATCTATATGGGCAACAGCGGATCGCCTGTATTCGACGGCGACACCCACGAGGTCGTCGGCATGGTGGTGCGGGGTTTTAATAGGGACTTCAGATGGACGGATAAAGGGTGGCTATCGGTCGTTTACCCCGACTTCGACGGCAACGGCAAGGGGGCACAGTGTACCAGGGTTTCGGAGTTCATACATATCGTGAATGAAATATAACTACAGGAAGTGAACAAATGGTGAAAGTCATCAATATTTCGGTTGAAAACAGACTCATACTGGAAAAAAGAGACATGAACGTCTACCACCACGCCAGCCGCAGCGCCCATATGATCAGTTACAACAATTCCATTACGGTTCCCCTTAGAGCCGATATTGAAGAGGACTACCTGCACATCTCCATTGTGAGCGGGCCCGGGCATTTAAAGAATCGGAGTGTGGTCAACCTGCCGTCATGGCTCGACTTCGAATTCCTGTCCGAAGGCAAAATAACCGTTAACCATGCCAACGACCGTACATTATTGATCATCCCCCCGGGCTTCCCGAGCTGGCAACTGAGGATGACCCGCTCGATCTCCGGCCGCCCCAATCCGCCGCCGGATAGCGTCACCATCGGTGACGATCAAACGGAACACTGGCGTTAAGGCGCGGGGATTGTTGATAAACGAAGAATTTAAATTTTACCGCTTCGGAGTTGTTCTCTAAATTCTTTTTGCCGGTCATTTAATACAAAAAAGGTAAACCGGTTAATATCCTCCAGCCATTGGAGCTTTTCCTCCGTAGTAAGTTTCATATAGGACAGTATCTTTTCATCTTCAAGGCTGTAAGAAAACCCTTTCAGTTCATCGCTTTTTTCTTCACTCATATCTGTCACTTGTTCTATCGTTATTTATGGTATTATTATATCATAATTCTAAGTCCCGGTGAATTTTTTTAATTTTTGAATGGCTTCAATATCGCTAACATCTTGTTTTCGCCCGGCAACCTCTTTCATTTTGATCAGATCATCGATTCCAATGAGATGTATTTTGATATCTTTAACATCAACCGATGTGCGATTGGGTTTTGCCGTTTCATAAGAAACCGGCGTTGAAATCATAATATCCAATACTCTGAAATTATTATGTTTATGATACAGGCTAAACACCCTCATGTGTTTTTCTTTTATCCAGGTTTTTCTTGTCCTGGCATCTGCAAGCTGCATCGGGTCAACCGGAACCCGCGGCACATAATCCAACCTTTTTAATATTTCTACCAATTTCTCAACATTCTTTCTCTCAAATGAGATGAGAATATCGATGTCCTGGGTCACCCTGGGAATACCATAAAGATTTACAGCCATTCCCCCCACCAAGAGATAGTCCACCTTTTGCCTGTAAAATTCGCCTAACTCTTCAAAATAATACATCTATTTTCCCTTTGTTTCATTGATTTACAATTTTAAAAAGCACATACTATGATATTTCAAAGCCGATGTAAAAGTCAAACAAAAACACGTCCAGCAGACATTTTTTCAACCCCTCCGGCGATAGGTCAGAGTCCAAGCCTCGCCCGCACCACTAGAAAAAAGGGGGCGGTGCGACAAAACGTTAAACTGACAGGAACCAATAGCCGGACATGGAACTATTCCCCCAGATCTGAATCCAGGGAGTCATTGCTAAATTGTCGTTTTGGCGCACCGTTGATAACTGTTATAGCGCAGCTTTGAACTGCCCTACCGCAGTTCTGAGCGGGTCTATCGCTGTTCGGAGCAGGTAAATCGCGCCTCTGGGAGAGGGTTTTGGGGTATTTGTCTATTTCAGAGTAAGAAATACGGGCCAAAACCTCGACCCAAAGTTGACAAATGGGAGAAATCATAATATGCTTAGACCTGGAGAAAACAATGGCAGTTATCAGGGAAATTAGGGATATAGATTCAGACCGAATCGTTATAGAATTGCCAGAGGCGTTCAGGAAGAAAAGGGTAGAGATACTTGTGTTTCCCCTGGAAGGAGGAGAGAAAGAGGATGCCTGCGCTGAAACGGTGTAGAGGAAGAAAAGTTAAACGCCAGTGGGCTGTGTGGATTGTGGGAAGATGAGAGAAGCCCTGATGAAATCATCGACGATATTCACTCCCATAGAACCGGCTTTGGCAACCGCAAGCTAACACTATGAAATATCTACTCGACACCAATATCTGTGTGTATTGGTTGAATGGAAATCAAAACATCGAGCAGAAGGCCATACAGGTGGGCCTCAGCCAGATTGCGATCTCCTAAGTGAACTTTATTACGGCGCCTACAAATCCCAAAAGGTTCAGAAAAATCTGAACTCCATAAAAACCCTGGAAGACAGGTTGTCAAGGGTTGATTCAAACAGGGAAATATGTAAAACCTTTGGCCAATTGTTGGGGTTTTTATCGCGATGTTTCGAGTTTTCTGGCAAAGACGGGCTTCTATCTTGAAACGCTGCGGAATTTTTGGCAGTGTTGAGCCTTTTTGTTGAAACGCTGGGGTAATTTTGGCAGCGCTGCGATATTTTTGCTCATCGCCGCCGGATTTTTGGCAGCATTGAGACTTTTTTTTGAAACGTTTCGAGTTTTTTCGCAGAGGCGGGGTTTAAACCCCGGTGACGGGGTATTTTCGGCATCGCCGGGGTATTTTTGGCAGCGATGGGGTATTTTCGGCAATGGGGCGTAAAATCGGCCGGGCCGCATCCGCCCGGCCGGGTGACAATTCCGGCAAATCGTCCTATTATTAATATGGCCATGGACAAGATCGACAATGCGCATGACCACTTCCTTAAGCGGATTTTTGTTGAGTGAGGGAGAAGACATATCTCCCGAAAGATTGGAAAAGATGTTAGAAAAGAGTCACATTGATGGAGGTGACATTATGCCGACATTAGCACAAAGATGGGTAGAACAAGGCATTGAAAAAGGTATTGAAACCGGGTTGAAAAAGGGTGCGCAAGAGAGAAATATCGAGATTGCCAAAAGGTTGATAAAGAGGGGCATTGATTTAAACATTATCGCAGAATCTACCGGACTTTCCAGAGAAGAGATTGACGAACTGGCAGTACAGGAATAAACAGACGGTATTGGGTTCAGGTTCGGGTTCAAGTTCAGGGGAGCTAAGAGGTTTAGAGCAGTACGGTTTTTTTCTTTGACCTGAGCTTGAACTTAAACTTTTTTGTCTGTTGCTTTATTTTTCCATTATTCCATTACTCCGATATTCCATCACTCCGGCCTGAAAAAATTTGTGTATGGTTACGGATTGGATACACAGGTAGCGAATTTGATACCTGGGGAGGGGTTGGGGGTAGATCTGTTGGGTTTGGGGAAATGGATTTTTTGGGGGCAGGTGTCAAAGGCCCTGTTGATGGGAGATCAGGGGCCGGTCTGGCCGGTTCGTTTTGTTTGAGGCCCCCCACTTTGCCGGTGTTGGCACCCTTATTGCCGGGTGTAGAGGGAAAACCGGAAAGGAGGTGACAGAATGATACAGGGTAAAGAGACCTATACCGTAGACACCGGCTCGGTGCTCAAGATCCAGATTTATCCAGAATCCCTGGCCTGCCGGGCCAACACATCGAACTGCGGCAAAAGCAGCTTCGCCTGTACGAGGATGAGGCGCAGCGCAGCCGGCTGGCCGCCCGGGTTCGTCAGGGGCAAGATCTGGAACGCCTATATCCTGCTGAAACGATTGCTTGATGCCTCATTTCTTCCTGAACCTGAGCTTTTTTCCCTTTCGGACGCAACCTGGAGCCATTCGGAGGGGACTTTGACCCGTCCGGACGCAGTTTGGACCCCTTCCTACGGGTAGGAATAGGCGACAGACAGATTTTCTTCTTAATGAAGTTGATACCTAAGGATGTTCGTCATTTGTTCGTTTTATGGTTTAATTTTGCATTTCCTCCCGGTTTCATGCCCTGGGTATCAATATTCCATTGAACATGTTTACGACCTTGAAAAAAGCGGGAAAATAGCGTATATTAAGGCCGGCAAGAACATCAGGCCCAGGCCGGAGGTCTGGTTGTCAAGTTGACAGATGACTTTTAAGGAGATAGAGAATTGGTATTGGTAGACACATTGGATTGGTTATCTATTATAGGATTCTTTGTCATATCTTTGGTGGTGGGTGTCAGTGTGACCAAACGGGCCAGCTCCAGTGCAGTGGAGTTTTTCGTTTCCGGGCGCAACATGCCCTGGTGGCTGTTGGGGGTATCGATGGTGGCCACCACTTTTTCGGCCGATACTCCCAACCTGGTGACCGACCTGGTGCGCCAGCACGGGGTGGCGGGAAACTGGTTGTGGTGGTCCTTCTTGATCACCGGTTTGGTCACGGTGTTCATTTATGCCGGCCTGTGGCGCCGCTCCGGGGTGCTTACCGATATCGAATTTTATGAACTCCGCTACAGCGGCCGGTCCGCCGCCTTCCTGAGGGGCTTTCGGGCACTGTACCTGGGGGTCTTTTTCAACGTGATAATCATGGCCACCGTAACCTTAGCAGCCGTTAAAATTGGCGGGGTGATCTTAGGATTTTCTCCGCTGAAAACCATTCTCATCTCCTCGGTGATTGTGGTCGTCTATACCATGCTGGGTGGTCTGAGAGGGGTGCTCATCACCGATTTTATCCAGTTTGTCTTTGCCATGTTCGGGGCGGTGGCCGCAGCCTATGTAGCGGTGAAACTTCCCCAGATCGGCAGCCTGGGCAATTTATTTTCCCACGAAGCGGTGCGAACGAGGCTTTCGCTTCTGCCCGATTTTTCCGATACCTCTTTATTGATGACCGTTTTCATCATTCCGTTGGCGGTGCAGTGGTGGAGCGTCTGGTATCCCGGCTCCGAGCCTGGGGGCGGCGGCTATATTGCCCAGAGGATGCTGGCTGCCCGAAACGAAAAGCATGCCGTTGGCGCCACCTTTCTCTTCAATATTGCCCACTATGCATTCAGGCCCTGGCCCTGGATCATTGTGGCCCTGGCCTCCCTGGTGATTTTTCCCGATTTGGCCTCCCTGAAAGCCGCTTTTCCCCATGTTTCTGCCGATATTGTCCGGCATGACCTGGCCTATCCGGCCATGTTGACCTTCCTGCCCCGGGGATTGATGGGTATTGTGATTGCCTCGCTGATTGCCGCTTTTATGTCCACTATTTCTACCCATCTTAACTGGGGAGGTTCTTATATTGTCAACGATTTTTACAAACGATTTATCCATCGAAATCCCTCCGAGAAGCAGTTGGTTCTGGTGGGGCGGCTTTCGATCGTCATGTTGATGGCCATGGCCGCCGTGGTGGCCCTGCTTTTGAGCAATGCCCTTCAGGCCTTTCACATCCTGCTGCAAATCGGTGCCGGCACCGGCCTGCTGTTTTTGCTGCGCTGGTTCTGGTGGCGAATCAATGCCGCCAGTGAGATTGCGGCCATGGCGATCTCTTTCCTGGTGGCAATCTATTTCGAGTTTGTTCATACCCGGCTGGGCTGGCCCGAATTGATTGAATGGCAGCGGCTGACCATCGGGGTTTTAATCACCACCATCGGCTGGGTCACGGTCACCCTGTTGACCAGACCCACCGATCAAGGCAGGCTGATGGCGTTTTACCGCAAAATTCGTCCCGGAGGGCCGGGCTGGAAAAAGGTTTTAGAACAGGCGAGGCGATCCGGCGAACCGGTAGAAGAAAATTTAGAACAAGAATGGGCGCTTCCTCGAGGATTAATCAAGGTATTCCTCGGCCTGGTTTTAATCTATAATGTACTCTTTGCTTTCGGGTTCTGGCTGTACGGCAATATCCTGCCGGCTGCCATCACTTCGCTCCTGGCTGTACTCTCCGGTTGGGGATTGGGGAAAATCTGGAAAAAAAAGAGTCTTACCAGGTAGTGCAGGTGAGATTTTGACCGTCCCAGTCCACCACCGCCTGTTGGCTGTCCCAGGAAGTCTGGCTCACTCTGCAGATAGCCAACGCCGGTTGTTGGATCCCGAATTTTGCATAAATGGATACGTTGTGACCAACCTGAGTGGCTAAAAATACGCTGGTACGGCTCGCTCCAGGCTGTACGAGTGTGTTATTATTGGCAGATTCACCTTCCAGATAGAGATTGACGGCTGCCGGGCCATTGTTGCTCAAGGTTACCGTGATTTGTTTTGATCCCTCTCGTTCAACATTTTTTTGGCTGCAACCGACATTTAATACCAGTGCGATTAAGATAACGGGAATGACAAATGTCCAAACGACTCTCATATCGTCCTCCTAAAAAGTGTATTTAAAAGAAATATTCTCTATTTTTTCTTACGAATATTTCCGCTCTATATTTTAGAACAAATCTTTCTTTTTTTCAATTATTTTTTTTGCAATTGCGCGAGACTTGACTGAATTTCCAATACTTAATAAAATATAGAAAATGGAAATTGAAGCATATAGGAGAGTCCCGTGAAGATACTGGCTTTTATCACCGATTTCGGTATGCAAGATCATTTTATAGGGGTGATGAAGGGGGTGGTCAAGAAAATCGACCCGGAGATTGACATCGTCGATCTGGCCAACGAGATTCCCTCCTATAATGTGGCTGCCGCCTCCTTTGTGGCGGATAAAAACTTCGGTTATTTTCCTCATGGAACGGTTTTTTTGGTGGTGGTGGATCCGGGAGTGGGCACCGATAGAAAAATTCTCCTGGTAGAGCATGGGGGATATTACTTTATAGCCCCGGATAACGGGGTATTGACACCGGTATTAAAAAAAGATGAAAAGAAAGTCTGGGTGATTATTAAGAATCGCTTTTTTTTAGTCGAGGGTACTTCTACCTTTGAGGCCCGGGATAAAATGGCGCCGGTGGCGGCGCATCTGTTAAGGGGTGTGAATCCGGCCGAGTTTGCCAGGGAGACCTCGGAATTCGTTTTAAATGAGCACTATTTTCCCATCAAGTTGGACGACTCCATTGTGGGACGCATCGTTTACATCGACAGGTTTGGCAATTGTATCACCAATGTGCCCAAAGATTACCTGTTTTATATATTATCCACCAGCCGGTTTAAAAAATTCAGGGTGAAAATCAAGGATATGGACATTATCGAGTACTGCGACACCTATGCCCGGGGCGGCGATGAACCTTTTATGCTGACCGGCAGCCACCAGAACCTGGAGATCGCCATGAACCGGGCCTCCGCCGCCCAATACCTCAACGTCTCCCTCAACCAAAAAATCCTCATCAAGTTTTATTAATAACTCAATATTTTCCAGGCAAGGACTTGAAACTGGTCTGAATTTGTAGTTTAATATGGCTGTGGAAATTGAATGGATCAAAAAGTGCATTTTAGATAATGAGTACTATTATTCCGAGCATGGAGATAGTAGGGGGTAATAGTTATGAAAAAGTGTAATTTTTGTGGAAATAAAGACTTTGTTGTTAAGAAGAATGACTATATTTATAGGCATGAAGGACATTTTATGTTATTTAAAAATGTACCCTACCTGCTCTGCCTGACTGTACTATTGAAGCCAGAACTCGACATGAGGCCCTTAAGAAGGCTCGTGAAACGATTACTTCCATTATCAGGCGGAGTGAGATTGTTCAATTGGATGTGTCCACAGAGCCGAAATCCGGAAGTCTCTACATGGATACCCCGTGGGAGTGGTTTGGGATATTCAAAGATAATCCAGCATGGGGAAAGTAGAAATAGAGGGTTGACAGGAAGGGCGATTTGTCGCATATGAGTGGTGAAGGAGTTAAGAATATGGGACTTGCGGCGTTGACAGAAGAAGATTTGCCCCATTACACCTATGAAGATTATGTACAGTGGGAAGGCAGGTGGGAGTTGATTAAAGGGATTCCCTACGCCATGGTGCCCATGCCTGCCCTGAGGCATCAGGAACTGTGTCAGAATATTGCCGTACAATTGGTTCAGGCATTGGAAGATTGCCGGTATTGTAAAGCCTACTTGCCGGTGGATTGGCAGATTGACGAAGACACGGTGGTGCAGCCCGACAACCTGGTGATTTGTGGAAAGGATATCGGTGGCGAGAAGTTGACTGAAACCCCTGTCCTGGTCTTTGAAATCCTCTCTCCATCCTCCACCCGGAAGGATCGTTTTATAAAGTTTGCCCTCTATGAAAATGAGGGGGTGAAGTATTATTGCATCGTAGACCCGGAGAGCTCCAGTGTGGAGGTGTTTGGATTAATCGATAAAAAATATCAAAAGATAGGAGCCTACACAAAAGGTAAAATGACCTTTGATATCGAAAAATGCAGTTTTGACTTCGATTTTGATAAACTTTTTGAATATTGGTAAATGACATTAGGCGACAGATGACGCCCATGGGCGTGGGCAAATGGCGAGGCCGTTAAATATTGAGGTGGGGGTGGACCCGTTGTTTGAGTAGGTGGACCAGTTCCGGGTCCATGTAGTCGTATTCGTCGGCAATGTAGAGGCAGATGATGTTTTTTGGGGCGGAGATGTCTTTGAATTGGCGGTGAATGAGATCTTGCTGCTGTTTTTCCATGACAAAGATGATATCCGCCCAATCGATCAGTTCGCGATTGACGGGAATTACCGCCTCTTCATAGATGCCGGCCGATTTCACCTCCAACTGGGGGTATATTTTGAATATATCTTCGGCGGTGGGGCTGCGCATCATATTCAAATTGCAAACAAAGAGAACTCTTTTCTTTTCGTTTTCCAACTCGGGTTATTTATATCACAAAGAGGGAAATTGATCAATTGAAAAAATGAGATTTGCATCAAAGTTTACCGTCGGTTATAATGGCCTTGATGGGAAAAATGATCAAGCTGTCATTTGGCTGTTTACTTTTGGGTTTATTAATCCTGGTTGGGTGTCAAAGCAAAGAATCCGTTTCTTCAAGCAATGAGGTGCCGCCCACAGAACTGCCTGCCTATCTGGAAAAGAGTTACCGGCTCGGGCCGGACCGCCGTTTTGGGCTGGCCTTGAAAGAGTTGAATAGATTATTCGGGCAAAACCCGGCAAAAGTCGAGACAATATTTAAAAACAAGCAGTGGCATGTTTATCTGGATGAAGAGAATCTGGGAAGTGTGCCGGAATTTCCCGGGTTTGGCGATTTTTTCCATATTCTCCTGAAACGGGCTCAAACGTTGAATCAACGCTACCCCCTCAAGTTGTTGGCGGTAGAACGTACGGTGGATCTAAGTGGCTGCCAGCGGCAACTGCAAAAGTTTTTTCCCCCCTACCTATTCGCCCTGTTAGGGGAGTTGGATGACAGGTGGGCCGGAGGCAGCCGACATCCGGAGTTATTAAAATTGGGACTAAAAGCCCTGACACTTCTCTGCCTGCAAGTCTTTGATCGAGTGGATTTGAGCGATCGGCTGCTGGCCCGCAGCCTGACATTCCTGGCTTTAACCCGGGTGGTGACGCCCTATAACCTGGATGGCGAGGAGGCTTTGACAGCCTATGCCATGGGATACCGGGCTCATTGTGAGAAGGTAGTGGGAAAATTGCCCCAAGACGATGCCTTTTCACTGTTTTTCGGGCGGCAAAATCAGGATCTTAAAATGTTGGCAGAAACCGACGGCGGCCCCCTGGCCCGTTATTTATGGCTGCTGCGGTTTGCGGAGAAGGGGGATGTCTCCGGGTGGCGGCGGCTCTGGCAGCGCTTTTTCAAGAACGAAGAGGCGGCTCTGCTGCCGATCATGAAGAGTGGATTTGCCCTGGAACGATGTTTTATGAACAGCACCCTCTCCAACTCGATCCTCAGGATCGCAGCGTTTAAAAGCAGCGGGGATGACGGCGGCCTGTTTGGCCAGCCGATGATTCGAGGGCTTTTTATGGACGGCTATTTTTATTCGGCACTCTATACCCTGGGCATACATGTATTGGATCAATTGGAATCCACGGACGCGGCGACTTTTTTCCTGGAGGCCATGGGAAAATCCGATTCTGCCTTAACCCGGGAGTTTTTGACCTGGTATTCCCATCTGGTTGTTGTACGGCAGAGGGGTGTGGATGTGAATCTTTTGCTTCGGCACCTCAACCGCGCCGGTCGATTGGGGGGAACGTTATTGGTTAGAACCTTCGACGAAATCAGCCGCCATTTAGCCGACGATAGCCCACTGCTGCCGGTCGCGGCCCGGAACCTGGCAAAAATCCTGGATTCCCGCTTGAGTCACCGGTGTGTTATGGCCGGGATTGCCCGGCATCACCTGTATGATCTGAAATACATGGAGCGCCTTCTGTCCGGCACGGCTTCCCCATCCTTGCGCCAGTTTCCCCGCTTGCAGTCATGGTATGCCACCTTAAACGGAGATCCAGAAAGATTGATGGCGTTACTGCATCAACCTGATTTGAATACCCATACCAGGAGTGAAATAGTGAATGCCTTAGCCGGGTTTGATGAGGTCAAATCCGTTTTGATTCAATATGAATTCAACAAATTGGTGGTGGAAGAACCGGAAAATTGGGGTGTGGCCGATCAATTTTCCGCTTATTTAAAGAGTAACGGTAAATTCAGACAGGCCCGCCGGATTATCCTGGAATGGCTGGAAGATCCGGGAAACTCACAGACCTGCTGGATGGATTACATCGATGCCCGTCAAAAACTGGCGGAACTTTATTACTCTGATGAACAGTACAGGCAGGGCTTGAAAGCTTTAGAGAGTGTGGAGGCCAGTTATCATCCGCAGGTATTGCAGATAAAGTCCCTGCTTCTGTCGAAGATAGGGGAGGAGAGACAGGCGGAGAGGTGGGCCCGGCAATTGCTGCAGAGCCATCCCCTCTCTGTAGACGCCCGTACCTTGCTGGTGAAATTGTACTGGGATCATGGCAAGTGCCGGCAGGCGGCAAAACTCATAAAAAGCTTTCCTTTTCGATGCACTCTGTCTGATTGGCGAGATGAGATGGCAGCGGCATTTTTACATGCCTTCGAAAAGAAATCGGCTCAACAGGCGGTGGAGGCTTTTTCTTGCTTAATTCAACAAAAGATCGACCATTGTCTGCTGCAATCCATACCGGCAAAAATATATAGGTCCGGCAACCCACAATTGGCCTTTCAGTTGCAGCAGGAACTCTTATCTACGAAGCAGGAGCATCTTCCGGTTTTGCTGACGGCTTACCGGTATCTGGCAGAATGGAAAGACAATGCCGCTGCCTTAACCTGGCTGCGGCAGAAAACCCCCTCTTATTTATTGCCCATGGCTGCCGAAGTGGTATATGGACTGGAAGAGTATGAACTGCTGTGGCAGTGGCCAATGAACCTGAAACGCAGCAAGGATAGACGCTATAAGCGGCTCCTCCAGGCGGCAGCGGCTTTGAAAACCGGGGAAGCTGCGGAAGAGAAAAATCCCCGCTGGTTGGAATTAAAAGACTATTATTCAAGGCAGAATGTCTACTATTATGATAAAATCGGCGGCTATTTAATGGGATTTTTACCCCGGCAGGAGATACTCGGCTGGCTGGATACGGCGGATCGCCGCTGTGAGATTGCCTATTTTATCGGCTTAAAGGAGGAATCATCGGGACGTCTCCACCGGGCCTCCGATTGGTATCGCCTCTCGGTGGAGACGGGGCGGTCGGCTAACGCTGCTTACCACTGGGCTTTTGAGACCCTCAGACGTTGGGCCCGCCAAAACCGCTTCTTATCCCATCTTGAAAGCCAGTAATCCCCACCATTATTCCAAAATTTTACTTCATCAAACTCCGGGGGCATTGGGTAAAAGTGCCGTTTGACAGCATAAGGTCATAGTCGAAGTCGGTGACGATTTTGACCGTAAAAAAAGGATCCGCCGGATCAGGGCCGGGTGCCCTGTTTCTGCCGTATGAGGTGATGGTGTACAGATCGCGATCGACTTCATACTGGATAGCGGTTCCCCAGGCATCGATGTGGGGAATTTTTTTGATATAGAAGGGGATGAACCATTTATTGTCCAGATTGGCTACCACACCGGGACAATTGGGAGCGATGCCGTGATCCACCATATAAGATTCAACGGCTTTGCAGATGCTGCTCATATCCGCCATTGTCGATTTCTGCTTACTTTTCTGAAGCGCCACCAGCAGGTTGGGGAGGGCAATGGCCGCCACAATACCGACAATGGCCACGACTATGAGTAATTCTATCAATGTGAATCCCTTATCCTTTTGAACCTTCATCATAAGTCTCCTGTATACTCGTATTCGCCTACACTGCCTCCTCCAAACAGAGTAGCAAACTTCATGCCAGTTTAGTCAACCCATGTCAATCCTGGGTTTTATGGTCATGTCCTTCGATTCTGGACAGAAATTTGTTCATGCAAATAACAAATTTTGTTATTCTTAAACCACTAAATTACCTTCTTGAGCTCCTCGGTAAGCAGGGGAACCGCCTTAAACAGGTCGGCCACGATACCGTAATCGGCCTTTTTAAAGATCGGGGCCTCGGGATCTTTATTGATGGCTACGATGATCTTTGATGTTTTCATGCCCACAAAGTGCTGAATGGCGCCGGAGATACCGCAGGCAATGTAGAGTTTGGGGTTGACCACTTTACCGGTCTGTCCCACCTGCATGTCCGGGCTGGCATATTCGGAATCCACCGCCGCCCGGGAGGCACCCACGCCGGCATTGAGTACTGCCGCCAGTTCTTCCAGTATCTTGAAGTTGTCTCTCTCTTTCATGCCCCTGCCGCCGGAGACGATGATTTCCGCCTCCACCAGGTCGATCTTTTTGGTTCCACTCTTGATGATCTCCTTGATCTTTACTCTTTCCTCGTCTTTTACCAGATCTGCGGGCACAATCTCCGGTTGGGAATCCGGCTGCCCGGCTTCAACGGGAAAAACATTGGGGCGGATGGTAAACATCCTGAAGTCATCCTCCACCTTTAAATTTTGCAGCAGTTTGCCGGCGTAAACCGGTTTGGTTACCGTATGTTGGGCAAAGTCGATGTCGATGCAGTCGTTGATCAGGCTGGCGCTCACCATGGCGGCAATGCGGGGGAATAGATCCTTGCCCTGGGCAGTATAGATGCCCAGGAAATCGTTTAAATTGAAATCCTTGATGATTTTGGCCATGGTGGCGGCATAGAAATCCGGTTGATAGGTCAGGTTTTCGTCTTTTACCTGGATGATTCTGGCAGTGCCCTTGAGATCTTCCAGGTAGGGGGTGAGATCGTTGGCGAAAATAACGGCGTGCACATCATTGCCGCTTTTTCTGGCCAGGGTCAACGCTTCTCTATTCGATTTTTTAATGTTGTTGTCTTTTAATTCGATATAAATGCCTAAATTTGCCATTGCTGCCTCCTATAATACTTTGGCTTCCTCTTTTAACAGTCTGGCCAATTCCTTGACGCACTCTTCCAATTCACCCTCCAGCACCCTGCCCGGCGGTTTTTCCGGCGGAGCGTACAATTTCTCGATCGAGATTTTGGGGGTGGAATCACCGATGCCCAGATCGGCCAGGCTCAATTTCTTGATGGGAATCTTCTTGGCTTTCATCATGCCCATCAAAGAGGGATACCGGGGTTCGTTGAGCCCCTTGGTGGCGCCGATCACACAGGGGATGCCCATTTCGATTTTCTCCCTGGCGCCCTCGTCGATTTCCCGTTCCACGGTAACACTGTCCCCTTCGTGCCGGAATACGATGACATTGGTGGCCACCGGTATCTTTAGATGTTCGGCGATGTAAATGTGGGTCAGATAGGCGTCGTCGTCAATGGCCTGTTTGCCCATAAATATGACGCCCCGCTCCTCCTCTTGTTCGATGGCTTTGGCCAGGGCCAGTGAGGAGACTTTGTGGTCGATAAATTCGTCCACTTCGATGTGGACTGCAGCTTCGGCCCCCATGGCCAGGCCGGTGCGCAGTGTACTCTCCACCCGCGCCGGGCCCAGGGAGATGACGGTTACCTTTGAGCCGGCGATTTTTTCCTTTAATTTCAACGCCTCCTCCAGGGCATATTCGTCATAGGGACACATGATCCATTTGATGTTGGCTTCATTAATGGTTTTCCCCTCTTTGACACTTAATACGGCTTCCGTGTCGGGAACCTGTTTCACACACACAATGATGTTCATCACAACCTCCATAAAAATTTAAATAGTAGGGTGTTTTATAAAAGACCATTTTATAACTGAATTCCCCCCAAATGTCAAATTTAAGGGCGGTTAACCCTGTCTCCTGAGTCAGGATTGAGATAACAGAGATCAAAGCAAATAGAAAGGTGGGATTCCTGCTTTATATGCGGAAATCCCGCCTTTTGAGTTTCAATACCTTAAAAGGAAGTTTGATAATTCTTAGACTTTAAGATCGGCGTAAGCGCTTGACTTGGAAATGGGGCTGTTTTCGCATTCCCATCGACATGCGCCCCAACAATAAGAGCCAATCCTTTCCTTGAGGGCGATTTTCTTCCTTGAACTTCCTTTCTTAGTTAGCTTTTTAAGCATAGTTACCTCCTTTTAAATGGCCTGCCAGAATTTTATTTTACCAGGAATAAAAAGTCAAGTTCCGGGTCCTTCAATTCTAATTTAATACTTTTAAACCAATTTGTCAACTTTAATATACTTATACCGTAACTCATAAAAAAGATGCAGGAGGTGAGTATGCAGTTTGTACGAACCATTGTTGAAAGCAGCCGGTTGGGGCAAGTAATTGATATACCGAAAGAGTTAAGAAATAGAAAGGTTGAAGTATTAATTCTACCAATCCCGGATGAGGACCGACAAAAAAAAAGAGAAACGCTTAATCCCGATGATTTTGAGGGTATATTGCATCTTGATGTAAAGGAAATTGATAAGGAAATCCAAAACATGAGAGATGAATGGAAGAGGATTTAAGGTTCCCGTCAAAAATTACGGCAAAAAAGAGAAATATGAGTATAAAGCTGCCCGATGCTATTATTGCGGCTACGGCATTAAAGAACAATTGGACGTTGGTCACAAGGAAGAAGGCAAAGTTTGGCCTGACCCCAAATCTAAGAAATCCTCCCTAACTGTTAAGAACTCATTGCCACTTGCCACTTGCCCTATCAAACGATTCCCAACGGAAAAAAGAGCTCAACAGTTCAGGTTTCAATATCAATGATTCAGCTTTTAAAATCAACTGTGGCGCGGTTATTGAGTGTTGCCAATAGATGCTGCTCTTTACCCCTGTGTTTCAAAACTTCATAGGTGTAATCCAGGCCGGTTAGAAAATTTTTCAGTTCTTCAAAACTATGACCGAAGTACTTCAACAATGTTGTATGTACTTCCACAATTAAGACAGGCCGGCATTTTACCAGGGTTTGATAGGCCCCACAAAGAACATCATACTCTCCTCCCTGCACATCTATTTTAATAACATCCGGGGGCTCTAATTTCCACTCCCGTATGAAGTCGTCTAATTTAACCATCATCACAGATTCCATATGGATGTTTTTGACTCTTTTCCTCAATTTTTCCTTAAGAGCTTCTTCTCTTATAGAACTATAATAATCCTTTTTATGTAAATACAATTTCGCAAGTTTTTCTTCTTTACCCAGGGCGACCTTGAAAACTTGAAAACCTTTATGTTTTCGCCCCGGATTCGGCTCAAAACCATAAACCGTATTGGTCCTGATGAAAGGTATACTATAACGTCCGTCATGGCAGCCTATATCATAAAACACCCCTTTTTCCCGTAGATGCCGCTTAATCGCCTTGTAAACGATCCTATCTCGCATTTCTTTTAACCTCGAGGACATCCCCAATTCTGGAGATACTCTTATCTTACTTTTTTCTATTAGTTGCCATTATACAGTACAAATATTAAAAAATAAAGATTAAAACAGGAATGAAATTTTTGTGTTATAATAGCAGATGATTAAGAAGATCGGGATTGTGGTGCAGCGGTACGGCCTGGAAATTAACGGGGGAGCCGAATACCATGCCCTGTTGATCGCCGAACACCTGGCGAAGCACTTCGACGTCGAGGTGTTTACCACCACCGCGCTGGATTATATTACCTGGCGGCACCATTTCCCCGAGGGCACCGACTCGGTTCACGGTATCAAGGTGAATCGCTTTAAAGTGGTAAAGGAGCGGGACCCGGAGAGATTCGGGAAGGTTCAGGATTTTATCTTTGAAGAGGAACACACCTTAGACGATGAATATCGCTGGCTCGACGAGGAGGGGCCGTGCGTACCCCATTTAATGGCCGAACTGGAGCGGCGGGAGTCTGAATTCGATTATTATATTTTTTTTTCCTACCGGTATTACCACTCCTATCACGGCCTCAAGAAATTCGCTAAAAAAGCCATCCTGGTGCCCACTGCCGAACACGACCAGGTCATCTACCTCCGGTTATTCAAATACCTGTTTCACTATCCCGGCGCCATTGTCTACAACTCCCACGAAGAGAAGGCGATGATCAACCGGGTGTCCGGTAATCATCATGTACCGGGCGACATCGTGGGGGTGGGTTCGGAGATTCCCCAAACATTTTTCCCGGATTCCTTCCGGGAGAAGTATGATATCCGGGGCCGGTATTTTGTCTATATCGGCCGATTGGATGAGAACAAGGGGGTACCGGAACTGCTAAATTTCTATACCTGCCTGTGCCGGGAAGAGACCGTTGATTTAACATTGGTGCTGATGGGCAAGAGCCTGGTCGAGATTCCCGCCCATCCCCGGATCAAATACCTGGGGTTCGTGACCGATCGGGATAAATTCGATGCCCTGGCCGGCTGCGAATTTCTGATTATCCCTTCCCAGTTTGAATCCCTGTCCATGGTGGCATTGGAGGCCTGGGCCCTGGGCAAACCGGTGGTGGCCAACGGCAGAACCGAGGTGCTGCAGGGCCAGTGCCGACGCAGCAATGCCGGCCTGTGGTACACCAATTATGAGGAATTTAAGGAAAATATTTTGTTATTATCCGGTCCCCCTGAACTTAAAACGGTCATGGGAAACAATGGCAAAGAATTTTTTAGGAAAAACTATTCCTGGCCGGTCATCGAGTCCAAATATGCCGAAATTTTACGGGATACGTCAACGTGAAAGAGATAAGGAAAAATATCACCGTTAGTTTGCTGTTTGCCTTCATGATTTTTGTACTGAGTTTTTTTCTCTATTTAAATTTTTCGTACATGGGGGAGACCGACAAGAATGTGGAGGACCTGATTTTCGCTAATTTTATCCCTTTAATCATCCTGGCCAACCTGAAAATCCTGCTGGTCTACCTGGCAGTGGGACTTTTCATCGGCTTCTTCACCATACTTCTAAAAATTGAGCGGAAGAGAAATATACTGAAGTTTAATGTCTTTTTCTGGTTCATGTTCTGGGTCAGGGGTGTGAAGTTGTTCCCCCAGTTGTTTAAGGAACAATTATACAACAAGGGCGCTTTTCTAAAGTACTTCCAGATCCTCATTACCGATTATGTGCCCCTGGTTTTGATCTACCTGATTTTTGCAGCCGTTATATTCGCCATTGCCCTGAAAAATCGCAGAATTCCCGCTTTTTTTGTGATCATTCTACTGTCGGGGTTGGCGGTTGTTCGTTTTAAGGTCACCCCCGTCAGGGTACAGGATCATTCCAGGCCCAATGTCCTCATTTTTGCCACCGATTCGCTGCGTCCCCAGAATATCTCCTACAATGGTTATCATCGAAAGACTCCGAATATCGACCGCCTGTTTGAAAAGGGGGCCAATTTCCTCAATGCCAGGTCTTCACTGGCCCGGACGTTTTCCTCCTGGACCTCTATTTTCACTTCCATTTTTCCGCCGGATCACCAGATTCGCCATATGTTTCCCTCCAGGAAACAGGTCAATCAAGAGTGGCAGACCATTGTGAAGGTATTAAATCAAAACGATTACGAAACCGCCATTATCAGTGATTTTGCCGGCGATATCTTTGCCCGCATCGATTACGGCTTTCAGCGGCTCAAGACGCCCCACTTGACGCTTCAAAATTTAGTCAAACAGCGGAGCCTGGAGATCCATTATTTTTTAATGGGTGTTATCATCAATCCCATAGGCCGGACCATCTTCCCGGAGATGTGGGGCATGCCCATGAATGTCGATCCCTTTTACGTCACCGAATATACGAAGAGGGCCATTAAACAGGCCATTGTAAAGAAAAAGCCCTTTTTTGTGGCGGCCTTCGGTTCCAACAACCATTTTCCCTATTGCAGTAAGTATCCCTACTATAAACTCTATGGCAACCGCAGCTACTTTAAAAAGCACAAATATTGTAAAGACGACATGATGAAATCCTATTCGGGATACAGCGTTCCCGGCGATGACCTGCGCCAGATCGTGGACCTGTATGATAATGCCGCCAGATTATACGATGATAATTTAGGGGATATTCTCAAGTTTTTAGAAAAATGCGGGGTGGCCGGTAACACGATTGTGGTGGTGATGTCGGATCACGGCGAAAGTTTGTATGAAAATGGTGACGGCACCGGCCACGGCGACCATTTGCGGGGTAAATACTGTAACAACATGACCCTGGGTTTTTATTCTCCCTATGAAACGTTTGGCGGGCTGAAGGTCGAGGAGACCGTCCGGGATATTGATATTGCCCCCACCCTTCTCGATATGTTGGCCCTGAAGCCACCGGGATCGTTTAAGGGCAAATCCCTGCTGCCTTTCATGCGGGGACAACCTTTCGGGGGTCTTCCTGTTTATATGGAGAGCGGTTTGTGGTATTCAACGGCTGCGCCCTACATCGAAGACCGCATCCGCATCGTCTATCCCGGCATCAAGGAGATACTCTATATTGAACGCAAGAACGGCGAGGTGATTTTGAAGGCTGAGTATGAACAAAGGGTGATCGCTGCCAAACACAAGGCCTATCAGTTAAACGGGTTCCAATATATCTACATGCCCGGTGAGGGCAAGTTCCGGGAGGAATTTTATATCGACGAAAAACCCATCGATAAAGAAGACATCAAAGATGCCGAATTTTTATCCTTTAAGGAAAAAATGGTGGCCCTATTTGCGGATAGATTTTTCATCGATGACCGGGGCTTCATCCGGGAGAACCCCCTGAACATCGCCGAAGATGCCCCTGCCCCTGCCGGCGATATCGTTCAATTCGAGAGTTCCAATACCGCTATGTGAACGGGGAGTGATGTCTGTTTCAGCAGTATGCCCCGGCGGGCCCACAATAGGTAAGACACCCTGACAGTGTACAACAAAAGGACTGAATGGATGTATCTCCTCCTTTGATATCATCCATTTCATTGGTGTTCAAATGAACAATAGTTTTTTTGTTTAACGAAAGCTTTTTGTTAAATTCCCTGGTTCTCATTCTTTTCCTCCTAATTTTTTAATATCTATCAACCATCCCAGAGGTGGAGCTTGTAAATATTATATTTTAATGGAAATAACATTTTAATTCAATGCCCCGGTGAAGTTTTTTTTTACCGCCGGCATAAAAAAATTTCAATTTTGCAAATGGGAAATATCGGATAATTTCCATTTACAAAATGGAAAATATCTGATAAAATCCATTTATGTATGTGCCGAGGAAGATAGAAGGACGTTTGGTAGAAAACCTGCAGCGAGAAGAGATTCTCGTATTGGTAGGCGCCCGGCAAACGGGCAAGACTACGCTGCTCAAGTGGTTGAAGAAAATGCTGGATGAGAATGGAGAGATAACTTTTTTTGTTAACCTGGAAAAGAAGAAGTATTTAGCCATGTTGAACGAAGAGCCGGAAAACCTTTTTAATTTGATCGGTATTTTACCGGACCGCAAGGTGTATGTCTTTATTGATGAGGTTCAGTACCTGGATGATCCTTCAAATTTCCTGAAATTTATGTATGATGAATATGCAGGGAGAATTAAACTGGTTGTTTCAGGCTCGTCTGCCTTTTATATCGATCAGAAATTCAAAGATTCACTTGCCGGGAGGAAGCGGTTATTTATACTGAAGATGCTGGATTTCAAAGAGTTCCTGCAATTTAAGGGGTATGGGGAATTGGTTGAAAATTTTCCCGAAGCTCCACTGTTAAAAAAGAGAAATATCCCGAAATTGGTAAAAGATAAACTGGATCGACTGTTTTTGGAGTTTATAAGGTTTGGCGCTTTTCCCGGGGTTGTACTGGAAAAATTGGAGAAGGAGAAGATATATTTACTGGATGAGCTTCTCCACTCATATCTGGCCAAAGATGTGGAAACCATGGGAATCAAGAAGAATGAAAAATTTTTTGTACTTGTTCGGCTTTTAGCGATGCAGGTGGGCGGGCTGGTCAACCTCAGCGAATTGGCCAACACATTGAGAATTTCCACAACGGCGGTGGAGAGTTATTTGCGTATCCTCGAGAAATCCTTTCAGGTCAAAACAATCAGGCCTTTTTTCATCAATCTCAGGAAGGAATTGACCCGGATGCCCAAACTCTTTTTTTTAGATCCGGGCATGAGAAATATTGTGCTGGATAACTTCGATTTGCCTGAATTTCGTATGGATAAAGGAATGTATTGGGAAAATCTCGTATTTAAATTGCTGGACGATCGTGAAGATGTGAGATCTATAAACTTCTGGAGAACCCAGGACAAAAAGGAAGTGGACTTTATCATCAATAAAACATACGCCCTGGAGGCGAAGTTTAACGGCGGTAAATACAATCCTTCAAAATACAGGCTGTTTCGGGAAACTTACCCGGAAATTCCCTTTGGGGTCGCCAGTTTTATCGGTTCCCAACCGAATCATCTGAATTACTCTGATCTGATTTGATCCTTGTGGCGTATTATTCTTTTTTGTAGGTGGATTTGATTTTGGCGGCGAGGCCGCCGCGGGAGGTGAATTCCGCTTCCACTATCATTTCCAGGGGTCTTGACACTTCCACCAGGTGGTTGAGGATGAGGGGGGTCAGCTTTTCGTAGAAGATACCGGTATTGCGGAACTGCAAGAAATAGTACTTTAAGGATTTTAATTCCACGATGTGCTGCTGGGGCAGGTAGTTGATGGTGATGGTGCCGTAATCGGGCAGTCCGGTGCGGGGACATAGGGAGGTAAATTCCGGGTGCCTGATTTCTACCCAGGTGTTGGGTTGGCGGTTTTCATAGGGCACCGCCTCCAGCACCTCGGCAGAGATAAAGTCTTCACCTTCCCGTATTCGCTTTAAATATTCGTTAATCTTTTCCATATTCATTCTGTTCACCTTAAAATATAGTTAGTAACAATGAGTTTACTCGAAAAGGGCGAAATGATCAAGTCTTTTTTCCCACCGGCAACTTGCGATTGCCGCTGGTTAAATATTGACAGTTATTCAAAAGTTTGATATCCTTATATTTCAAGATGTAGGAGAATTGATTTGCATTTCAGGCGGTTGAAAATTTAAAGAAAAGATATTTTTAATGTATAATTTGCTCAAAATCCCAAAAGGAACGAAATGATCACGATTGTGGGAAATTCCTTAGATTCCTGTAATAAAAAAATTCTCGACAAGATGAACAAGATGGATATGGAATTTATCAAAAAGGCGACAGCGGTTCAACTGGTGCGGGGTGCCCAGTATATTGAGTTGAACGCGGTCTCTTTACTGGATAATGAAATTCCTTTTCTAAGAGAGGTGATTCCCACCATTGAGGGCATGGGCGGAAAGGTACTGGTGAGGAGCGAAAATATTGAGACCCTCATTGAAGCAGCCCAAATTGCCCGGCAGGAAGTGGCCATTGGAGATATCGAATACAATTTAGATAAGATCAATGTTGTCATTGATTTGTTGAGGAAAGAAAACGTAAAAGTCATCGCTTCTATCAAGGAAAGTCGTAAAAACGTGGGAATTTATCCCGAAAGGTCCCTATTAATCGCTCAGATGTACGTGGATTATTTGCTGGATCATGGGATTTCCCGGAAAAATATTTTGCTGAATCCAGAGATTCGGCCGTTGGAAGAAAATTTCTCCAATGGCAGGACATTCCTGAATACTCTGGAATTGCTCGAACTGGATTTTCCTCAAATTAAAACCATTTCCGATTTAACCATACTATCCGATGGCTTACCCAGGAGACACTTGATTAACAGTTATTTTCTTTCATTGGCGATTGAGAAGGGTCTGGATTATATTGTGTTGAATGTGATGGAAAAAGCCATTAATGAGTCAATTGTGGCTACCCTCTCAATCATTGGCAAAGACAGGAATATGCATACCTATCTGGATTATTGCCGAAATAAAAAAGATATCGTCCAAAGAGGATATTAATATGGAAGATCAACGCATAAAGGAAATTTTAATCGAAAAGAACAGAGATTTTAAGGAGCTGTATCTCGAGCATCAGGGATATGAACAAAAACTTCGGGACTTAAGAGAAAAAAACCATAAAAGCCAGGTGGGACAAGTAGAAGAAAGAAATCTGAAAAAACAAAAATTGAAGCTAAAGGACGCTATGCAAAAACTAATCCATGAATACAAGAAAAAATTGAGGTAGATAAAGGGAATGGAATAGTGAGAAAAAAAAGAAAAAAGGTAAAAATTTCGAGGTTGACCCGTATTTCGTTTCTACCTTCTGTGTTTACCATCCTTAATTTGTTTTTGGGTTACATGGCCTTAATTCAAATTTTAAACCAGAACTATTTGAATGCTGCCTATCTGATTACCCTCAGTGTGGTCATGGATGGGTTCGATGGTACCATCGCCAGAATCACCAAAACCGAATCCAATTTTGGTATGCACCTGGATTCACTGGTGGACGGAGTGACCTTCGGATTGGTCACTTCGGTTTTTATCTTAAAATGGGGATTTCAGACCGTTCATCCACCGTTGGGTAAGATTATCGGCTTTATTTTCTTGAGTGCCGGTATTATTCGGCTGGCCAGGTTTAATGTTTATAAAGAAGTGAAGGCCTTTCCCGCCAATGTCTTTGTCGGCATTCCCATCCCCTTAGCATCCATGTCGGTCATATCGGTCTTTCTTATCGTTAAAACATCTCCCAGAGAAATGTTTCATATGGTATTGTATGCTGCTTTTGTGATTCTGGTGGCTTTCTTGATGATTTCCAATGTAAAATATCGTACCATGAAAAGGATCAATCCCAAATACAGCCTGGTGGTATTGTTTGTGCTGGCGGTTCTGATTGCTTCAACCATCATGTATCCTGAGGTTACCATTCCTTTTTGCAGCTTCCTCTACCTGGTATCTCCCATTTTTGTCGGATTTTTCAATAAGTTAAAAAAAAGCAAAGTCAGGGTAAATGTGGAATCCCAGCTTGAACCTAAAAAAGAATCCAATTAAATTGATGATTGATGAAGACAGTTTGTTAGGTTATATAAAGCCATATATTAGAAGGTTCGTTCTGGCATTGGTTTTTATGGTCATGGTGGCCCTCTTTACCGCCCTGTTTGCGGTGATCATTCAACCGGTTATGGATGAGTTGTTTGTGCAAAGCGGCGGTACCATAAGCGGCAAGGGACAATATTTTCGCAACCTCATACTCGATGTACTGAATATCAGTGAAGAGAAATTGGTCTATGTCCTGCCCCAATTGTTGTTTCTGTGTTTTTTGGGCAATGCGGTTTTTACTTTTTTTTCCCTCTATCTAATGAAGACCTTAGGTCTTTCAGTGGTTCGAAATATTAGAGACAGATTGTACCTCAATCTCGTCTACCAATCGGTTGATTTTTTGTCGAAAGCCAGGACCGGCGATCTGGTTTCCCGGGTTACCAACGATATTGAAAAGATCAAATTTGCCGTTTCCGAAACCCTGTCGGTGTTTGTCAGGGAAAGCCTGACTCTGGTGGCCCTTCTTTTTGTGATTTTTTTTCAGGATTGGATGATGGCCTCCATCTCGTTGATTATCGTTCCCGTTGCCGCCGTATTATTAGTCGCCTTTGGCAAGAAGGTGAAAAAGAGGGGGATTCAGTCACAGGAGGCCATGGGTAAATTGTCGGCCTTTCTGGCGGAAACGGTGATGGGCCATAAAATTATGAAGGCCTACAACATGCAGGAGTATGAGATCGATCGCTTTTCAAAATTAAATCAAGATCATTACCGGATTAATGCCAAAATCGCCCTGGTCTATTCGCTGGCTCAACCGGTTATGCATACGATTGGCGGTCTGGTGGCGGCTGTGATTTTTACCGTAGGGGGATATCGGGTGGCTGCCGGGAGTATATCCCCCGGCCAATTCACCTCATTTCTGGCTGCCCTGTTGCTGATGTACAACCCTATGAAAATGCTCTCGCACGCCAACAATGACTACCAGCAGGGGCAGGCAGGCTACGAAAGGGTCCTGCAGGTGGTGAAAGCCCGGAATCCTGAACGCGACGGGCCCGATGTCAAGGCTATCGAAGAAGTCAAAGGGCGCATTGAGTTTAAGGCCGTGAGTTTTTCATACGATGATTCTGTACCGGTCATCAAGGATGTTACCTTTAAGGTGGAACCCGATGAGATGGTCGCCCTGGTGGGGGCCAGCGGGTCCGGGAAGACCACTTTGGTTAATTTGCTGCTGAGGTTTTACGAGCCGGACAGCGGGCAGATCCTGGTGGACGGCATAGACAACCGCGATTTTACCTTAAAATCATTGAGACATGCCATCGGCCTGGTAACCCAGGATGTGTTTCTGTTCAACGATACCATCCGAAGTAATATTACCTATGGCGGCAGCGATTATAAATTTAACGATATCGAGAGAGCGGCGAAGATCGCCCGGGCCGCCGATTTTATTGAAACATTACCGAAGAAATACGATACGATGGTGGGGGAAAGAGGGATTTTCTTTTCCAATGGACAGCGTCAGCGTATTTCAATCGCCAGGGCCATTTTGAAGCAACCGGCTATCTTAATATTTGATGAAGCCACTTCTCACCTCGATTCTGAATCGGAAAAGCTGATCCAGGAGGCCATGGTCGAGGTAACCAGGGGGCGCACCACCTTTGTCATTGCCCATCGCCTCTCCACCATTATTGAGGCCCATAAGATCCTGGTGATTGAAGGGGGAAAGATCAGGGAGAGCGGCAGTCACCGTGAGCTGATTAAAAAGAGAGGGCTTTATTATTCACTTTACAATTTGCAATTTCCCGAAATGGATATTATAATGGGAAAATGAAAAGCATGACCGGTTTTGCCAGAGGGAAATTTGAGTTCGACGACTTTTCCTTTAATATCTCTTTTAAATCCCTGAATCACCGCTTTCTGGACATTACGTTTAAGGGGACCGGTGTGACCCCGTCGTCGGAGAAATTTATCCGGGATTTCATGAAAGACAGGGTTTTCAGGGGAAAGATAGAGATTGTCTTTAACCTGTTTGAGCGGGACCCCAGCCGGTGGAGTATTCAGTTCAATGAGTCCTTGCTGGGGGAGATCCTGGATAAGGTCTTCCATTTTGAAGAGAGATACAGAGAGAATCTCTCGCTCTCCCTTGATTTTCTACTTAAGATTCCCATGGTCTTTCACATTGATTATAATTTTGAACTATTCAGTCAAGAGCGGATGGAGAAGATCAAAAATTCGATCGAAAAGGTATTTCAGGAGTTCCTGGACAGTCGCCGGCAGGAGGGAGAATATACATTGGCCGATCTGTTGGCCGGCCTGGAGACTATCGATGATAGGCTGAAGCTGCTGGAAGGAGAGGCGGAGAAGATTGAAAACGAGATTTATCAAACTTTCCAGGAGAAAATACAGCGGTTTGTATCGGATTTTGAAATCGATGAGAAGCGGATCGCCCAGGAGGCGGCCATTGTCGCGGAGAAGAGCTGCGTCCGGGAAGAGATCAACCGGTTGGCGGCCCACAGCCGCCGCCTCAAAGAGCTGTTGCTAAGCAAAAATATAGATGCAAAAGGCAGGGAAGCCGACTTTTTGGCCCAGGAGATGCAGCGGGAGACCCATACCATCGCCTCCAAAACCAATTCCATGGAGATTCACCGGGAGGTGCTTTTGATTCGTCGGGAAATCGAAAAGATTAAACAGCAGGTGCAAAATGTCGAGTAAAATATTGCTGCATGTCGGTTTTGGTAATGCCGTGGTTAAAAGCGATATTAATATCCTGGTGCAACCCCATTCTGCACCCATTAAAAGATTTATTAAACAAAAAAAGGAGGGGGGCCTGGCGGTCGACGCCACCATGGGTAAAAAATTGCGAGCCGTAGTGGTGCTGCGTTCCGGCTGCGTGGTGCTGTCTGCCATCTCGGTATCGTCGCTCATCTCCAGGATGGAAGGGAATGAATAGTATTGTGGTGATTTCCGGCCCCTCGGGCTGTGGGAAGTCGACCCTGATTCGCCGGCTGCTGAAGCGCCATGATGACCTGAATTTTTCGGTGTCCCACACCACCCGCCAGAGACGGCAGCGGGAGATAGAGGGCAAAGATTACTATTTTATTTCGGAACCGCAGTTTGTCGAGATGATCCGGCAAGAGAGTTTTGCCGAATGGGCCAGGGTCTATGCCCACTATTACGGCACCACCTGGGAGGAGATCCGGGCAAAATCAACGGGAAACCGCACGTTGGTGCTGGACATCGATACCCAGGGAGCCAGACAGGTCAAAGAAAAATTTCCCGAAGCGCTGCTGATTTTTATCGCTCCCCCCTCCATGAAGGAGTTGGAAAGGCGGCTGCTTCACCGGGAAAGAAAAGTGGATGAAAACATCAAGATCAGGTTGCAGCAGGCCCGGGATGAGCTGGCAGAGTACAAAAGCTACGATTATATAATCATTAATGATGAGCTGGATAAGGCATATGCGGCCTTAAGTGCAGTAGCCAGTGCCTTTCGCCACGCCGCCTTCCGTCAGCAAGAGGTGGTGGAAAAGATAATCGGGAGATCCCCATGAATGTGTTGCTGGGAGTAAGCGGTTCCATCAGTGCCTACAAAGCGGTGGAAGTATTGAGGCTTTTCCAGAAAAAGGGCCACCAGGTGAGTGTCATCCTGACGAAAAATGCCGCCCGTTTCGTGGCGCCTCTTACTTTTGAAACCTTTGCCCCCGGTAAAGTATACACCGACATGTTTTCCCCCAACCAGGACCCCTTGCTCCATATCCATCTATGCCAGTCTAACGACCTGTTGTTGGTGGCGCCGGCCACCGCCAACATTATCGCTAAGATGGCCAATGGCATTGCCGACGACCTGCTGTCCACTGCATGCCTGGTTTTTGAGAAGGAGGTGGTGGTGGCTCCGGCTATGAATACGGCCATGTACGAAAACCCGGCGGTACAGGAAAATATTCGGCGGCTGCAAACCAGAGGCCTACGTGTCCTGGAGCCTGAGGCAGGTTCTCTGGCCTGTGTGACCGAAGGCAAGGGACGGCTGCCCTCGGCTGAGGCGATTTATAATTTTTGCCAGAAGATCGAACATGTTTAACCGGGTCATCATCGCCTCGGGGCCGACCGTTGAACCCATCGATCCGGTGCGGTTCATATCGAATCGCTCTTCCGGTAAAACCGGCTTCCATCTGGCCCAGGAGGCTAAAAAGAGGGAGATAGGGAAGGTGATATTTATCACCGGGCCCTCCTGTTACCTCCCGGCCGGTGTCCAGGTGATTCCGGTGGAGACGGCTGAGCAGATGCGGGAGGTTGTCTGGCGGTATTTTGACAGCGCAGATGTCATTATCATGGCGGCAGCCGTCTGCGACTATAAGATTGCCCGGTATCACCCGCAAAAAATCAAAAAGGGAAAAGATAAACTGGTGCTGGAATTGACGAAGAACCCGGACATACTGCAGGAATTGGGGCAAAAAAAATCGGATCGCCAATTCCTGGTAGGCTTTGCCGCTGAGACCGATCGGATACTCGAACATGCCCGGCAGAAATTTCGGCGAAAAAATCTGGACCTATTGGTCTTAAACCGGATATCTCCCGAAAACCCTGCCTTCGGCGAGGTACACAATAAAGTGTACCTATTGACTGACGAGGGATTCCAGGATGTAAAAAAGATGGAAAAAGAGGCAATAGCCGCTCTTATCTGGGATAAGATCTTTGATTTGGCCGGGAAAAAGTAGAAGAAGTATTATGGAAGAATTAAGAGAAATTTTGAAGTTTTACCAGGAGATCGGCGCCAGTTTTTTGGAGGTCAAAATGCCTGCAGTAAAGCCCCCTTCGCTGGATCTGGAGAAGCTACACCAACAGATTTTAAACTGCACCAGGTGTCCCCTCTACAGGACCAAGAAAAACTACGTGGTGGGGGAGGGCTCCCGCAGCCCGGACATCATGTTTGTGGGCGAAGGGCCCGGCGAAAGCGAAGATGAAATGGGCCGTCCCTTTGTGGGCCGGGCCGGCCAGTTGCTGGACCGGATCATTCATAAAATGGGCTACAGCCGGGAGAGCGTCTTTATAGGCAATATCGTCAAGTGCCGTCCCCCCGCTAACCGGGACCCCCAGAAAGAGGAAGTAGACGCCTGCCTGCCGTATCTCCAGGGGCAAATTGAAATGTTGAAACCCAAAGTCCTGGTTTGCCTCGGCCGGGTGGCTTTAAATAATCTGTTAGGCGGCGATTATGCCATTACCAGGGTGAGGGGCCAGCGTTTTTCTTATGAGAACATTCCCGTGATTCCCACCTTCCATCCTTCATACATTTTGCATCAGCGCAGCCGGGAAGGGATCTCAAAGGCCAAATGGGATGTCTGGAACGACATGGAAAAGGTATTGGAAATTCTGAAACAAGGGTAAGGTTTACATTGTTAATCACCGTTTCCCCCTCCGTCAATATATTCGAACCCCTGACCTACGGCTATCACGGCAATCCCGACGATATTCAACCGGGCAGCCGGGTCATTGTTCCCCTGGGCAACCGGGTCGTCACCGGCTGGATAATGGAGAGCCGGCCGGAGACATTGTACCGGGGAAAGGTGAAGAATGTGATCGGCATCATCGCCGACCACTATGTACCGGACACCTCGTTTATGGATTTTTGCCGGTCTGCGGCGGAACTCTACTTTGTCTCCCCTGCCATTTTGCTGGATTATGCCCTCTCCCCCAAACGAAAGCCCCTGAAGGCCATCTATTTTGAAAAGGACGGAGAGACCGTAGGCCTTCACCGGTTTTCCTTGCCGGAACTCCAGGCCTGGTCAAAAAAAACGCCCATCCAATTCTTCTATAAACACCTTCGTTCCCTTAATGACAACACTATTTCGGCGGTTCAGGATCATAAGATTGGCGGGGATGCGGAGAACAAGAAGGGTACAAAGAGCAGAGAAAATAGTTTTATATTGAGTTACCGGAGGGAAGAAGACTACCGGCAGGTCATCTCAACCTTCATCGATGAGGGTAAGGCCGTACTAATCGCAGTGCCGGACAATGCAACCGCCGCCTATGTGAAGCAGGCGATCCCCGGCGTGGAGGTCTACAATTCATCTTTAAAGACATCCCGGCGGGAAACATTGTGGGCAGATTTTTTGAAGGGGAAGGCGGGCGCCGTGGTAGGAGGCCTTTCGGCGCTGCTGCTGCCCATCGGCAACCTGGGGCTTGTGATATGTGAACGGGCCGGTTCACCGCTTTTTAAAAACACCACTTATTCGGAATTCAACATCCATACCCTGGCCAGGCTCCGGGCCGAAACCTTTCAAATCCCCCTGATCGAAGGCTATTCCACCCTGAGTGTCAGGGCCGCCGCCAATAAAGAGGCGTACCGGATCGAAGACCGTCGGCAGGACCGGCAGATCGAACTGGAAGTCCATATGCTCAAGAGAGGGGAACTGCAGGTTCCCGATTCCTTGATCGAACTGATTAAAGCATATTTTTTAGAAAACAAAAAAATATTGATCCTGCTCAATCGAAAAGCCTCATTTCAATACCTGTTTTGTCCCAAATGCCAGCAGATCCAGAAATGTCACCACTGCCGGGGTGTCTTGAAAGTCGAAGAGGAACAGGAAGGTGAGAACCACTGCCGAAAGTGCAAAAGTGAATTGGTCTTTGTCCAGGACATCAGTATGGCCTCGGTCAAGGAGAGGGTGGAGCGGCAGGTGTCGGAGAAGGGCATTTACACCCTGTCGGCGGAGAATTTCGACCAACCGTCATCGGTGGCCGAGAAGATTGAAAAGAGCAAAATCGTGATTTCTACCCCCGTCATCCTCAATCCCTATTTTAGAGAATTATTTGATGCCGTTATCTACCTGCGGCCGGAATCCATGTTTAACATTAACCACTACGATGCGGCGGAGATGGTTTTTGCCAACGTGTCCGAACTCAGAGAGTTGGTCAAGGTGGGGGGATATATCGATATTTTCTCCACCTTTCACTTCCACTATGCCATGCGCCTCCTTGGCGATGAGGCGGCCTTCTTTGACCGGGAGTTGAAGTACCGCCAGTGGTTCCGGCTGCCTCCCTATTTTAACGTCTACCACCTGGAGGTACGGCACAAGGATCTGCGAAAAATGGCCGCGCACATGCGAAAGATATACCGGCAATTTAAAGAGGAGTTCCACATCCAGCCTCCCTACCTCATCTCCCGCAGCAAAATCCACGGCTACTACCGCGGCAAGATGGAGTTCCATGCCCAACCGAGTGTGCTCCATCGATCCGGCCTCCTGCAGCAGCGCAACCTCAAGGTCAGCCTCTTCGCCGTTTAATAAGGTTTCCATCATTCCGATTTTTGAACCCGGTTAGATGAGTAAGGTGATGTGGTTGACAAATTTTAGAAAAAATCGTATAGTAGGGGTGGCCCACTCAAAGGTGAGAGGCGCCGCTGTGTGAGTTCGATGTGTGTAAGAGAATAAGAAGAAGGTGACAGGATGGAGCTGAATGCCCGGGCTATAAAAAAAATAGTGAGAGAAGAGCTGCCAGGATTGATGAAGCGGGACCGCAGCATTCGTAAATTTATACTGGATTTATCCAGGGAAGAGTTAAGGGAAATAAAGGAACGGACGGATAGAATAGAAGTGGAGACAGAGAGCAGGTTTGACCGCCTTCTGGAGGAATTGAGAAGGGATAGAGAAGAACAGAGTAAGAAGTGGGAAGAGCAGAATAAGAAGTGGGCTGAACAGAATAAGAAGTGGGAAGAACAGAGGATCGAACAGAATAAGAAGTGGGCTGAACAGAATAAGAAGTGGGAAGAACAGAGGATCGAACAGAATAAGAAGTGGG
>CBFDCR010000025.1:0-62624 GCA_965603365.1 uncultured bacterium
TGGAGAGGATGGTGTTGGCAAAATTGTCATACTCGTCGATAATCACGTATAATTTTTGCCGGGCGCCTTTACAGAGAAGAAGCAGTGTAGATAAGATATCGGTGGCAGACCGGCTGTATTTTATTTTTTCGGTGAAGTAATCCATGTCCCGGTTGGCTGAGAGTTGATGGCTGTATCTATGAATGAAATCCACGGCCGCGTCTTGAATATGGTTATGAAAAGAAGCCTCCATTTTATCCGGATCAGGTTCCACTACAGAGAAATTTAAGCTTAACACCAGGTACCTGCCTCGTTCCTCGGTGGGATGATCATAAATCCAGGTGCCCTGGAAAAATTCCTCGAACCGCTCTTTGTAGAAGACATCATAATAGGCTTCCATCACCGAGAGAAACAGGGACTTGCCAAAGCGCCGGGGCCGGATAAAAAATAGATAATTCCCGGCTTCCTCCACCAGGGGTAAAAAAGTGGTCTTGTCAACATAGTAACAGTTTTGTTGAACGAGCAGCTCATAATTTGCCAGCCCATAAGGGATTTTTTTTATCTTCTTATCCTTCACGGCCTCTCCCCTTCAGCCACCTGGATATATAATGATTTTGCGAAATGTCTGCATCCCAACGGGCAAATTTTTCATAGGCATATTATAATATTAAATTACCTTTTTATCAAATGAATCGATTCATGGGGAAAAATTGGCCTGTCACCTTCCGGTTCCCCGCTGAAATGTCGTGGGGACCGGAAATATATCGTGCGGACCGGAAATATATGGCGGGGACCGGGAAAATATCGTGTTGTACCGGCGATCTGTCGTATTGTACCGCAAAAATGTCGTGTTGTACCGCTATTCTGTCGTCCGGACCGGGAAAATATCGCATTGTACCGGACAAATGTCGTATTGTACCGCCATTCTGTCGTCCGGACCGGGAAAATATCGCATTGTACCGGGAATCTGTCATGTTGTACCGGCAAAATGTCGGGGAGATCTTAGATCATGTCCTGGAGATCTGCTTTTGATAGTTTGAACAGGCAGATGCGGCCGAAGAGGTCCATCACATAGGTGGTGCCCACAATGGTCAGGCCGCCGTCGCCGGTCGGGAGGAGGCCGGCGGCTTCATAGAGGCGGGTGCCGCCGAAATATCGTTTGTCCAGGTCGTTCCCGGTAAGATGGTCGTAGGCATAGAGTACGATTTCATTGCTTTTGGAACTGCCCACAAAAAATACGATCTTTTTAGTGTTGATCTCGATGGTGTGTACATAGACCGGTTTTCCTTCGTCCAGTTCCAGTTGGGGATCTCCTGTCTCCCCGTCCACCCCCTCTAATGGGAAATTTATGAAAAAAGAGACAGTATCGCTGTCGATGCGAGCGCCGGAGAAGCGGCTGTTTCCCGGTTCGTTATCGTACCACTCCATGGCTATAAAGGGTTTGTGGAGATAAAAATAGGTGTCGGGCAGGCTGCTTCCCGGCGTAATCCTGCCGGTCCAGAAACAGGGCCGATCGGAGGGATAGGCGAGATGGGAGGAGTAGGTCTGGAAGTAGGCGGCATTGTCGGCGTTATCGATGGCTCCGCTGAAGTGAAACCGCCTGTCGGTGAGGGGATACTGGACATAACAGTCGTAGACGTTGCGGTATATTTGCCAATTTTCTTTGCTGCCGCTGCCGTCGATTTTGATTAACAGGATCTCGTGGCCCAGCAGGTCGGAGGCGGCCAGCAGTAGAATTTTATCGTCGGGGGTGGGGGAGGCGTGCAGCGGTACTACCCGGCTGACCTCGCGCGGCTGAAATGGAATGTCGTCGAGATGCAACTCAACCGGTTCCGGACGCCGGCTCTCTTCGGTGAATTTTATCAGCCTGAGGGGAAATTGGGCACCGGTATTGTATTCACAGAAAAAATAGTAGCCCTGATCTAATATTAAGATGCCGGGAACCGGCTCTTTATAATCTCTAAATGTTTCCACCCCGCTCTCCCATAAGAAGTCGCCCTGCCAGTCGACCCTCAACAAATAGGGCCGGCCCTTCACCAAACCCAGGATGATATAACCGCCGTCCCCGGTCTGCTTGATATCCACGGCAGTATAGGTAAGGGTATCGGACCTGTCGTAAATTTTGATAAAACCTTGACCCGCTTCGGTCTCGCTCTCTTTCGGCGTGCAGGCTGTAAGCAGCAAACACAGGAGTGCAGGGATCATCAGCAGGGACAGGGCGATCTTTATTGTCTGATTACCGGTCATCGGACTACCTCCTGAAGGCCTTGTAGGACAAGGGCAGTAATATCTTTAAACTAATATTCCAGCTTCTCAATTTCATGTCGTCAAAGACATCGTAATACCCGTACAGCAGCTCCCTGTTTTCGTAACGGTGATCGGTATCGACGATGTTGCTCAAGCCGTGCTTGTAATTCACCTCGAGTTCTATTCGCAGGTTTTCCAGCCCGGTTTTAAAGCCGAAACCGGCCCCGATCCATAAGCCGATGTTGTACTTTTTGAGGAGCCTTTCGATATTGGCTGTTTTTTCGACCCTCTCTTCGTCGCTGTGGGGGGAGTCGATCTCTATTGCTTTAACGGCCGAGAGTAAGAATTGGCAGAATCCCCCGATTTGCACGTAGGGCTTTAGTTTTGTTTTGGGGAATTGGCATTTGAGCAGGAGGGGAATTTCTAAATAGTCCAGGAACTGGATATGCCTGAATTTTTTCGTTAGCGGTTGGCTGCCCTCTCCCTTTTCCCATTTTAGGTTGTTCTCATATAAAAAGTCCTGGTTGATTAAGCTGGGCTGCAAGCTGAGGGAGAGTCTTTTAGCCAGGGCATATTCAACAATGACACTGGCCACCTGCGGGCCCATGGAATAGTAAAGATGGAAAATATAATCTTTCTGGTACGGCGTCTCTCCGTTGGTACCGACCGGCTGCAGGAGGGAGTACCGCTGCCAGGGACGGGCGGTGGTAAAGTCGAGTCCTATCTTGACCCCCGCCGACCACCTGGGGCCCACCCAATAACGGTCGGCAATATTCCTCAACGGCAGCCAGTCTTTATCGGGGAGTTCGCCCCGCTGGACAACCAGCAGCCTTTTTATACAACCGGTGGCCTTCTCCGGCTGGTCTAAGGCGATATAGGCGAGGGCCACCCACTGGTATATATCGGCCCGGATCTTCTTGTTGGTATGTTTAAATTTCCCTTTTTCTACGGCCGGTTGGATTCTGCCTTCCTCCTTGAGGCAGTTTTGCCGATATAGATCGATTACCTGCTGAAGGTCGCCGTTATCAAAGGCCTCCTTCATCTTTTTCTCAATAGAACTATAATCTATTTCGGGTCGGTCCTGGTGGCTTTGACTGCCCTGGAGGGCAAATGTTAGTGACAGGACGGCCAGCATTGATATCGCCAGCCCCTTCATCCAGGCGTTGCCAGCCGCGGCTGTGTGTCTCATCGTTCACTCCATTCATATGAAAGTGTCTGCTTAAAACCCTGGTTGAGCCGTTCATAGAGTGGCCCCGGGACAGTGGGACATATGCGCAGGTTATTTTCGTCACTGAATATCAGGTATTTCCCGTTCGTTGAGAATACAATGGAGAGGATTTTGAATTTACATTTTATGCTGAGAGCAAGCTCGGGTTTTCCTTTTAACTCCCACAGCCGGATGACACCGTCCCAGCCGCCGGAGGCCAGGTATCTGCCGCCGGGACTGAAGGCCAGTGTCTTTACAATCCCTTTGTGTTTTTGCTCCACGGTATCAAATTTGATGTCGGTATTGGCGGCGATGCTCCTCGTATTAACGTCGTAAAACAGGAAGACCTCTCCCCTGGAATTGGCCAGTGCCAGCATTTCCCTGGCCGGGCTGTAGGCAAGGGCAGAGAAATCCTTCGATCGACATGTTGTTTTAAGACTTTTTCTATATTTGATGTCGGTGGATAGATTGGACTGGAAAATATTGCCCCTGGAATCGGCGATGATCAAATAGGAGTCATGGGGATCTTCGATGACCGTCAGTGCCCGGATAATATTATCCTCTTCAAAGCTGACCATCTCTTTTATGTCATTTGCTGTATCGCAGGTATAGAGGGTGTTTTTGATCGAGTAGATCAGGCACGCCTTGTTCCTGGAGTAAGCCATGGCTAAAATCCTGGCATTGTGTTTTGCCAGCCGTTTTTTTTCGTCCCATCTATTTTTTTGCCAGCAGTAGAGATCTCCCTCCAGGGTACCGCAAAACAAGCGATCAGTTGACTGGCCAAAAGTATTGGCCTGGACCATCATATCTTTCGACAGGGGAGTGGGATCTTTTATGGCCAGGAATTTTGTTTTATGGGGCCTTAAGGAGGCCATTATTAACTTTCCGTTCCGCTGGTTAAAGATGATGTTGTCATCGCCGATGTTCGCCAATGCCCAGCTCTCGCCGTTTTTGTAAATGGTATCTGTATGTTCCCCCTGGTTCATACAGGCCTCCCGGAGGGCTGCAAATATCTCCGGCGGTTGGCCTGGGGCTCTGGCTTTTTGCTGCAAATTGTCATACAGCTCTTCCAGGTCTGCTGTTGCCCCTGGGTGGTTCAGGCTTTTGGGGAGTTCGATCTGCTTAAACCTGTCAAATATATGCCGGGTCGAGTCCCCCAGTTGTTTATAAGCCCGCCGGTTCAGCACATAGGCGGCCATAGCCAGCCAGGCTTTTCGCTCGTTATCTTTGATTTCCGCGATCGATTGCACGGCCAATCTTTTGGCCTTAGCCGTATCCCTGTAAAAGTGTGCCTCTTCTTCATTCATGCCGACAATCAGGCCCTGGATTTGCGCTTTTAGCTCATTGGCTTCGGCTCTGCTTTGTTCTCTTTTTGCATTGGTTTCAGCCCGTTTCGCTGCCTCTGCGTTTTTGTCTGCTTCATCTTTGGCCTCTTCCATTTTTTTTGTTGCCTGTCTGGCTTCTTCTGCCTTATTATCGGCCTGTATTTGCGCCTCTATCGCTTTATCTCTGGCTACGGTAGCCAATATCGCCGATATCTCTGAATCGTTCTTACTTTTGTATGCCGACAGGGCAAAGAATATGGAAATGGAGCCTAGAATGACAAATATTGCGGTAATAACCCTGGAAAATCTTATTTTTGCCTTCTGCTGCCGCTCTTTTTCCTTGATTTCCCGTTCCTGCTGCTTTTTGCTGGAGGTCAGGAACCTCATGGCCCGCTCAAACGAGGGGTCGTAACGCCGGGCCCAGGCCTTGCTGGGTCTGCCGGTTTCAAACCATTTTAAGGCCAGCATGAGCTGCGGGTCCCGCCACAGTCCGACCTTCCCCTCTTCATATAGAGCGGCATCTTTTGCCAGCCGGAGGTACAACTCGGCCGAATTCTCCTCCTCCTTGACCCAGCGGACCAGGCGGGTCCAGATGCGCATCAGGCTCTCGTGGGAGATATCGATCACCGAATCTTCGTGCAGTTTTACGGTATGGGGGGGCATCAAAAAAGTCCGGCCGGGCTGGCGGAAAATATTAATCACATCGATGACCTCCCGGTCCGAAGCCCTGGCCACCTGGGAGATTTCGCCGACCCTGGCCGGCCGTCTCACATCGTGACCTTTCTCTCCTCTTACGGTTAACAATTTAAATAGTTTTTCACATATGGTTTGTCTCTTCCGGGTTGTTAATTCACTGTAGGCCTCTTCGGCATGACGGGAGAGCGCCCGCTCCATCGTGCCCATGGTTTCGTAGTGTGCCAGGTCCAACGGTTCCCCCGGCCGCCGGTTTTTGGTCCAGTAGTCCCAGGTGCGCATCAGCGCATGTTGGAGGATGGGCAGTTGATCGGGATTGTCCCCGACATCGTTGAGCAGCCGCGAGACCAGGGGCGCTGAGATGGCGGCGCCGCCCACCGCGATGGGTCCGCTGATGGCCGTCCGTCTCTCATCCCGGGTCATCCGGGGAATGAGGTAGAGGCCGTCGTTGATGGCTTCCGGTAATCCCCTGAATTCCGCACACTCCCCCAGGAAATCGGAGCGCATGGTTAAGATAACGTATAGGGGAAGCTTCGTTTGCCGGGAACCTTCCAGCAGCAGCTTCACAAAGGCGGCGGAATCCCGCCGGCCATCCTGGTAATCCCTCTCCAGTTGGCCGAAGCGAAATAGCTCTTCAAATTGGTCCACCACGATCAACAGGTTCTCATATTTCGCTAAGCGGGCCTGCTTCACGCTCTCAATAAGGCCCCGGCTGCTCCGCCTCAGGGTGGTTTCGATAAAATCGCGCCAGGAGGAGTCCCCCTCTTCAGCCCGGTTGCCATCTTCCCAGAAGATGCCGGCCTGGGCCAGTGCTGCCGACAGGTTACCGATGGGGTCGGAACCGGGCCGAAACAGCGCCACCCGCCAACCGGAACCCACCTGGGCCATAAATCCCCGGTAGAGGGCAGGCAGGAGTCCTGCCTTTACTAAGGAAGATTTCCCGCTTCCCGAAATGCCGCTGACCGTTAAGAAGCGGCAGGTTCTCAACCGGGATAATAACTCTGTCACTGCTTTTTCCCGGCCAAAAAACAGGTGCTCTTCCTCCTCTTCAAAGGGTCTCAAACCGGGAAAGGGATTTTTGTCTGGGTTTTCCATCTTTAACTACCGGGTAATGGACTTCAATATTTCTATAAAAGGTTCCAATAACTCGTTTGAGTAGCCTTTTGTGCCGTCGATCATGAGGGTATCGTGGAAGCGGCAGTGCTCTTTTTCTTTTGTGGCTGGCGGGGCCAGGAAGAGCGCTTTTGGAAGCAGCGGTTTGACTCTACCGTAACCGGCAATTTTTTTCAAGTCCTGGTAGATCGACCGCAGCCATAGATCGTTGGCCTGGCCGTAATATATCATGACGGCATGGCAAGATTTTAAATTTTCCCGGTGGTTCTGCTGAAGCTCCGACTCTTCGCCTTCGAAGGCCGGTAAAATGACATTATAGCCGCTGTAATACAAAAAATCCTCCAGCGGCTTAACCTGGTCGAGATCTCTATGGTCACATAATAGGTAGACATCCTGCGGTGCTTTCTCCCCTTCGCTCCCTTTCGGCTCTTTTTCCGCCATCATTGGCAGCTTTTGGGAAATTTTCGCTTTTAGATCCGTTAGCGGCGTGTCGATGACCTCATCGCCGGGATTGGGGGCCGCCTTCACCCTGTCGATGAATAGACGCTGCCGACTGTCTTCCCGGTTGATTTCCGGGGAGAGCCAGATCAGGCGCCGCAATCTCCCCTGCCGGCTTTTTCCCCCGGCCTGTTCATATTGGATACGGATAATGGATTTGTCGGTGTTATCCGGCACCACGCCGTATTCCTTGCCCAGCAGATGGATGGAGATAGCGCAGCGGTTCAGCATGTGATCGATGGTTTCTATCGATTTCGCGTAAACCAGCGGCAAGTCCTGATCCGGTAATACCTCATACCCACTCTCCGTCAACCACTGTTTAATACCGTCTCTTTGCTCCTTCAGGTAGTAATTGGTTTCGGCCAGGTATACGGTGGGTTTATCCATGGCGGCCGCGCCGGCCGCTTGAATGGCATTGAGTTTATCGTGGATGGCATTTTTAAACTCCTCGATCGATGTTTCCAGCATGTCGGCCCCCCATAGGATCTCGGCATCCGTTCGCACCAGGTTTACGAACCGTGTTTGGCGTTCGTCCTCTATTTTGCCGTCGGTGTGGAGCCAGATCAACCGGGGAAATTTACCGGCCTTACTCTTCTGCACCGCCAGCTCGTTCTGGAGAACCGGCATAGATTCCTGGCAGCCTTCCGGCACAGACCCGTAACATCTCCCCACCAGGTGTATGGCTAAATCGGCTTGATCTAAAAACGCCGCCACCGATTTCTTGAACTCCGATTCCAGCAGCGGCAGCCGGCGGTCCGGTAAGACCTCGCAGCCCGATTCAGCCAATTCCCGCTTGATCATATCCCGCTGCGTTTCTAAGTCATGGCTGGTTTCGGCCAGGTATATTGTCATCGGTTTGCCGCTGCCGCGCTCAGGCATCCCTTTCCCATTCTTAAGCCTTTCCAATAGCTCGCGCATATCGTAAGCCACATCATAGAGCTTTGCCCGGTAGTTCTGTTCCAATTCCCCCTCGGCTTTCAGGTTCAGTTCCCTTGCCCTGCCGCTTTCCGGGTCAATAACAAAGAACTTGTAGCCAAGAATGTCGGCTATTTCCTCCGGATGGGCGGTATAGGGAACATCGGTTTTAATCACCTTGAATACTCTGCACTTGTTGCCGATTTTTATGCCGGTCTCCCCTGCTGCCGCTTCGCAGAACTCCCTTAACTCCCGGCTGCACCATTCCGACTTAACATAACCGGGGGACAATATGGAGACCATCAGGGCGGCTTTATGCAGTTGTTCGGCGATTTCATCGCCAAAAACATCGTTTCCCTGTAATTTGGGGTCCCGCCAAACCTGGGGCCTCTCTCCCATGAGTTGAGCCAGCCGCACCTCCAGTGCCTTGTGAAAGATGGATACCCATCCCGGTTCTCCCTCTTCTAAAGGCATGTTGTCGATGTGGGCATAGCTAATAAATACGTCTCTTTCAAAGGCCATTTGTTTCACCTGCCGGAGTTACTTTTTATCTTAAAAAGTCTCTTTTCTCTCCACGATTAATAATAGAGTGAAGAGAGCATTTTGTCAACTTTTTTTTCTTTTTTTGATCATTGCCGGGAACGTTTGCCCTGACTCTGTGTCGGGATTTCACAAAATTGGGTTGACTTTGTGACAAAAAACGGCTAAAATTACCCCGACTTTGTTACAAGATTTCCTGGAAATTGGGTTGACTTTGTGACAGGGTCAATTGAATGTATCACTGTAGAGAGGTTTCAATTCATGTTTTTCAGGAATGTTATCGGTGAATTAAGAAGATGGGCGGTTGAAGAGGAGAGAAAACCTTTAATTCTCCGGGGCGCCCGCCAGGTGGGTAAAACCACTGCGGTGGATATATTTTCAAAGGATTTTGACGCCTACCTCTCCTTTAACCTGGAAAAGAAGGAAGATGCAGCGATTTTTAACCGGGATCTCTCCATCGACCAATTGATCCAGGCCATCTTTTTCAGCCGAAATGTCCCCTATACGAAGAGTAAAAAGATACTTCTGTTTATCGATGAAATACAGAATTCGCCCCGGGCAGTGGCCATGATGCGCTACTTTTTTGAATCCGCCAGCAACCTCTATGTGTGTGCCGCCGGTTCCCTGTTGGAAGCCGTCATCGGCCAAAAGCAAATTGGCTTCCCGGTGGGCCGGGTCCGCTACCTGTTTATGTATCCCCTGACCTTTGCCGAGTTCCTCAATGCCTGTGGTGAAGAGGCTGCCATCCAGTTATATCACCGGGTGCCCCTGCCGGATTACGCGTTTCCCAAACTCATGAAACTGTTTCATCGGTTTTCCCAGGTTGGAGGTATGCCGGAAGTCATCAAAAAATTTCTCCAACAAGAAGATATCGTCTCCCTGAAACCGGTGTACCAGGGGCTTTTGACCTCTTACCTGGACGATGTCGGTAAATATGCCCGCAAAGAGACCATGGTGGAGGTGATTCGCCATGCCATCGAGACCTCGCCCTTTGAGGCGGGAAAACGCATTAAATTTCAGGGATTTGGACGATCCAACTATAAATCCCGGGAGATGGGGGAGGCATTAAAGACCCTCCAGCGGGCCATGTTGATCTACCTTCTCTACCCGGCCACTACAAGTGATCTCCCCATCATGCCGGATTTCAAGAAGTCCCCCAAACTACAATTCCTGGATACCGGTTTACTCAACTATGTGGTGGGGCTTCAAGGATATTTCTTTCAATATGAAGATCTCCACTCCTTTTACCAGGGTACGCTGGCAGAACACATCGTGGCCCAGGAACTATTGGGAATGGATATCCATGCCCCCGGCAAACTCTCCTTTTGGGTGAGGGAGCAGAAACAGTCCAATGCCGAGGTGGATTTCATCGTGCCTTACCGGCAATATATCGTCCCGGTAGAAGTTAAGGCCGGTAAGACCGGCAGCCTCCGCTCCCTGCACCAATTTATAGACCGGGCCAGCCATCCCTATGCGGTGCGCCTCTATGCCGGTCCCCTACAAACTGCGGATGCCCAAACCCCGGCGGGCAAGCCCTACAAGCTCCTGAACCTTCCCTACTTTCTGGCTGGCAAACTCTACGACTACCTCTCCTGGTTCATCGGCGAAAAGTAAAGGAGGCGATGTGGAATACTGGGGAATGACCATGTTGGGACAGGATGAGTGTTTATTAGAGGGTGAGCAGGGCCGGATTGTTGAAGCCAGGCCGCTGGAGGTGGCGTCGCGCCATAGAGGGCAGGTGGAGATTTTCAAGATCAAGTATCTCAGTGACGGCTTGAAGATCGTGGGGTTTGTGCTGATGCCGGCCGGGGTCAAGGCGGGGGCAGGCAGGCCCGCCATCGTGTACAACCGGGGCGGCATCGGCGATTCCCACAAAATCGATCTTGATACCCTGGCCTATCTCTGCCTCTTGCCGGCCAACGGCTATGTGGTGGTGGCCAGCCAGTACCGGGGCAACGGCGGCAGCGAAGGCAGTGAAAGTTACCTGGACAGGGATGTGGAGGACGTGAGGCATATCCTGGCACTGGTGAAGAGCCTGGAATATGTAGACCCTGGGAGGGTGGGCATACTGGGATTCTCCCGGGGCGCAGCCGTCACCTACCAGTTGCTGAGAGAGCAGGTGGAGATCAAGGCCGCCGGCGTGATGGGCTGTGCCACCGACTTCGTGGACGCCTACGATAAGCTGCCCCACTACCGGCCCTTCTTAGAGGCTGTCTTTCATGGGACACCCCTGACAGCGAAGGCGGAGTATACCCGGCGGTCTCCCTCGTACTGGCCCGACAAAATCAACGTGCCGCTGCTGATCATCCAGGGCACCGACGACCACCACGTCCCCCCAGCCCAGGTCCGGGAATTTGCCCGGAAGCTCAAGGGCCTTCAAAAAGTCCACGAACTGGTGATTTACCCCGAGGCAGACCACACCCTGGACCGGGTAGGCGAGGATAAAGACCGCCGCATCCTGGCCTGGTTCAAAAAATATATCTAATCTCTACATTTCTCCGCCAGTCTCCCGTTTCGACAATAAGCAGCAGATGGCGGCTATTGAAAAATCGGGCTTAATGTGTATAATATATGGTGTTTGAGGTGTATGATGAGGACAAACATTAATATTGACGATTACTTAATCGACGAATGCCGCCGGTTGTCTTCTTTAAAAAATAAAAAAGAGATCGTGGATGCCGCCTTGCGGGAATTCATCAAATCCTTAAAGCGCCGAAGAATGCTGCTAATGGAAGGAAAAGTCGAATGGGAGGGCAATCTGGATGAGATGAGGTCTATTTGAAAATTGTCGCCGACACATCCGTATGGATTGACTTTTTTAATGGGCAAAGTAACCGGCAAACATCATTTCTTAAAAAAAATCTAAGCGAAGACAGGCCGATTTATTTTATCCCTGTTATTATTCAAGAGATACTTCAGGGGATTAAGAGAGAGGAGAGTTTCGAAGATATTCTCGATTTGATAAGCGGTTTTCCAGTCATGGATACAGATCCGGTTGTGGATGCCATCGAAGCGGCCAGATTGTATCGTTCTCTTCGGAAAAGAGGGATTACCATCCGAAAATCCAACGATTGTTTGATTGCCTCAATTTGTATCAGAAATGATGCGCTCCTGGTGTTCCGGGACAGAGATTTCGACCTGATCGCCCGCCACTCACCCCTCCAGATCTTCGAATAATTAAATTCAAAATTTTGGGAACCCTCCCCAATCTCCCTGTTTACAAAATGATTTCAGGCTGCGATTTCCACTCCTTTACGTCTTATCTCGTGGATCAATGTTTTCCATGTTTCCTCGGCAAATTCTTTTAAGTTAATAGGATGGGGTTCGAGCCGGGCATCCACTTCAAAGGCAATTTTAGTGAGCTTCACCCTCACCTCGAATCGATCCTGGCCGAAATCTTCGGAGATCACCGCAATGTCTATGTCACTGTCTTCACGATCATTATCCGTGGCAGATGAACCAAAGAGAATGATTTTGTGGAACGAAATGTTCTTCTCCCGCAACTTTTCTATATACCTTTTCACAATATTTACAATTTCTCTGTTAGCCACTCTAACATCTCCTGAATAATTTTCATATACCTTGGCAGCCTCGAGATCCAGTTTAGATGATTTTGCCCAATATTCGATTAGATCTCGCTTTTTTTCCATTTTGACTTACTATTATAAAGTAGTTCACCAAAAATTTAAAGAGAGAAAATATTTTTAGAGAAAATTCATAACAAATGCCAATATTGAAATTTGACAACATTTCATTTTCGTATTATATTTATTTACAGATTCGGAGGACAACATGCGGGCTATAACATTTGAATATGCCAGGGAAAACCTGGAAGAAGTGCTGGGCATGGCAAACCTTGAGGGTGAAGGTGTCGTTATTGTACACGGGGATAAAAATTTTGTGCTGATCGACAAAGAGATGTTGGATTCCATCTTTGAAACCATCGAACTGTCGAGAGATAAAGAGTTTGTTGACTCTTTAAAGAGGTCTGAGGAAGAGATAAAAAAGGGGGAATTCTATACCTACGAGGATATCTTTGGCCACAAAGTATAAATTAATCTTTTCCAAACAGGCGAAAAAGGATATAGATCGATTAAGTCCGAAATTAAGGGATAAGGCCAGGCAAATTTTCCTGGCTTTATCAGGAAATCCCTATTTGGGCAAGGCTTTATTGGGGGATTTGAGAGGATATTATTCGTATCGGTTGTCTTATAAAGACAGGATTGTTTATTCTATCGATAAAGATCAAGTATTAATAAATATTCTGCGCGTTAAAACCCATTACGGGGACTAATAAGACGAAAGAACTGATCTCTGCCCTTTATTCTCCGTATGGCGTTATTTATTTTTCGGTTTATCAGTCGGCTTTAAATCTCCGATCAATTTATCAAGTGATTCCTGGTATTTGTCGGGGTTTTCCCACTCCAGGAAGTCCCCAATGTGGCGGGTACGTCTGATTTCGGCGGCCCATGGCTGTTTTGTCTTCATTACATCATCATCCAATCGAATGGGGAAAAGAACGATCAGTTTTGATTTTCTTTCTTTTTCGAAAGCAGTTTCCACTTCCGATTCCACCCACGGACTGTCGATTGAATGTTTAGACAGCACAACTATTAACCTGTCATGTTTTTTTATAGCCTCGTCAATTGCAGGCCTGATCTTGTCGCCGGTCCTCATATCCGCAGGTGCATAATAGCAATCAATCTCTCTTTTTCGCATATCGTCATAAAGGCGGTCGGCAAATTCTTTATCTTTGCGGGAATGACTTATGAAACATGAATAATACTGAATTGGCTGCTTCAGAAAAGTCGGAAGATACTCTATATATGTGTCTGGCAAACCACAACCCCTCAAAAATTCAATCGGTAGTGTTCCTGATCTTTGAATAGTTTTAAAGTCAATGATACTTGGTAATATGTGAATACAAGAGTCTAAACCTCTGGCATTTTTTAAATCAGTGTCTCCAAAAGCTGTATCAGATAAAATTGTGTTTTCCAGGTTCGCTTCTGCCAGGTTAGCTCTTAAAAGATATGTGAGCATTAGGCTTGCTCTTCTTAAATCGGCCTTATAGAGTATTGCCGCTGTAAGATTTGCCTGGTTAAGGTTTGCTTCCGTTAAATTGACTTTGGTAAGATCGGAACTTCTAAGGTCTGCTTGACTGAGATCTGCATTACTAAGATTGACATTAACAAGATTTGTTTCGGTGAAGTCTATGAAGCTAAGCTCTTCATTGCTTAGATCGACGTTTTTTAGGTCTGGTTTAATATCTGGGTTTTCTTTCCGCCATTTATTCCATACCTCAACACCTTGCTTCAAAATTTTCAAATGTTCTTCATTGCCCATTGTTTTTACCTCTAAATTTAATTGTCAGTTCTCATCGATAGAACCGTTATTCGTAATGGGTCCACATGCGGATGATCTTGATGGTTTTTTCTGCTTTTAAGACTTGGTACACCAGCCTGTGCTGGATATTGATGCGGCGTGAATAGGCGCCTGACAGGTCCCCCAACAATTTCTCAAAAGGCGGGGGATTTTGATAAGGATTTTCGCTGATTATTTCCAATAGCTGTTGGGCTTTGGCTTTTAAGCCGCAGGCAGCCAATTTTTTTGCATCTTTTTGGGCTTGCCGGGTATATACGATCTGCCAATTCAAAGGTTACCAGTCCAGTTCTTTTGAACATTCTTCCAGCGGCGTGGCCAGTCCTTCCCGGATCGAATCTCTCATGCCGGGCACAGACAACAAATAGAGGGTCTCCTGGATGGCCCGCCAGTCTTCTTCGGAAATCAAAACCGCGTTGGCCCGCTTGCCGGTGATGGTGATCGGTTCATGGGAGGCGGCGGCTTCATCGATCAACCGGTAAAACCTGGCTCTGGCTTCCGTGGCCGTCAGTGTGTTCATACGTACCTCTCTTCAGTATAAATTCTCTGATATGATACGTAATGCCGTACGTATTGTCAAGTGATATTTTTTTACATATCCGGGTTGTGGCTTGTAAGTCGAAAATTACCTTGTATTTTGGACACTTTTTGTCTAAAATTGCCTTGTATTTTAGACATTTTTCGTCTATAATAACCTTGTTTTTTAGACAAGGATGCCAGGTATGAAACGGGATATTGAAAACATCTTAAACCAATGGAGATATGAATCCAACCGGATGCCCCTGATGGTACGGGGCGCCCGTCAGGTAGGCAAATCATACACCATAACGGAGTTTGGGGAAAGGGAATTTGAAAATCTCGTTACCGTTAACTTTGAACAGCAGCCGGAATACAAGAATTGCTTTTCGACATTGGTTCCGAAAGAAATCATAAGCACCATTTCGGTTATCAATATGTCGGACGTCATACCCGGCAAGACCCTTCTATTTCTGGATGAAATCCAGGAATGTCCCAGGGCCATCACTGCATTGAGATATTTTCATGAACAGATGCCGGAACTTCATGTTATCGGGGCCGGTTCGTTATTGGACTTTGTTCTCTCCGAAGAAGACACCAGGATGCCTGTGGGCAGGGTCCAATATTTGTATATGAAACCCCTTTCCTTCCTGGAGTTCCTGGATGCAGTGGGAGAAAACAGGTCCAGGCAGATCATCGAAGATACCGGCTGGGACAGCCCGGTAAACCCGGCTGTCCATGACCACCTGCTTGCCTGGGTAAAGAAGTATGCGATTGTGGGCGGAATGCCCAAAGCCGCCGCGGAATATGTTGCTTCGGGTGACCTGAATCGATGTCACCGTATCCAATCGTCAATTATTCAAACCTACCGGGATGACTTCGGCAAATATTCCAGCCAGGTCAAGCACAAATACCTGCAAAAAATATTTTCCGCCGTCCCTAAGATGGTGGGTGAGAAATTTAAGTACTCCCGGGTTGATGACAGTATACACTCCCGGAACTTAAAAGAGGCGGTGGAATTGTTGGAGAAAGCAGGTGTGGTTTACCGGGTACTAAAGACCCACGGCAGCGGCCTTCCCCTCGATGTCAATGCCAATGAACGGTATTTCAAGGCGGTTTTCCTGGATATCGGGTTGATGCAAAACATTTGTGGGTTGAGAAGTGAAACACTGATGGCGGAAGATTTTATAGAAGTGAATGCGGGTGCGGTTGCGGAACAATTTGTCGCCCAGGAACTGCTGGCATACCGCGATGAATTCGATGAACCCTCCTTATACTACTGGGCGCGTGAAGAACGCAGCAGCAGTGCTGAGGTGGATTACCTGGTCCCCTGTTTTTCATATGCTTTACCGCTGGAAGTGAAAGCAGGAAAAACCGGGACTTTGCGCAGTATGCACCTTTTTTTGGCGAGATATCCCTGCCCGGTGGGAGTAAGGGTATCCCGCCTGCCCTTTAGTGATAATCCGCCAATTATTTCAGTGCCTTTTTATGGCGTTAAAAGAATCCCGGAAATGGTAAAACATCATTTCTAAAAGCGGTACTTTTGGGTGGAAAAGTGGGGGGAATTCCTTTATAATGATTGGCGTGATGGGCGTAAGAAAACGGAAAATAATTATTCCGGTGGTGCTGGTTGTGGGTCTGGCGTTTTGTACAGTGCAGCGGGAGCCGGAACCGGTGGGGAACCTGCGGGAGAAAATTGTGAACCTGTCGAAGAGTTTGCTCGGCATTCCCTACCATTACGGCGGCGGTGACATCGAGGGTTTTGACTGCAGCGGCCTGGTCCGCTATGTCTACTCCGCCTTCGGTATCCAGGTGCCCAGGACGGCTAAGGCCCAGGCAAGACTCAAAAACCGGCTGCCCCTCAAATGGGGCAAGCCCGGGGATATCCTGGTTTTTAAACTAAGAGGGGGCTTTCATACCGGCATTTATGTGAACAAGAAGTATTTCATCCACGCCCCCAGCCGGGGCGAACAGGTGCGGCGGGAAAGGCTGGATGCCTTCTGGCGCCGCAAATTCAAATGGCTGATCAGCCTTCTGGATCGCGGTTGATTCAGGGGCTGCCTGGGCTGGCGCTGTTTCAAATCGATGCACAAAAAAATACCTGCAAACTATGGTTGTACTGAAATAGGACATGGCCGATAATCGATAAATCCTTTAATAGAGGGGTTTTTGCTTTTCTTTGTTCGTTTTAAGTAAAATTCGTTGTCCCGGAATGAACCATTCGTGTGATTTTGCTTTATTCCATGCGAATGCGAAAATCTTTATGGGGAGAGGCTTTCTGGGTTTTTTTTCCGGTTGGCACAGAAGTTGCCAATTCCTGGTGAGTTTAGCTCAGGAGGAAAAAATGTACAACGAGTTTAAGTATGATTTTTTAAAGATGTTCCGGAGGTTACTGGTATTTTTGGTTCTCGGGGTATTCAGCAGCAACTTATTTTCATATTTTTTTCTTAACGATGTGGATGGAGGATATGCGAATCCCGGAAGGCCGGGGATTCGTCTTCATCAAATAAAAGGGGCCGGGGATTTTTTGAAGTCCCATGCCGCATTTCTCCTGTTCCTGGATAAAATCGAATGTTCGGAACTGGGGGCCCCTGATTATCGGGAATTACGGGAACTTCTTACAGATGCAGTCGCTTATCTGGAGAGCGCCCGTGATCATTATACCGTCCTGCAGCAGATTGCCGACATGACCCCCTATGATCCGGTTTTTTTAACCAAATTGGCCCATTTTCATGATCCCGGTGTTCAAGAGATGGGCCGACTGGCTGATTCACCGGTTAAAGGGGTGGAGGCGTATTTGCGGAACGGCGATCTCAGGGGTATTAATTCTATGTTTGTCGCCTATATGCAAGAACTGCTGGATGGGTTGACCGACATTGAATCTTCCGTGGATGCCGGGATATTCCCTGAGATAACGGCCCTGCTGCAGCTTCAGCGCGCCTACTGTCAGCTCCAGCTCCGGGGCCAGTATGCGGCAACAGTATTTATGCGTGTGGTTGGCAAATAGAGAAAAATAATTTAAAATAGCCAGATGGGAAAATTTTTCAGGATTTTTTCGTTGGAAACAAAGCGGTTGTTCGGCAAGAGGACGCTGGGCCTGTTTGTCTTGATCTCTCTTTTGTCTCTCTATTTTGTTCAGTTGGGCACCGGTCAATATAAGGCGATCATCGAAAACAGAGAAAAATTCCAGGATTTGGAGCGAACCAAGGTGGAGCAGTACATTAACTACAGTCAGTATGGTGCCTATGGCATTCGAATTTTATTCATCCCCTCTCCCTTGAGTATTTATTTTGCCAATTCCAGTGTGATTTCAGAGTTAACGTCCAATGTGGATTCCGGGGAAGGACTGAAAATCTACAACTCTTTTAAGGGCAAGACGCTGTTTACCGAAAAATCCGGCGGGTTTAAGGATTTTTCCGGAATCATCCTGTTGTTTGGCAGTCTTTTTGTGCTCTATCTGGGTTACGAATCGCTGGTCTACAAAGATTATATGAGGTTTCTGGTCGACTTTGTCGCTCCATCGAAACTATTTGCCTCTATTTTGCTTTCCAGGATATTATTGTTCACCCTGGTTTTTGCCTTCAATGTGGGACTGTCCCTTTCTCTATTGAGAATCAACGACATCACCCTTTCGGGTGAGGCCTTTATCCTTCTAACGGTATATATAGGGGTGATGGCTTTGATGCTGGTGTTCTTTTTTGTGTTGGGCAGCCTGGGGGCATCCTTTCATTCAAAGTTTGCCGGTTTTGCGATGATCGTTTCGGTCTGGTTTGTTTTTGTCTTCCTGGTTCCCGGCACGGTCAATATGGTGACGGCCCGGCAGGCGGAGGATATTGAATCCAATTACCACCTGGAACTGGAGAAATTGAAGACGTTGATGCGTTTTGAAGAGAGGGCCAGGAAGACGGCACCCCTTTCAAAGGATTGGCAAAGGAGTGCTTCTGCCGTCAGAAAGGTAGCGGAAAGTTACTGGGACAACGAGTTCAGTCAGACCCAGGCGATGGAGAAGGGACTGGCCCGTAAAGTGGAGAAGAACATTCGCTTTTTTCAGAGGTTATCCAGTCTGTTTCCCTCCACTTTGTATTTGTCCGCCAGCAATGAAATCGGCAGTAAGGGATATGAAAATTTTATTCAATTCTTCAATTATGTGCATGCCCTCAAAGAAAAATTTGTCAGATACTATGCCTTTAAGAGGTTTTATGGCTCTTCTTCGAAGATAGAGTCTTTTGTAAAAGGCAATGAGAATGTTTTTTGTGCCCGGAGCCGGCTGCCCCGTTATTTTTTGATGGGGGTCATGTTGATGGCCGTATATATTGCCGCTCTGGGTGTCGTCTCTTATTTTCGTTTTAAGAGATCTCTGAAAATATAGAAATATAAGAATATGATTAAAGTCGAACATCTTTGTGTGGGTCAATCGTTTTCCGATATCAGCGATTTAAGTGTCGATGTCGGTGAGGGCCAGGTTTATGTGCTGCTTTCATCCGGAGATATTGTCAACAACCATCTGGGCAATATCTTTTTAGGTCTGGAGAGAGCATTTAAGGGTCTGGTTGCCGTAGATGGAGCCGACATCCTCCCGTCTCTTAGGGGGGGGCAGAAAGGCTTTGTCTTTATCGACAACAGGCGGGATTGGCCCCACAGCCTTAAAACTGCCGACGTGATTGCCTTTTTTCAAAAGGAAGTGAAGATTCCGGAAGAGGAGTTGGAGGAGCTTTTTTTAAGATTGGATATGGGAAATATCCGGCGAAAGAAGATTCACGAACTGGCGGAGGTGGAGTGGCGCAAGCTGATCTTCGGTCTTGCCGGATTGAGAAAATGCAAAAATTATGTTATCCGGGATTTTGCCAAAGGCATGCCCCTCGATTTTGTGCTTGACTTCAAGAGAAACCTCTTCGATATGAGAAATAACGGCTGTGCCGTTTTATATTTAAGTAACGATGTTTTTTTTGCCCGGGAGATCGCCAACCGGGTAGGGTTTATGAAAAAGGGTAAACTGCTGCTGGAACTGACAGGGGCGAGGCTGAAGAAGATGGATCTGAATGATCTCTATTTTAAATTCCTGGCCGAAGAATAGGGGAAAGATTAGCCGGCTTAGGTTTCGTCTATATCGTCATGGGAATAGGGTAACGACAGGGTCACTTCGGTGCCGGTTCGGCTGCTGATTAAATCGATACTGCCGCCCAGCGATTTCATTAAACCGTAACAGGTATAGAGTCCCAGTCCGGTTCCCTCCTCTTTGGTGGTCTGGAAAGGCTGAAACAGTTTTTCCTTGAATGATTCCTTTACCCCGGGACCGTTATCCTTGACGGAGATGTGGAATAACTCCCTGGAGGGCAGTTGATCCCCGCCGGAGGTATGGGTCCGGATCATAATTTCGCCGGATTTTTTGTCGATCGCCTCCACTGCATTAAAGAGGATATTAATTAATACTTGTTGGAGACGATCGTGATCGGTTTCCACCATCAGGCTTTCGTCCAATTTTTGGCTGATTTTAATATTGGCGGGGATTTTTAAGGCAACCGAATTTAGAGAAGACTCGATGACCTGGGTTAAACTGATTTTATCTATTTTTTTCTTTTTGTAACGGGAAAAGCTGAGTAGTGATTTTACGATTTCGTCTATCCGGAAAACCGATTGTTTCATGACCTCCAGTTCATCGATGATGTCCGCTTTGTTAAAATTCTCTAATTCTGTGAAGTATTTGAGAAAAGTAGAAATACCGGCCAGGGGATTTTTGATTTCGTGGGCGGCAGAGGCTGCCAGTTCACCTACCAGGGCCAGTCGATCCATCCTGTATATGCGGTAGTAATTGCGGTCACCCTCAATCTGGCTCCTTTCACAGGTAATCAAGGGTATTAATATGTTACTCAAGATTCTGAATAGAGGCTTAATATGGTTCAACTCTTTATGTGTCTGCCTATTGGCCTCGATGGCGGTAAAGCCGTAGAGCTTTTTCGTTGAATAAAGGGGGATAATAATATCAATTTTCATTTGCTCAAAAAAATCGGGATTGGTTTTTTTTAGCAATTTTATGGTAGCCGGTTTTTGGTCTTTTATGATCAAGGTTTCGGGTGAGTTTTTCAAGTACAGTATCAGATGGGAGTTCCAGTCGATGGGTTTTAACTTCAGGGCAGCCTGTCGTTTACCAAAATAAGGTTTAAACTGATCCTGTTTGCTATTTAAAAAAAACAGGCATAGACTCGAAAGGGGAAGGTTTCTTGAGAGGAAATCGGGGCACTCATCGAGAAATTGCTCGGCATAGTTTAGGCTTTCCAGTCTATCCAGAATTTTTTCAACCAATTTTGTGTAATTGTTTTTTAACATTTTTTGTCCGTCACTTACAGTACTTTAAAAGTACGCCGGCTGGGGCGGTTATTCGCAGAGTTCTCTATCCAGTTCTAATTTTTCTACCTTTCGGTACAGCCGGGATCTCGATATATTGAGTGTTTCGGCTGTTTTCTTAATGTTAAACTGGTGGGCCTCCAGTACCTGGTGAATATAACCCAGCTCATGCTCCTCCAGCGAGATAAATTCATTTTCCGCTGCGTTGGTGTTAGTATGCAGTAGTATGACCAGGTCATTGATGGTTATGGAATCGTTTTCCTTCAGGGAAAATATATTTTTAATGATATTTTTTAATTCTCTCACATTTCCTTCCCAGGGGTATTGAATTAAATACTTTTCGGCCTCGGTCGTAATCCTGGTAATCTTCTTCTCATATACATTATTGAATATCCCGATAAAATGCCACAGCAGCGGCATAATGTCTTCTGTTCTCTCTTTTAAGGGGGGGATGTAAATCATCGCTTCCTTGAGTCGGAAATAGAGGTCTTTTCTAAATCTATCGGCCTCCACCTCTTGCCACAAATCCTTATTGGTGGCGGCGATGATTCTCACATTGATTTTTACCGGATTTTTATTTCCCAGTTGATATATGGCTTCATCGTCCAGAACCCTGAGCAGTTTGGCCTGCAGATGAATCGGTATTTCCCCGATTTCATCCAGAAACAGGGTGCCGTTGTCGGCCTGGATGAATCTACCGCTGTAATTTTCCGTGGCCCCGGTAAAGGCGCCCTTCTTAAAACCGAATAATTCCGATTCGAACAGATGCTCCGGTATGGAGGAACAATTAATCGGCAGAAAGGCATTGTTTTTTCTTTTTGAATTCTTATGAATGAATTGGGCGATAATCTCTTTACCCACCCCCGTATGCCCCTGGAGCAGGACACTATTATCGGTGGCAGAAAATTTTTTGGCCAGGGAGACGACCTCTTTCATTTTCTGGCTTCTGTAAACAATGTTGTCGGTAGAATGCCCGGAGATGATTTCCTGTCTGAAGGAGAGGTTCTTTTCCTTCATTTGAATCATCTCGGTGATTTTCTCCATTTGAATGAACAGCAGATCTTCATTCAAAGGCTTCTCAATATAATAATAGGCACCGTTTTTGACGGCTTCAACGGCACTCTGGATGGTGGCGTGGGCGGTAATGATGATGGTTTTGCCTTCTATTTTATTTCTAAATTTTTTCAACAATTGCAGACCGTTGCCGTCGGGAAGTCTTAAATCCAGCAAAACCACATCATAATGGTTATGCAAGATCTTTTGGGCGGCGGATGTGAAATTTTCAGCCTCATACACCCCATATCCCTTTAATTCCAATAACTTTTGCAGGGATTTGCGCAGTGAAATTTCGTCTTCTACAATTAAGACTTTATGCTTTTTCATTTGGCTTAATTTTAAAACAAAATAAAAGGGAAAACAACTATTTGAGGAATTATTATTGGTTTTGTCTCAAAGCGACACACTTTAGATTGTTTGCGGTAGGGGGCAAAATCCCCGATACTGCCGGAAATACCCTGGCGATGCCAAAAATACCCCGTCACCGGGGTCTAAACACTCTGATATCAAAATTCTACATTTTCATAATCCTGCCCCCTCTCTTCGAAGGAGACCCTTTTTGAGTGTCCCTTTTTAGTTACCCTGGTCTTTAAATTTTCATTCATAGCAATCGTTTGAACTCATCTGGTGTCAAACCAGCATCCGCAGCTATCGCCCCCATTGTAAACGCATTGATCTGCTTATGCCTTGGTATAGTCAACCTTACCTGACCATTTGACAAAACGGTATGTTTTCCCTGTCGGATAATGCGGAAGCCAATTTTTCCTAAGGCTCTTATGGCCTATTCAGAACTGATACCGGGGATTCTGGGCATAACTTACACGACCACTTCTCTTTCGATGACCCGAAAGGCCTTCATCTCCTCCCTCTCCGCATCCAGCCACTCCCTGATGGCATCTTTAATATTTTCGAGGGCCTCCTCGACGGTCTCTCCTTGAGAATGGCACCCTCTCAATTGAGGGCAGCTTGCAGCAATCCCCTCATCTGACTCAATCAAAACGACTTTATATTTCATGATCGTAACACTCCATGATCTGTTCTTTATTAAATATAATCCAACTCCCTCTATCTGTCAACCAACCACCCAGAAATTCGGTGCCTTGAAACGTGGAAATGTTGGGTTGAATTAGGGAAAATGAAGAGAGGAACCATTGATAATAGGGGTAACCGGCAGCCGGAGGGTACGGATAATCCATACTTTCATGCATCGTGCTGGTTTTTCTGGGTCTCTGGGTTTTGTTGCGAAGTGATACACCCAGGGAACTTTGCCGGATCATTGATATAGGGGGCTGAAACGATTTACCGGACAGCCGGGTAGAGCCGGTGTGTCGAAACGATTCATACAGAATATAGTCCAAAAGGATCTATATGAGTGAATATACGGGCCTGGAGCGGGAAATAGTCTTCGTCTGTGTTCCGTTCCGGTACACTTTTGTCGGCCTTCGCCAATAAGAGTATTCCTCAAAATCATTTCTGGAAGGGCGTTTTGGGGGTTTTTTTTATATTGGCACAGAATATGCCAATGTTCTGATGGTTACCCGGAATAGAAGCAAATGGGTATTTATGGTGAAAAATTTTGTTGGGTTTGCCGGATGTCAATGGCGGCAGCTTATCTTTCAATATTAAAGAATATAAGAATTTAAGATTCAAGCGTGAGGCCAAAAATGAAAGAAATAGCAGGAAAAAACAGTTTTAAATCACTCGTCGAAGTGATGCTGACAAAACAAGATGAAGAAAAACGGGGCATTGTTTTTATTAATGGTTCTCAAGAAGAGGAATTCTTGGCCTATGCCGAATTGTACCATAGGGCCCTGAATATCCTCTATGATTTACAGAATCTGGGCTTAGAGCCGGGAGATGAATTGATATTTCAAATCAGCGACCACCGCAGCTTCCTTCTGGTTTTTTGGGCCTGCCTGATGGGAAAAATTATCCCGGTTCCCGTATCCGTGGGTACGAATGATGAGCATCGGTTGAAGTTAATGAATATCCTGAAGACCTGCAGAAACCCTTATTTAATCATAACCAGGAAAAATAGAGAGAGGCTGGAATTTTTCATGACGGAGAAAAATCTGGCTAACATTTTCCAGGGTATGAATAGGGGGACCATATTGCTCGAAGATTTAAACGGAACGGGCCGGGGAGAGGTGCTTTACCCCCATGAGTCGGATATCGCTTATATCCAGTTTTCCTCAGGCTCTACCGGTGAAGCCAAAGGGGTAATGTTGACGCACAAAAACCTTTTAACGAATATTTCGGCCATACTGAAGGGCGGTGAGATTTGTGCGGATGAGCAAACTTTAGGCTGGATGCCGCTGACCCACGATATGGGATTAATCGGTTTTCACTTAGCCCCCTTTGTCTTGAATATGGGGCAGTTTTTAATGATGCCGGAACTTTTTGTGAGAAATCCGTTACTGTGGCTGAACAAAATATCGGAACACAATATTGACATTACCTCTTCTCCCAATTTCGGTTATAGACTTTTATTGAAAGCCTTTAAACCTGAATCATCCGAAAATATTGATCTATCCTCCCTGCGCTTGATTTTTAACGGCGCGGAGCCCATTTCAGCGGAATTGTGCCATGAATTTCTCGATAAGATGGCGCCCCTTGGTCTAAAGAAAAATTGTATGTTTCCTGTCTATGGTCTGGCCGAAGCCAGTCTGGGGGTCACCTTTCCCAGGCCGGGCACCCCAATAACCGTGGTGGGCCTGAATAGGGACAGGCTGAAGCCCGGCGAAACGGTCGAAGAGAAGAGCGATGGGGTGGACAGGGTGGCCTTTGTCGAAGTGGGGACGGCGGTGGCTGACTGTGAGATCCGAATGGTGGATGATGAAGACAATGAACTGGAACAAGGCATGATTGGGAATATCCAGATCAGGGGGCCCAATGTTACCTCGGGTTATTACAATAATATCGCGGCCACGGCCAGAACCATCACCGGCGATGGCTGGCTGCGCACCGGGGATCTGGGCTTTTTCCGCCGCCGGCAGTTGGTGATAACCGGGAGGGCCAAAGATATCATATTTTGCAGTGGGAAAAATTATTATGCCCATGATATCGAACGGGTTGCCGAGGATCTCGATGGCATTGAGGAGGGTCGAATTGTATTTTGTGGGGTATACCGGCCGGAGCTGCGCTCCGATGAGGTGATCTGCTTTGTACTGTTCCGGCGAAAAATGGAAGACTTCGTGGAACTCGCCCTCACCCTTAAACAACATATCCTGAGAAAGGTGGGCGTAGAGGTTCAAAAATTTATACCGGTGAAGAAGATTTTTAAGACCACCAGTGGGAAATTGCAGCGGTATAAGTTGAGGGAGTCCTATTTACAAGGTGAATACGATCAATCGCTTCGGGAAGTTGCCGATCTGTTAAGAGAAAAAGAGAAGGCCTCTGTACGATTTTTACCCCAGACGGAGATGGAGACCATCATCTCCGGTATTTGCCGACAGGTACTGGAGCGGGATGAAGTGAACCTGGTCGATAATTTCTTTGATATCGGCGGCACCTCCTTACATCTGATGCAGATGAAAGAGCGGTTGGAAGATGCCTTGAACAGGACCCTGGATGAATTGGTTATTTTCAAATATCCCACCATACGTTCCCTGGCCAAGTACTTGAGTCGCAACGGCAGAGACCGGGAACATCCTCTCCTGGCCCGGCCCGCCTATGATGTGAAGGGGCCTGGCAAGGATAACGGCCGGATCGATTTCCGGATAGCGGTGATCGGCATGAGCGGCCGATTCCCCGGTGCCGGGAATATAGATGAGTTCTGGACCAATTTAAAAGAGGGGCGAGATGCCGTTTCATTTTTTGTCGAGCAGGAGTTGTCGGAAGCTGCCGCCGCCGCCGACTCCCTGGAAAACCCAAATTATGTAAAGGCCAAGGGGGTGCTGGACGATACGGAATGTTTTGATGTCTCCTTTTTCGGCTATACTCCCAGGGAGGCAGAGACGATGGACCCCCAGACCCGCGTATTTCATGAATGTGTCTGGGCTGCCCTGGAACATGCCGGTTACGTTCCCGGCAGTTATCCGGGCTTAATCGGTATTTTTGCCGGCGCCTCCCCCAATACCGATTGGCAGACAGCCACCCATCCCGGTACGGGCGATTCGACCGAACTATTCTCCTTACTCCAGCTTAACGATAAAGATTTTATGAGTACCCGGGCCTCTTACCGGCTCAATTTAAGGGGGCCCAGTTATACCATGTACACCGCCTGCTCAACATCCCTGGTGGCGGTTGATCTGGCCTGCAAGGCCCTGATCATCGGCGATTGCGATATCGCATTGGCGGGAGGTGTCTCGATTGCCCTGCCCGAAAAGAGCGGCTATATGTATCAAGAGGAGATGGTGTTCTCTCCCGATGGCCACTGCCGTGCCTTTGATGCCGGTGCCAACGGCATTATTTTTGGCGACGGTGCGGCCATTGTGGCGCTCAAACGGCTGCCCGAGGCAGAGGCCGATGGGGATTTTATCTGGGCGGTAATCAGGAGCTCGGCCATCAACAATGACGGCAGCCGCAAGGTCGGTTATTCGGCCCCCAGTATCGAAGGCCAGGCAGAGGTGATTCGCCGGGCTCATCATTTGGCCGGTGTGGAGGCAGAGAGCATCGGTTATGTGGAAACCCACGGCGCCGGGACGGCCATCGGCGATCCCATTGAAATCCAGGGCCTGACAGAGGCCTTTAATACGGCTAAAAGAGGTTATTGCCCAATCGGTTCGCTGAAGTCCAACGTGGGGCACCTGAATGTGGCTGCCGGGGCCGCCGGTTTAATCAAGACGATTCTGGCCTTAAAGCACCGTTTGCTTCCCCCCAGTCTGCACTTTGAGAAGCCCAATCCGAAGATCGACTTTGAAAATAGCCCCTTCTATGTCAACACAGAGTTAAAAGAGTGGCAGAACGGAAACCAGCCGCTGCGGGCAGGAGTCAGTTCCTTCGGCATAGGCGGCACCAATGCCCATGTCATTTTAGAGGAGGCACCCCTGCGGCAGCAATCTTCGGCCAGCAGGGATTTCCAGTTGATTTTACTGTCCGCCAAAAGCGAGTCTGCCCTGGACAGGAGCGTAAAAAGTCTGGCGGTATTCTTGGCGGAAAACCGCGGAATTCAGCCTGGGGATGTGGCTTATACGCTGCAAACCAGACGGGAGGCGTTTGAGTATCGCTGTGCCGCGCTGGGGGCCGACGCGGCTGGGGTGGTGGCGGCGCTGGAAAGCCGGAACCCGGACAGATTTTTAACTGCCCGCTCAAATGAAGAAGACCGACCCGTGGTGTTTATGTTTTCGGGGCAGGGCTCCCAGTATGTCAACATGGGGCTCGGTCTCTACCGGCGGGAGCCGGTATTTCGTGAGCATATGGACCGCTGTTTCGATCTCTTAGAAGAAATAATGGGGGAAAATCCCAGGGAGATTCTTTATCCCGCCGATGATGCCGCGGCTAACGGGGTGGAGGGACAAATCGGTCGGTTTACCTACTCTTCGCCCTTAAAATTTGCCTTTGATTACTCCCTGGCAAAACTTCTCATACACTGGGGCATTTGTCCCGAGGCCATGATCGGTCACAGCTTCGGTGAATACGTGGCCGCCTGTATAGCCGGGGTGTTTTCCCTCGAAGATGCCTTGAGCCTGGTGACGCTGCGGGGGAATTTAATGCATGGCGCGCCCCAAGGGCAGATGCTCAGTGTGCCTTTATCGGAAGAGCGGTTGAAGGCAATATTAAACGGCAAGTTGTCCCTGGCTGCGGTGAATACACCCTCTATATGTCTCGTCTCCGGTCCGTCTAACGAGATCCAGGAATTGAAAGAGTTGTTGGAAAAACAGGGGCATGAGTGCATTGTCTTACGGGTGCCCCGGGCCGCTCACTCCTGGATGATGGAACCCATTCTGGCACCATTTGAAGAGAGGTTCAGGCAGATCCGGTTGCAGAAGCCCCAGATCCCCTACATTTCGGGATTAACGGGGACCTGGATAAGAGACGAGGAGGCAATGAATCCCGAATATTGGGCCCGCCATTTGCGGCAAACCATCCGCTTTGCTGATGGTATTGAAGAGTTACTGAGAGACGGCCGCCGGATTTTTATCGAAGTGGGGGCCGGGCGGGGACTCAGCCAGTTTGTCAACCTCCACCCCCGCAAAGGAGCGGGGCACCTGACCATGAACCTGCTGCGCCACCGCCAGGAGACCGTTGCGGATCTCGCCTATCTGCTCCACAAGATCGGCCGGTTGTGGGCCAACGGTAAAAAGATCGATTGGGATCGCTTCTATAGTGAAGAGCAAAGACAATTTATCCCCCTGCCCACTTACCCCTTTGAAAAGAGACGATTCCCCCTCAAGGCTAAGGCCGCTGACAGGAAACAGTCGGTAGAGCCGGCCGCCCCGCCTGCCCCGGCGGTAGAGAACAGGGTGTCGGCAGAGGAGAGTATGGACAAAATCAAAGCCCGGTTGAAGGGTATTGTGAATATCATTTCCGGTCTCGATGCCGATGAAATCGGCGAGAACACCGAGCTCTTTTCCCTGGGTCTCGATTCGTTGATGCTCGTTCAGTTTAAAAAGAAAATAAATAAAAATTTCGGCATCGATATTGCCCTGGATGAATTCTTAATGGAGTTGACGACCCTGGCCAGGATTGCCGAATATATTGATGAGAAAATGCCCCGCAGGGTCGAAGAACCGGCCCCTCGACCGGCAGTTCCCGAAGATGCTTCCATCCAGGGTATCCTGGCCAAACAGCTTGAGATCATTGAGCGGGACCGGGAAATTATGAGTCGCCAACTGGATGCGATTCGCTCCCTATCGCTGCCGGCGGGCAAACAGCCCCCCACCGGGGTGGAGGCAAAACCGGACAGCGGGGAAAAGGAGGCGGTCAGCCGGTCACCCATCAATATACGGGCCATGAAGTTTGAACCGGACCGCCTCGACTCCCGGCAGCAGGAATTTGTGGAAAATTTTATCAAACGTTACAATGAGCGGACAGGCAAATCGAAAGAGTACGCCCAAAGGGGGCGCAGCAAATTGTCGGACTGGATCAATTCCCTGAATTTTCGCCTGACCCTCAAGGATCTCCTCTACCCGGTGGTGTCTGCCCGCTCCGACGGTTCGAAGTTCTGGGACATCGACGGCAACGAATATATCGATATAGCCATGGGTTACGGCGTAAGCCTGCTGGGCCATCGCCCCCAGATCGTGACCGAGGCCATCGGCCGCCAGTTGGCCGAGGGATTTGAACTTGCCCCCCAGTCTGACCAGGCCGCAGAGGTGGCCGAATTGATTTGCCAGTTAACCGGGGCAGAACGGGTGGCCTTCGGTAATACCGGGACCGATGTGGTGATGGCGGCACTCCGTATTGCCAGGACCGTAACCGGCCGCCGTAAAATTGTCCGTTTTGCCGGTTCATACCATGGGACATTCGACGGTTTACTTGCCGAGGCCGATGAGCATGGAACGTTTCCCCTCTCCCCCGGCACACCCCAGGGAATGGTAGACGATACGGTGGTACTCCCCTATGGCTCTGCCGAATCCCTGGATGAAATCAGAAAGTTAGGAGACCGGTTGGCAGGGGTACTGGTCGAACCGGTACAAAGCCGCAAACCCGGCTTTCAACCGGCAGACTTTTTGCAGAAGCTGCGCAAGGTGACTTCCGAGGTGGGGGCCGCTTTAATCTTCGATGAGGTGCTGACCGGCTTTCGTATTCACCCGGGAGGGGCCCAGGAACATTTTGGCATCCAGGCAGATATCGTCACCTACGGGAAAATCCTGGGCGGCGGCATGCCCATCGGGGTGGTGGCCGGCAAAGCGGAATTTTTGGATGCCGTTGACGGCGGTCTGTGGAATTTTGGCGATACCTCATATCCCTCGAAGCAGCCTACCTTTTTTGCCGGTACTTTTTGCAAGCATCCCCTGTCGATGGCCGCGGCCCAGGCGGTTCTCTGCTATTTGAAGCAACAGGGGCCCGCTCTCCAGGAGAGAGTCAATGAAAAAACCCGTTATCTTGCCGAAACCCTGAACGAATTCTTCGACAGGGAGAATGTACCCATGCGGGTGAAGTTCTTCGGCTCCCTGTTCCGGTTTGAATCCTTCGGCAGATATGACCTGGCCCTGCTGCCCATAGAGATGGATCTATTCTTCTACCTGCTCATGGAGAAGGGGGTCTACACCTGGGAACGGCGGGTCTGCTTTTTGTCGGCGGCCCACAGCGATGAGGATATTGAGGCGATCATGGCGGCAGTAAAGAGGAGCATTCAAGAGCTCCGGCAAGGGGGATTTGATTTCAGTACCGTTGACGTGATATCGTTCCCCCTCTCCTCGGCCCAAAAACGGCTCTATATTCTGAACCAGATGGAGGGCGGCGAGAGGCCGTACCATGTGGTGGGGGCCATGAGAGTGGCTGGGAAACTGGATATTCGCAAGACCGAAGAGGTCTTTCGGCAGTTGCTGAAGAGGCACCGCAGTCTTCGAACGGGCTTTCAGATGCGAAACGACGAGGTGGTGCAGCGGGTAACCGATTCGGTAAAATTTTCTATTTCCCCGGTGAAAGTCGCCGAAGATCAGATCGGGGAATGGGTGCGGAATTTTATACAGCCCTTCGATCTGGCGAAGCCGCCGCTCATGCGCGCCGGCATGGCCCAATTGTCCCCCGATTCCCATCTGCTGGTGATGGATTTTCACCACATTATTGCCGATGGTTACTCCCTAAACGTCATAGCCCGGGATTTTGTCGGTCTGTACCAGGGGATGAAGCTGCCGCCCATAAAGATGGAGTATGAGGCGTATGTGGGCTGGGAAGAGGGATACCTGGCGTCAACTGAGTGTAAACGGCACCACTCTTTCTGGATGGAGAGATTTTCCGGGGAGCTGCCCCTGCTCAATTTACCCGCAGATTTCCCCCGTCCAGCCGAAAAGAGTTTTGACGGCAGTGTGTTGAGGCGCAAGATTGAGAAGCAGGAGACCGACCGCTTGAAGGAGTCGGCTCGGTCCCTGGGAGCCAGCCTGTACATGATTTTGTTGGCGGCCTACAATGTCCTATTGTTTAAGTTGACGGGCCAGGAAGATATCATCGTGGGCACACCGGTGGCGGTGAGGGATCACGGCAGTTTCGAGGCCGCTGCCGGTATGTTTACCAATACCATGGCTTTAAGAAATTATCCTGCCGCAGACAAGAGCTTCGAGGCGTTTTTGAGGGAGGTGAAAACGAACTGTTTACAGGCCTATGTGAATCAAGATTATCCCTTTGACCTTCTCATCAATGACCTCGGAATTCGGCGAGACCTGAGTACAAACCCCCTCTTCAACGTCATGTTCACCTTTGAAGACGCCAATGACCGGGTGATTAAAATCAAGGACCTCACCTTTACTCCCTATGATGTGGAACTCAATCGTTCGATGTTTGATTTCACCTTCGAGGCATTGGAGGAGGGAGGCTGTTTACGGCTCAATTTGACTTACGATACCCATCTGTTTAAAAAGGCCACCATTGAGAAATGGGTCGGCTACTTTGGAAAAATCGTGGAACAGGTTGTCGAAAATAGACAGATACTGTTGGGCGGCCTGGAGATATTGTCCGACTCCGAGAGACACGAGATCCTGACGGTTTTTAACCGGACAAAAGCCGATTTTAATCGAAACAGAACCGTCTTGCAGATGTTTGAAGACCAGGTGAAGAAGACACCGAACCGGTTGGCCGTTGCCTGGGGAGACGAAAGATTGACCTATAGAGAACTCGATGAGAGGGCCAATCGACTGGCTGCGGCCATGAGGAAGAGGGGACTCAAACCCAATACCACGGCGGCGATCTTGTTGGCCCGGTCGTGGAAGATCGTGGCCGGGATTTTGGGGGTTTTGAAGAGCGGCGGCGCATTTTTGCCCATGGACCCCGGCCATCCGCAGGGCAGGATCGACTATATGTTGAAAGACAGCCAGGCCAGGTTACTCCTGACCCAGGAACATTTAACCGGTTTATTGACGTATGATGGCGATATGGTGGATGTCGACGACGGGCGGCTCTATAAGGGGGCCAATAAGAATTTGCATGTAGCGGTACGCCCCCAGGATATGCACTACACGATTTATACTTCCGGCACCACCGGTAAACCCAAAGGCGTCGTGCTCAGCAGCGGCAATTTGCTGAACTATGTGACCTGGCTGACGAAGAAGATAGAGCTTAATGGCAGTGATAAAACGATATTGACATCCTCCTTTGCCTTTGATATGAGCTATACCGGCGTATATGGATCGCTGGTGAAGGGGGGTGAACTGCATATTTTGCCCCGGGACATCTATTTGTCTCCCGATAGGTTCCTGGATTACCTGGATCGGAATGATATTACCTGGATGAAATTGACGCCCTCCCTTTTCAGCATCATCGTCCACAGCAGCGATTTTTCGGCAGAGAAGTTTAAAAAACTGAGGTTTATCATGTTGGGGGGAGAGAAGATCAATGTAAAGGCTGTGGAGACGGCCCATCGGCTCTGCGGCAAAATCGTGTTCATGAACCATTACGGCCCCACCGAAGCGACGGTGGGTTGTATCACCCAGTTTATTGACTTCGATCGCTTCCATGAATATAGAGAGATCCCCACCATTGGCCACCCCATTGACAATACCCGGGTGTACATATTGGATAAACATATGAAATCGTCGCCGGTAGGGGCGGCCGGGCAGTTGTATGTGTCGGGGTTATCGCTGGCTAAGGGATATTTGAATCGCCCGGAGTTGACGGCCTGCCGGTTTGTGGATAACCCGTTTGAGCCTGCCGAGAGGTTGTACGATACGGGCGATCTGGCCCGGTGGCTGCCGGACGGCAGAATCGAATTCCTGGGAAGGCTGGATGGACAGGTCAAGATAAGGGGATACAGGATAGAGTTGGGGGAGATCGAAAAGGAGCTGCTCAAACACAGGGAGATAAAGAAGGCCGTCGTCATAACCGCCTCCCCGGGGGAAGGCGGCGATCACTACCTGGTGGCTTACATTGTCGCTACAGGGGAAGTGAAGACCGTTGATTTGCGCAAAGGCTTATCGGAGAATTTGCCCGACTATATGATCCCCGCCTACTTTGTCTTCCTAAAAGAGATTCCCCTGGGACCCAGCGGTAAAGTCGATACCCGGGCCCTGCCTGCCCCGGCAGTCGGACAAGTGGGGGATGATTTTCAGGCACCGGCAGATGAGGTTGAGCGGAAACTGGCACAAATTTGGGCTGCCGTCATTGGCATCGGTGAGGCACAAATCGGTGTAAATGCCGATTTTTTCCAGTTGGGCGGACACTCGCTGAAGGCCACCTTGATGGTGTCGAAGATATATAAAGAGATGAATATAAAGGTCCCGCTGGAGAGTGTATTCAGAACCCCCACCATAGGAGGCCTGGCAGCCTATATCAAGGCGGCTTCAGAGGTGGGGTATGCCGCCGTCGGGGCGGTGGAGAAGAGAGAGTACTACCCGTTGTCATCGGCCCAGAAGCGGTTGTTTATTCTGTGGCAGGTGGACAGGGATGGTACCGGCTACAACATGCCCAGTGTCATGTCCCTGGAAGGAAATCCCGACATGGCCAGGATTGAAGGCATTTTTAAGGGATTGATCCTGAGGCATGAGAGCCTGAGAACCTCGTTCCGATTAATAGATGAGCAGCCCGTTCAGGAGATCTATGAAGATGTGCCCTTCGGCATCGAATATTACGGTGCCGAAAATCTCGGCTCCAATGGGGACGATGACCCGGAGAAGATCCTATTTGAGAAGGCAATCGGCCGGTTTATACGCCCCTTTGACCTGTCATTGGCACCGCTGCTGCGGGTCGGGGTATTAAAATTGTCGCCGGAGAGGTATATCCTGATGGTGGATATGCATCATGTTATCTCCGACGGCCTCTCCGTCGGTATCCTGGTAAAAGAGTTTATTGCCCTCTATAAAGGCGAGGCGTTACCGGCATTGAAGAGCCAGTACAAGGACTATTCCCAATGGCAGTTGAGCGAGAGGGGTGATGAGTCCCTCAAGCTTCAAGAACTCTACTGGCTGGAACGGTTCAGCGGGGAGATACCGGTCCTGGAGATGCCCCTCGACTTCCCAAGACCCGACAGGAAAGATTATACAGGGGAGAGCATCGATTTTGTACTCGACAAAGAGACAGCCGGAAAATTGAATGAGTCGGCCCGGCAGACGGGGGCAACCTTGTATATGGTCCTGTTGGCCCTCTACAACTTGCTGCTCATGAAGTATACCGGTCAACGGGAGATTATAGTGGGCTCTCCCATCATCGGCAGGCCTCACCCGGATCTGCAAAGTATACTGGGGGTATTCGTGAATATGCTCCCCATGAGGAATCGGGCCGAAAGGGATCAGAATTTTAAGGATTTCCTGGAAGAGGTCAGGGAAAATGCCCTCAAGGCTTATGAGAACCAGGATTATCAATTTGAGGAGTTGGTAAAGAATCTGAATCTGAAAAGGGATATGAAGCGCAACCCTCTATTTGACACGGTTTTCCAGATGGATAACATAGACCGGCAAGAGATCGACATAGAGGGTCTGAAAATTCTCCCCCACGATTTTGAATACAATAACTGCCAGTTTGACCTGATCTTGAGAGCCAGGGAGAGGGGCGATGTCATCGACATGAGGTTAACCTACCAGACCGCCTTGTATAAGAAGGCAAAGATTGAAAAAATGATTGAGCGTTATCTGGAAGTCGTACGGCAGGTGGTGGCCGACCCTGAAGTGAAGATCCGTGATATCAATATTTCCCACGATCTGATCCAGGTAAAGTCCAGGATTTCCCGGGATGATGGAGACGATTTTCTCTTTCACAACCCGGCGGAATTACGGTGAAGCAGGTCTGTGTAAATGCCAAATAAAAAATAAGGAAATTAAAATGGATATTTTAGAAAAGTATTTAACGTTATCTAGTGAAGGCCTTCAATGGGAACTCGGCCAGAGCCAATATTACAAGATTATTTCGGAAATGCAGAAGAAGATTCATGCCCAAATTCCGAGCCAGAGTTTTAATACCGCCAGGGTTGCCGCCCCGACAGATATCAGGACAGAGGTATTTAACGGCATCAATTACAACCGGGCGGTTATTTATTTAATGTCCAACGGCTGTGAATGGGCCTTAAAGAGTGCTCACGGCTGCACCATGTGCGGTCATTTAGGCCGGCAGACCCGGAGAGAAAATACGATTGAGGCCGATGATTTCATCAAGCAGTTTTCCGAGGAGTTTGCCCGGATCGATTTTGAAAAAAATCCGCTGTTGAATGTGTACAACAACGGGTCGTTTTTGAACGATCGGGAGATTCCACCCTCAGCCAGGAAGGCCATATTGGAGATGGTCAACGCCGATCCCCATATTAAGATGCTGGTCATAGAGACCCGTCCCGAATTCGTGACCGAACAAAAAGTGGTGGAAATTAAACGGTTGATCCCGGAGAAACACGTGGAAGTGGCCATCGGACTGGAATTGAAGAACGATCTCTACCGGCAGTTGTGCCTCAATAAAGGGTTTTCGGCCCGGAAGTTCGAAGAGGCCGCCCGGATCATAAACAGGGATCTCCACTTGCGCACCTATGCGTTCCTGAAGCCGCCGATTCTTTCGGAGAAGGAGAGCATTGGGGAAGCGATTGAGACTGTTGAATATGCCTTTGATCAGGGCAGTGCCACCGTCTCCTTAGAGGCCTGCACCATCCAGGATTACACATTGGTCGATTATTTATTTAAAAGAGGGCTGTATACCCCGCCCTGGTTGTGGAGTATCGTCGAGGTCATCCGGAGAAGTCAGGCAAAGGGCAAACTGATCGTCGGCCTATTCCAGTTTTATCCTTCTCCCAATATTGTCCCCTATAATTGTTCCCGCTGCAGCGAACGGCTCCTGAGCGCCTTAAGGGTGTATAACAGAACGCTGGATAAGAGGGCCCTGGGTAACCTGGTATGCAGTTGCAAGGAAGAGTGGGAAAAACTCAAGAGGGAAAGTATACCGTTTGACCGGAGATTGGAGGGCATAATCAAGGAGTTGGAACCGGAGATCGGGACGATGGTGACGGTTCCCGAAGCCGGGATGTTCCGCAAGAAGACACCACATTATCAAAAGATCCTCCTGGGATTGGCACCATTTTGGTCTCCTCTAATACCGCCTATGGGGATAGCGTCTCTAAAAGCCTTCCTCCAGCCTCACGGCTATTCGGTAAAGACGGTGGATCTCAATGTGGAGCCTCAGTTTAAGGAAATATACAGCCGCTACTTCGAGATGTTGACAAAATATATCCCCGAAGAGAAGAGGGGCAATCTGCACAACATCGGCCATGATGTGCTGCAGAACCATATGATGGCGCACATGAATCACCGTGATGAGAGACGCTATGTTGAATTGGTCAGGTTATTGATATACCAGGTCTTTTTCGTAGATGTCGGCGAGGCCCAGGTTCGTGAGATCAACGGTATCTTTTACCAATTTTTCAGCCGACTGGAGAGCTATATGGAGGAGCTGATAGCAGCGGAGAATCCCGAGGTGGTGGGTCTAACCGCATACTGCGGCAATCTGCCGGCCTCGATGTTCATTTTCAAGCTGGTTAAAGAAAAGTTTCCCCACATCAAGACCGTCATGGGAGGCGGGGTCTTTTCCCAGCAGCTCGGGCTCAATTCTCCCAATTTCAAATATTTCCTGGAAAAAACCCCTTACATCGATAGTATTATCATCGGAGAGGGGCAGAAGTTGTTTCTTAAATATTTGCAGGGTGAACTGCCTGAATCAAAGAGGATCTATACGTTGAGAGACATCAATCGGGAGACCCTGGATCTGTCGGTGATGAGGCTGCCCGATTTATCCGATTACGATCTCCCGGTCTACCCGTACCTGTCTGCCCAGAGTTCCCGAAGCTGCCCCAACAATTGCTCCTTTTGTAACTCTAAGGTCTTTTGGGGAGACTATGTAAAGCGGGATCCCCGGGTGGCAGCCCAGGAGATGATGGCGTTATACGAGCAGCACGGCATTCAACTGTTCTACATGAGCGATGCCTTATTGAACCCCACCATAACCGATCTTTCCCATGAGTTGATCAAGTTCGATACATCGGTCTATTTTGATGCCTACTTAAGGGTGCACCAGGAAGATTGCGATTGTGTAGGGGACATCGACAATACGATGCTCTGGCGGCGAGCGGGATTTTACCGGGCCCGGATGGGATGTGAAACCGGTTCGCAGCGGCTGCTTGATATGGTGGATAAAAAGGTGACGGTAGAACAGATTAAGACGGCGGTATCTGCCCTCGCCCAGGCCGGCATCAAGACCACCACCTATTGGGTGGTGGGACTCCCGGGAGAAACGGAGGAGGATTTCCAACAAACGTTGAGACTGCTGGAAGAGCTCAAGAATGATATATACCAGGCCGAGTGTGCGGCCTTTATTTATTATTATAATGGGCAGAATAAATCCGACGCCTGGGCCGCTAAGCGGAAGCTGTTGTTCCCGTCGTGGGCAAAGGAGATGCTGGTGACCCAGACCTGGATCCTGGATTGTGATCCCCGGCGGCCGGTGATTTATGAACGGCTGAATCGATTCAAGCGGCATCTTACCGAATTGGGAATTCCCAATCCCTTTACCCTGGGGGAAATCAATAAGGCGGATGAACGCTGGAAGAGATTGCATAAAAATGCCGTTCCCTCTATTTTAGAATTTAACAATCGCTATATCGATGAAAATAAAAGTGTGAGAAAGATGTTTTTTATCCCTAAGAAGCGGTACGATGAGGGAGATTTCGGCTTTGCCGCCCTGGGAAATTACATTTAAGCGGAGGGTTAAGATGACTATAGAATTTAAGAAAACCGAAGAGATCTCCATTGCCGCCGACCAATACCTGGAAGAGAAGGCTTACTGGTTGGATCAACTGTCGGGAAGATTGGTCAGAAGCAGCTTCCCCGGTGACTCCATAAAATCCCCTACACATGAATATAAATTGGCCCGTTCTGAATTTAAAATCACCGGGGAGACTTTTTCGAGACTGCTTCAATTCAGCAACGGCTCCGATTTTCGCCTGTTCATGATTCTTCTGGCCTGCCTGAACATTTTGCTGCACAAATATACGTCGCACGACGATATTATTGTCGGTACATCGATTGAGAAGCAGGAGATCGAAGGAGATTTTGTCAACACGGTACTGGCATTAAGAAATCGGGTCCGGGACGATATGACCTTTAAAGATCTGTTGGTCCAGGTGAGGCAGTGTGTGATCGAAGCCAATGAACATCCCAATTACCCGTTGGAAGTACTATTGTATGATTTAGACACAGAGGCTCGAGGCGATAAATTCCCCCTGCTTGGGGTTTCGATATTACTGGAAAATGTCCATGATAAAAACTATATCCGGCATCTCAAGAATGAGATGATCTTGACCTTCCGGCGAACCGATGATTGCCTGCAGGGGAGCATAGAATACGATCCCTTTCTTTATCAAGAGTCCACGGTAGAGAGAATTATCTCCCATTTCACCAGGCTGGCGGAGGTTTTCCTGTTTAACATTGAAACGCCTATCGGCCAGTTCGAGATCCTGTCGGAGGCGGAGATTCGGGAACTGCTGAAGGATTTGAACGATACCGCTGTCCCTTATCCGGCGAACAGGACACTCCACCACCTATTTGAGACGCAGATGGAGAAGACCCCCGATCGGGTGGCCGTGGTATTTCGGGATGAGCATATCTCCTATGGAGAGCTCAATACACGGGCCAACCGGTTGGCGGCAGTCTTGAGGAGTAAGAGAGCCGGGGTCAATGAGATGGTGGGTTTGATGACCGATATTACGATTGAGGCAATCGTCGGCATGTTGGCCATATTGAAGTCGGGTTCTGCCTATTTGCCCATAGACCCCGAGTTTCCCCCCGACCGCATCAAATTTATGGTGGCAGACAGCCGGCTGAGGATTATCTTAACGGAATCTTCCTGTCAGGATAAAATTTCCTTTGCTGGTGAGCTCATAGCGCTGGCTGAGCCTGAGCTCTATACCGGCAGCGGATCGGGTATCGAGAGTAAAAACGATTCCACCGACCTGGTGTATTCGATCTACACCTCCGGCTCCACCGGGAAACCCAAGGCCGTCCTGGTGCAACACCGCCATATCGTCAACCAGATTTTGGGATTGGAGGCCCGCTATCCCTTCGATTCGGCACTGCACCATCTCCTGATGGCTCCCTTTACCTTTGACCCGTCGGTGCAGCAGGTGTTTTTGCCCCTGACCTCAGGGGGGAAATTGTTCCTGGTGCCGAAAGCGGTTAAAATTGACTCCGACAAGTTATTGAATTTCATCCGGGTCAGGCAGATCGACGTTCTCAACGCCGTTCCCTCGTTGGTCAATGGATTGGTCAACCAGGTTCAGGATGAGAGGAGCCTGAAATTTAAATATGTCATCCTGGCCGGCGAGGTCTTTGCCCCCCAATTGTATCGGGAATTGAGAAAACGCTTCGCAGCCGATAAAATCATCAACATTTACGGTCCCACCGAGGCCACCATCAATACGACTCTGTATGAGTGCCGGGATGAAGAGATCGGGACCAATATTCCCATCGGGAAACCGTTGTATAACTATGCCGTTTACGTCGTGGGTCCGACGTTGAATTTACTCCCCCGCGGCGTTCCCGGTGAACTGGCCATCGCCGGAGAGGGGTTGGCCCGGGGCTATCTAAATATGCCCGAGCTAACGGGGGACAAATATGTGGTGAACCCCCTGATGCCGGGACAAAGAATGTATCTCACCGGTGACCTTGTTCGATGGAACAACAGCGGGAATCTGGAATTTTTGGGCCGTATTGACCAGCAGGTAAAGATCAGGGGGGCCCGGGTAGAACTGGCAGAGGTGGAGAAACATCTGGTTAAACATGGCGGTATCAGGGAAGCCGTGGTGCTGGCCGGGGAAGCGCAAGACGGCAATCCTGTCATAACCGCTTACGTTGTGCCGATGGCTAAATTGACGGTATCTGATCTGAGACAGTATCTGCTGGGGTTTGTGCCCGATTATATGGTGCCGGCTCATTTTGTGCCGCTCGACGACATCCCCCTCACCCCTAACGGCAAGGTAGACCGCAAGGCGTTATGGCAGCATCATGACGGCCTGGATACCGGGAGAGCCTACGAAGCACCGGGAAATCAAATCGAAGAGGCCCTGGTGCAAGTATGGCAGAATGTGTTGGGGATCGATAAAATCGGGATTAATGAGGATTATTTCGACCTGGGTGGGGATTCCATCAAGGCCATCCAGATCTCTGCCCGGCTGCAAAAGTATCGGTTAAAAATGGAGATTCAAGATCTATTCCAGTATCAAAATATAAAGGAGTTAAGTTCCCATGTGAAGCCGTTGGCCAACATCGCCAGCCAGGAAGCGGTAGCAGGGCCGGTGAAGCTCACTCCCATTCAGAGATGGTTTTTTGAGCGGAATTTCACCGATATGCACCATTCCAATCACTCTTTTATGCTGTATCGTCCGTCGGGTTTCGTTGAGGAGGCGGTGCTCACCGCTTTTCAAAAGATCGTGAATCACCACGATGCCCTGCGCCTGGTATTTCGGCAGGAAAGTGGTGAGGTGATCCAGGAAAACAGGGGACTCTCCTCTGATTTCGTCGATTTACAGGTCTTCGAGCTAAAAGATGTCGAGACCATTGAGTCGGCCATTGAAGAGAAGTGCAACCAGATCCAGAAGAGTATCGATCTGGCCACCGGGCCGATCCTTAAGCTGGGTCTTTTTAGAACAGGCCGGGGGGATTACCTGTTGATCGTTATCCACCATCTGGTGGTGGACGGCATTTCGTGGGCGGTCATACTGGAAGATTTTGCCGCCCTCTATCAACAGATTGAAGAGGGCCAGGAGATGCAGCTTCCCCTCAAGACCCATGCCTACCGGGAGTGGGCCGAGAAGTTATATAAATATGCCGGAAGCGAAAAGTTATTGGCAGAGCTGCCTTATTGGCAGCGGGTCGGGCAGATGGTCCCGACCTCTTTTTCCGACGGTCATGGTGACCGGGTGTTTCGCCTGAAAGACCGGGAGAGTCTCTGTTTTGAATTATCCAGGGAATATACGGAAAGACTGCTCAAAGAGGTCAACCGGGCCTACAACACGGAGATCAACGATATTTTGTTGGCCGCCCTGGGACTGGCGGTGAAAGATTGGCTCGGCCAGGAAAGGGTACTGGTGGATCTGGAGATGCACGGCAGGGAAGAGATCATCGAAGATATCGATATCAGCCGGACAGTGGGTTGGTTCACGGCCATCTTCCCCGTCATCATCGACGTGGAAGGGGCGGGCGGCCTCTCACAGGTGATCAAAAAAATCAAGGAGATGTTGAGACGGGTACCCACTAAGGGGGTGGGCTATGGGATACTTAAATATTTAGCAGCGGCGGATAAAAAACGAGATGTTAACCTGGATTCCAGGGCGGCTATCGGTTTCAATTACCTGGGACACTTTGGTAAGGATATCGAAAGCGAGGTATTCCGGATTGTCGATATGAATACCGGTCATGACATCAGTCCCGACAGCGAGAGGGTCTATCCCCTGGATGTGACCGGCATCATCTCCAACAATACCCTGCAGATTACGGTGGGCTACAATCGATTTGAATATAAGCCCGATAAAATGGCGGCGTTGGCCCAGGCTTATCAGGAAAATTTGCAGCGTATCATCGACCACTGCAGCCAGAAGGAGGAGGCAGAGCTGACTGCCAGCGACATGACTTCGGAAGACTTTGACGAACAGGAAGTCTCCTCGATTTTTGAGGAACTGGAAGAGGCATTTTCTGGCTAATGTATTACGGTGAAGAGTGATTGAAATTAAACAGATTGAATGGAGTGAACCATGTTTAAAAAGAGCGATGTAGCGGATATGTATTCCCTCTCCCCCATGCAGGAGGGCATACTGTTTCATTATTTAATGGATGAAAAAACCGGTATTTTTATGGAACAAACCTGTGCGGAGATCAAAGGGGAATTGGACGTTGAACTGTTGAATCGGGCCTTTAATAGACTGATCGATCGTTATGATGTCCTCAGGACGGTCTTTGTCTATAAAAGGGCCAGCAAGCCCCGGCAGGTATTGTTAAAGGCCCGGGAAGCGAAGGTTTACGTGGACGATATCTCCCACCTGGATGAGAGTGAAAAAACAGTTAGGGTGGAAGCGTTCAAACGAAAAGACCGGGAGACGCGATTCGATTTGTCAAGGGATGTTCCCATCCGCTTTTCGCTTCTAAAATTGTCGGACAGGAATTATATGATCGTATTGACCTTTCACCACATCATCATGGACGGCTGGTGTGTGGCGATACTCATCCAGGATCTGCTGGTTATCTATAACCGCTTACTGGAGGGCAGGGAGGTAGATTTGCTGCCGCCGGTTCCTTACAAACAATACATCAAGTGGTTGGAACAACAGGACAGGGGAAAAGCCGCCGCCTATTGGGAAACCTACCTGACCGGTTATGAAAATCAGGCGGCAATTCCCCGGTTTGGGGGAAATAGGGATGGCAGTGATGAGCCCGTCAATCACTCCTTTAAAATAAGCAAAAAATTATCCGCAGCCTTAGCCGCTGTTTCCAGTGAAAACAAAGTTACCCTGAGTACGACGTTTCAGGTAATCTGGGGGATGTTGCTGCAGAAATACAATGACAGCCGGGATGTGGTATTCGGCTCGGTGGTATCCGGACGGCCCGCGGAGATTGCCGGTATTGAAACCATGATCGGCTTATTTATCAACACGGTTCCCGTCAGGATACAGTGCGGCCCGGATGAACGATTTGAGGGCGTTTTGAAGCGGGTCCAGGCGGAGGTGGTTGCCTCTAAGCGGCACGAGTTTTTCCCGCTGGCGGAGATCCAGTCCGAAACGGCTCTGAAAAGGGATCTGTTGAATCATATTATCATCTTTGAAAATTACCCGGTGGATGAGGAGTTCGATAAGCTGAACGGGGAGAATGAGTTCAATATTACCATCGGCAAGGTGGAGATATTTGAACAGACCAATTATGATTTGAATATATTTGCCGCACCGGCAGAAGAACTTGGGATTAAGATTAATTACAATCCCCGGGTATACGATTGTTTCACCATCCGGCAAATCGAAGACCACCTGCGGCAAATCATCCGGCAGGTGAGCGAAAATCCCGAAATCCCCCTGGACCGCATCGCCGTCATTACCGAATCCGAGAGGCAAACATTGCTGCATGATTGGAATGATACTGCCAGCGATTATGTGCAGGATAAGACCGTTTATGAACTGTTTAAAGCAATTGTGAATCATACACCCCATCGCACTGCGGCGGTGTTTGAAGATAGAAGTATAACCCTTGATGAGTTAAACCGCCGATCCCGTCGATTGGCAAATGTATTGAGGGCTAAAGGCATAAAACCAAATTCCGTGGTGGGTTTGATGCCGGACCGCTCGATGGAGATGCTGATCGGCCTCTGGGGAATCCTGGCTTCCGGGGGCGCCTATCTGCCCATTGATAGAGAATATCCCGAAGAGCGGATTGCCTATATGCTGGAAGACAGCGGCGCGGAGTTGTTGATCACCCGGAACACCCTGGCTGCGGGCCGGGATTATCGCTGCGAGAGCATCGGCCTGACGGATGAAACTTTATTTGAGGGCCCCGCCGGGGATTTAACCGCCGTTGGCCGGGCCTCAGATCTCATGTACGTCACCTATACATCCGGCTCAACCGGTAAGCCCAAAGGGGTGATGATCGAAAATCGGATGTTGTTGAATTTCATGAAAGGGGTCACCGATATCATTGATTTTAATCGGGATGACAGGATGTTGACGCTGGCCACCATCTCTTTTGACATTTTTGGACTGGAGACCATTGTCCCCATGTTCGAAGGCGCTAGAATTGTTATCGGCAGCCGGGAGGAGCAACTGGACAGCCGGGCGACCGCGGCGGAGATGAAGAGAGAGAGGATCTCCATTATCCAGTTCACTCCTTCGCGGCTGCAGTTGTTAATGTCCGATCATGAATTTTTGGCAGGGCTGAAAAGATTACGTCATATGTTCCTGGGCGCCGAGGAAATTCCCGAATCGTTGTTGGAACGTCTAAGAGGCGTGACCACGGCCAGGATCTTCAATTTTTATGGGCCCACTGAAACTACGGTGTATTCTACCATCAAAGACCTGAGCGGCAGTGAACCCTTAACGATCGGCCGGCCGATTGCCAACACCCAGATATATATTCTGGATAAAGCCGCCCAGTTGCAGCCGGTTGGTGCTTTGGGGGAGCTGTGCATCGGCGGTGACGGTCTGGCCAGAGGCTATTCCAATCGGGTGGAGTTGACCGCCGAAAAATTTTGTCATAATCCGATCGCCCCTGGGCGCATCTATCGGACTGGCGATGTGGCCCGCTGGCTGGAGAGCGGCGAGATTGATTTTAAAGGCCGACAGGACCACCAGGTCAAAGTCAGGGGATTTAGAATCGAACTGGGGGAGATCGAAGATCGGCTGCGCCGGCATGAACAAATCAAAGATGCAGTGGTCATGGCCAGGAACGGCAGCGGCGGGGATAAATATCTCTGTGCCTATTATGTCGCCCCCCAGGACCTGCCGGTATCTGAACTGAGGGAATACATAGGCCGGAAATTGCCGGATTATATGGTGCCCTCCCTTTTTGTCTCTATGGAAAAGATCCCCTTGACTACCAGCGGAAAAGTCAACCGCAAGGCACTGCCGGAACCCGAAAACACCCATATTACCGTCGTGGAATATGAGCCTCCGGAAAACGAGACGGAGAAGATTTTGAGCGAACTCTGGCAGGAAGTCCTGGGAGTACCGAGACTGGGCGTGCGCGATAATTTCTTTGAACTGGGCGGCCACTCCTTTAAGGTAATGGTGCTGGTGGCCCTGATTCATAAAGCCCTGGATGTAAACGTGCCGGTAAAAGTACTGTTTGACCGCCCCACCATCCGGGAATTTTCGGATTATATTATCGGCACCACAGCCGGCGGCTTTTCATCGATATCCGCGGTGGAGAAACGGGAATACTATCCCATCTCCTCGGCCCAGAGACGGATGTATTTTCTCAATAAATTTGAAAAGGACAGCACCAACTATAATATTTCGGAAGTATTAACCGTTCGCGGCCGGATGGATGTCCCGAAACTGGAAGATGTCTTCAGGCAGTTGATCCGGCGGCACGAATCCTTCCGCACCGCCTTTGACATGATGGCGGGAGAGCCGATCCAGAGAATTTACGAAGATGTGCCCTTTGCCATAGAACGAACAGAACTTAAGGATTTCCGCAACTTCATCCGTCCCTTTGAACTGGATACTCCCCCCCTATTACGGGTGGGGGTGGTGACGTTAACGGCTCAAGAACATCGGCTGGTCGTGGATATGCATCATATTATTTCCGACGGCGCCTCCATCGAAATCGTGGTGGAGGAATTTTCGAAATTTTACAACGCCGGTGTCCTGCCGGCATTGAAAGTACAGTATAAAGATTATGCCCTATGGCAGCGGGAGTTGTTCGCTTCCGGGAATATTGAGTCAGAGGAGAAGTATTGGCTGGCACAGTTCCAGGATGAGGTGCCGGTTTTAAATATGTTCACCGACTATCCCAGGCCCCATATTTTTGACTTCAGGGGTTCGCGGATAGATTTCAGCATCGGTAAGGATTTAAGGGATAGGCTGGATGGCGTGTCCAGAAGCATGGGTACAACTTTATATATGCTGCTGCTGGCCGCCTTTAATGTGCTGCTCCATCGTTATACCGGCCAGGGGGATATCGTCGTCGGAAGTCCCATATTGGGACGCCCCCATGCGGACCTGCAGTACATTGTCGGCATGTTTGTGAACATGGTGGCGCTGCGGAATCGGCCCCACGGCGATAAACCCTTCGCCGATTTCTTATTGGAAGTAAAGGACAATGCCTTGAAGTCTTACGAGAATCAAAATTACCAGTTTGAAGAGTTGGTGAATAAACTGGATGTCAATCGGGATACCGGCCGCAATCCCCTGTTTGACGTCACCTTTACGTTCGAGACCATGGAGAAAAAATCGCTGGCCCTCGGGGACATGGAGATCTCTGCCTATGTGTATGACATGAATGTTTCCAAGTTTGATATCTCCCTGTATGCCACCGATGCAGAGACGGGCCTGGACTTCTGTATGATCTATTGTACGGCGTTGTATGGGCCGGAAACCATGGGGCGGCTGGCCCATCATTTTACCTCGATCCTGACAGAGATGGCCGGCAATCCCCGGCTGGAGTTAAGGGAGTTCGAATTATTGGCTGCCGATGAAAAGAGACAACTGCTCTTTGATTTTAACGACCGAGAGGCCGATTATCCCGAAAATAGAGTGATCCATGAGTTGTTTAACGATCAGGTGCGGGATGTGCCCGACAATGTGGCGCTGGTATTCGAGCGGGCGCAGGTCACCTATGGGGAGTTGGACCGGCGGGCCAGCCGGTTGGCAGTGCTTCTAAGAGATAGGGGGATAGGCCCCAACAGCGTAGTGGCCCTCATGGTGGAGCGTTCGCCGGAGATGCTGGCGGCCATATTGGCGGTGTTAAAGGCAGGGGGCACCTATTTACCCCTGGATCCCGATCATCCGGCAGAGAGAATCAAATATATGCTGGCGGATTCCGGGACATCCTTAATCCTGACCGGTTCCCAACAGGCGAAGACATTTTGTTTTACGGAACTGACAGGGATCTCGACGGTTAACGCTTTACCCTACCTGACCGCCACCCGTCCCCAGATCGGCGATTTTGACGGCTTGCCGATTCCCGATCGTTCCCTGGTGAATTATGAAAAGTATGGCCGGTATATTGGCCAGGCCATGGTTAAGAATTGTATCGCCGTGCAGGGAACCCGCGGCTGTCCCTATAACTGTGCCTACTGCCATAAAATATGGCCCCGCAAACATGTGGCCCGATCCGCGGAAAATATATTCCAGGAAGTCCGGCTTTATTACGGGATGGGAGTCAAGCGATTTGCCATTATCGACGATATTTTTAACCTGGATCGGGCAAACAGCAGCCGGTTCTTTGAACTCATCATCGAGAAGGGGTTGGATATTCAGCTTTTTTTCCCCAATGGCCTGCGGGGCGATATTTTGACAACCGATTACCTAGATCTAATGGTGAAAGCCGGGACCGTTGGTGTGGCCCTCGCCTTAGAGACCGCTTCGCCCCGGCTGCAGAAGTTGATCGGTAAAAATTTGAACTTGCCCAGACTGCGGGAAAATATCGAATATTTTTGTCATACATACCCCCACGTCATCCTGGAGCTGTTTACCATGCATGGCTTCCCCACCGAGACCGAAGAAGAGGCGATGTTGACGTTGAATTTCATAAAGAGCTTGAAGTGGCTGCATTTCCCCTATGTTCACATCTTAAAGATTTATCCCAACACCGATATGGCAGCACTGGCTGTTGAAAACGGGGTTTCCGCCAAAGCCATTGCCGCCTCCTCCAACCTGGCTTACCATGAACTGCCGGAGACACTGCCCGTTGACAGGAGTTTTACGTTAAAGTACCAGGCAGATTTTCTGAATGAATATTTCCTGTCTACAGAGCGGTTACGGCATGTCTTGCCGTACCAGATGCAGGTCTTGACCAGGGATGAGATGGTACAGAAATACAATAGTTACCTGCCGGTGGATATTCATAGTTTCGACGATTTGCTGCGGTTTTTGGGAATCCAGGCGTCCCAGGTGGTGCCGGAGAGTACTGCCGACGAAGAGCCAGGTTCGATAGAGGGGCTGAATGAAAAAATCGGGCGCTGTTTTCCCGTCACTGAGCCCCGTGAGGATGCACTAAGAGTATTGCTGCTGGACCTGTCTCAATATTTCAGCAGCCAAACCCACATGCTCTACGATGTGGTGGAACCGCCTCTGGGATTGATGAGCGTGATGACCTATTTAAACCACCGGTTTGGCAGTAAAGTGAACGGTAAAATCGCCAAATCCCGGATCGACTTTGATAGTTATGCAGAGTTACGGGAATTACTGGAGGAATTCAAACCGGATGTGATCGGTATCCGGACATTATCCTTTTACAAGGATTTCTTCCATCTGGCGGTAGCGAAGATTCGCCAGTGGGGCCTGGCTGCCCCCATTGTTGCCGGCGGTCCTTATGCCACCAGCGATTACGGCACCATTCTGCAGGATCGAAATATCGACCTGGTGGTGATGGGTGAAGGCGAGCATACCTTTGCCGAACTGGTGCAGCGGGTGATGGAGAACCATAAGCAGTTGCCGGATGACAGGGCATTGGAAGAGATTGGCGGCATCGCTTTTATCCCGGCCCAGGCGGCGAATGGCCAGGCCCTCGGCAGGGAAATTCTCTTTGTCGATGATGTCGATGAATCGCCGGCAGAAGATCCGGGCCGGGACCTTGAAAATCTCAATGGCTCGTCAGATTTGGCCTATATCATCTATACTTCCGGCACCACCGGGAAACCCAAGGGGGCCATGATCGAACATGCCAATGTGGTCAGGCTGTTGTTCAACGATAAATTCCCATTCGATTTTAAGCGCACCGATGTCTGGACGATGTTTCATGCCTACAATTTTGATTTTTCGGTGTGGGAGATGTATGGAGCCCTATTATACGGAGGACGGTTGGTCGTCGTCCCCAAAGAGATTGTTCGGGACCCGGCACTGTACTTAAATATGTTGAAGGAAGAGAGGGTGACGGTATTAAACCAGACACCATCGGCCTTTTACAATTTGATCAACCAGGAGTCAAGGCTTGAGGTCAAAGACTGCCGGTTAAAATATGTCATCTTCGGGGGTGAGGCCTTAAAACCGTTTAAGTTAAAGCAGTGGAGAGAGAAATATCCGGACACCAGGCTGGTCAACATGTACGGTATCACCGAAACCACCGTGCATGTCACCTATAAAGAAATTGGCGAGAGAGAGATTGAGAGACAGATCAGCAATATCGGCAGCCCCATCCCCACCCTGACGGTTTACGTCATGGATGAGAATTTGAAACTGGCGCCCCTCAACGTGCCGGCTGAACTATGCGTCGGCGGAAAAGGATTGGGCAGGGGATATCTGAACCGGCAAGAATTAACCGGAGAAAAATTTACGGCAAGTCCCTATAATAATGGGGAGAGATTGTATCGCTCCGGGGATCTGGCCAGACTGCTGCCCAATGGGGAACTGGAGTATCTGGGCCGGATCGATCACCAGGTCCAGGTTCGCGGCTTCAGGGTCGAGTTGGGGGAGATCGAAAATCGCCTGTTGAAGCACGGTGATGTCAAAGAGGCGGTGGTGATTTCAAGGGGTGAAGACGGGGATCAAAACCTGTGTGCCTATGTGGTTGCCGCTTCTGCCGATTCTTTCAGCGTTTCTGCCCTGCGTGAGTACCTGTCCGGCAAGCTGCCGGATTATATGATCCCCAACTATTTTGTTCAACTGGAGGCACTGCCGCTGACCGCCAACGGTAAGGTCGATCGCCGGCTCTTGCCCGAACCGGGAGTGACGCTGGAGGGAGAGTTGGTGGCCCCCAGGAATGAATTGGAGACGAAGCTTTTGGGGATATGGAAGGAGGAATTAAAATTAGAGAAGGTAGGTATTAGAGATAATTATTTCCAGGTGGGGGGTGATTCGATAAAAGCCATCCGGCTGGTAAGCCGAATCAACGGAGATCTGGCCCGGGATATCAGGATTGCCGATATTTATTCCAACCAGACGATCGAGGAGTTGGCCCGGCAAATGGGTGATGGCGCCGCTGCCGCCGCGAACGATGGGGTGCCGGAAGTCCTTCGGGAGATCGAAATGTTGGAGAAGAGGGTCAGAGAGACCCACAGAGGCCCCTGGGAAATCGACAGGGTCTACCCCATGAGCGATATCGAAAGGGGGATGTTCTTTTATTATCTTAAAAAATTGGATATCGGCATCTATCATGATCAAACCGCCTCTCAATTTGTCCAGGAAGATTTTGATCCGGAACGTTTTAAAAAGGCCCTCTTTTTATTGGTGGATAAGCACCCGATACTGCGGACCGGTTACCTGTTGGCCGAAGATGCCCATATTATTTACAAAGAGTTTCAACCGGAGGTGCCCTATTATGACCTTTCGGACATGGAGAGAGACGATCAGGGGGAATTTATTAAAGAATACCTGGCCCGCAGTCGGGCCAATTACTTTGAACCCCTGACTCCCCCCTGGCGGATGACCCTGTTCCCACTGGACGAAAAAAATATCATCCTAACTTTTGAATTCTTGCATGCGCTGCTGGATGGCTGGAGTAATGCCACCTTTATGACAGAGTTGCACAATACGTACCTCCGGTTGGAGCCGGAACCCGGTTACATTCCCGTAAGATTGAAGGCCGATTACCGGGAGTACATTATCGACCAGTTGGTGAAAAAAGTCGATGTCCAGACCATCCGTTACTGGAAACACGAGCTGGAAGATTACAAGAGGGTGAATTTCCCCGCAACCGCTGAAGCCGAAGATCGGCTTCAGATAATACACCAGGATTTGGGGCGTGCCTTTCGGGAAGAGTTGGAGGCGGTGGCCAGGCGCTACAACACCGTTTTAAAACATTTGTGCTTCGGGGCCTATGCCTACATGCTGAATATGTTGTCTTACGATGATGACATCGTGGTGGGGCTGGTGACCAATAACAGACCGCTGTGTGAAGATGGGGACAAAATCGTCGGCTGCTTTTTAAATACCGTGCCGGTGAGGATCAAGATCCCGACAGAGTTCAAGTTCTCCGACTATATCAGGATGATCGATCAAAAGCTGGTGGAACTCAAGAAATTTGACCGGACCTCACTGTTTGAAATCATGAAAATCATCGGTGAAAAATCACACGAAGGCAATCCCATATTTGACGATAACTTTAACTATATCGATTTTCATGTCTATAAAGACATGGAACAGTTCCCCATTGAAGAGGCGAGTCGAAAATACCTGGGATTGGGGTTTGAGAAGACCAATACCATGTTTGATTTACGCATCGATGCCCTGGTGGGAAATTTCATGATGTTCCTGCACTATTCGCCGGTATTGGTGAGTGAAGAAAATGCCAACAAACTGTGCGGCTATTTTGTAAAGGTGTTGAGACGGTTTGTGGAGGCGCCCGAAAGCATCATGGGTAAAGATATGTTACTGGATGACCACGAAAAACAGAGGCTGCTGCGGGTTTTTAATAGCACCGACAGCCAATATCCGGAAGAGGAAACGATCCAAACCCTGTTTGAGGCACAAGTACAGAGAACCCCGGATCATACGGCGGTACGATTCGCCGATCACTATCTCTCCTATAGGCAGTTGAATCGGCAGGCCAACCGCCTCGCCGGGACGCTGCAGCGCCAGGGTGTGCAGCCCGGCACTATTGTGGCCTTGATGCTGGAGCGTTCGCTCGAGCTGGTGACGGGCATGTTGGCGGTGCTTAAGGCAGGCGGGGCCTATTTGCCGATAGATGTAGACTATCCGGAAGAGAGGAAAAGATTGATCCTTCAAGACAGCGGTGCCCGGTTGTTGGGCAGCAAAGAGGCGCTGATCCGGCAGTATGAAGAAGCTTTAACCATGTTTTCCCTGGAGAGTGTCATTGCCCTTGACAGTGATGGGGCCTACTCGGAAAATTCTGTAAATCCCGCTTCCCTGAATCGACCGAGTGATCCGGCCTATATTATCTATACTTCCGGCACCACCGGCATCCCCAAAGGGGTGATGATCGAACACCGGGGATTGGTGAATTATGCCTGGTGGGCTGCGGCGGTATATGTAAGGGGTGAAAGGGTCAATTTCCCCTTATACACCTCCATCTCGTTTGATTTAACCGTGACTTCCATCTATACACCGTTAATGACCGGCAATGCGATTGTGGGTTACGGCGGTGAGGGCAAAGAGTTTTTGATAGAACGGCTATTTTCTGAAAACGATGTCGATGTGGTGAAGTTAACGCCCTCCCATTTGAGATTGATATTGGAACAGGATATCTCCGGCCTCGCCAATTCAACCGGTACATTTAATTCGAGAGTCCGCCGTCTCATCGTCGGTGGGGAGCAACTGGACACCCAACTGAGCCGCGATGTGTTTGAACTATTTAACGGGAATATTGAAATATACAATGAATATGGCCCCACCGAGACGGTGGTCGGCTGTATGATTTACAGGTACAATCCTGAAACGGATACGGGCCAGTCCGTTCCCATCGGTGTGCCGGCAGATAATGTCCAGATTTATATACTGGATAAAAACCGGAGACTCCTGCCCACCGGTGTGAACGGGGAGATCTATATTTCCGGGGAGGGGGTGGCTAAGGGATACATCTCCAACCAGGCATTAACTGCCGAGAGGTTCTGTGATAATCCATTTGAGAAGGGCAAGCGGATGTATAAGACCGGTGATCTGGCCAGGTTTTTGCCCAATGGCAATATCGAATTTTTGGGCCGGGTCGATGAGCAGGTGAAGATCAGGGGATTTCGCATCGAACTGGGAGAAATAGAAAACCGGTTGAAAAGTCATGAAAGCATAGAGGAGGCGGTGGTGCTGGCCGGGAAGGGCAACGGTGCGGACATGTATCTATCTGCCTATTTCGTCTCGAATGAGACATTTTCGGTGTCGCAGTTGAGGGGGTACCTGGCCGCCAGCCTACCGGAATACATGATCCCCTCCTATTTTGTTCAACTGGAGGATATACCCTTGACCACCAGTGGGAAATTAGACAGGAAGGCGCTGGATCTTTATGGTACAGAGGTCGGCACCGGTGTCGATTATATGCCCCCGGGAAATGAAGTCGAAGAGACGATTACCGAAACCTGGCAGACCGTACTGAACAGAGAACGGGTCGGTATCAACGACAATTTCTTCGATATAGGTGGCAATTCGTTGGATATGATGAAGATAAACGCCAGATTAAAAGCGGAGTTTGACAACGAGATCCCCATGGCCGTTATGTTCAAATATCCCACCATTCACATGTTGGCCCGGTATTTAAACCAGGAAGAGGCCGGGGCATTTATTTCGGATGAAAAAATCCATGAATCCATCGATATGATGGAGGAAACCATGCAAATGTTATTGGGAGAACAAAATGAATAAGAACACCACAACAAACAGTCCCATGACCGGGATGGAGGTCGCGGTTATCGGCATGGCCGGGAAGTTCCCGGGAGCTAAAAATTTAGATGAATTCTGGAGTAATTTGAAAAGTGGCAGGGAATCCATTGCCTATTACTCTGAAGAGGAGCTGTTGGAAGCCGGTATTGATCCGGAATTGCTAAAAAATCCCGATTATGTGCCCGCCAGCGGTGCATTGGCGGCGAAAGAGTATTTTGATGCCGCTTTTTTTGGTTACTCCCACCGGGAAGCGGAGATCACGGACCCCCAACTGCGTATTTTTCACGAGTGTGCCTGGGAGGCATTGGAGGACGCCGGTTATGATGCCGTTTCTTATGAAGGCTTAATCGGGCTTTATGCCGGTGCTTCAACCAGCTTTGATTGGGAGGGACTCTCTCTCATCTCGGGGAAAGCCGATCAATTTGGACAGTTTGCGGCAAATTTTTTGACCAGTAAAGACTTTTTAACCTCTCAAGTTGCCTATAAATTCAACTTAAAGGGGCCCAGCTTTCAGATCCACACTGCCTGCTCTACCTCGCTTCTGGCGATCCACCTGGCATGCCGGGCCTTGTTGACCGGTGAGTGCGATATGGCGTTGGCCGGCGGCGTTTCCCTGGTGGCTTCGACCAAAAGCGGTTATTTGTATCAAAAAGGAATGGTGGGCTCCTCCGACGGTCACTGCCGGGCCTTCGATGTTGGGGCAGAGGGAACCATCAGGGGAGAAGGCGTGGGGGTCGTGTTGCTGAAACGCCTGAAACGGGCACTGGCCGATGGAGACAACATCCAGGCGGTGATTAGGGGCTCTGCCGTCAGCAATGATGGGAACCGAAAGGCGGGTTTTTCTGCCCCCAGTGTAGAGGGTGAATCGGAGGCCATTCGCAAGGCCCTTTACATGGCGAAGGCAGCGCCTGCCAGTATTACTTATGTGGAGGCCCACGGCTCGGGTACGCCCCTCGGAGATCCCATCGAGGTGGAGGCCTTGAAGATGTCGTTTAACTCAGACCGGCAGAATTTTTGTGCCATCGGTTCTGTCAAGACCAACATCGGGCACCTGGACGCCGCGGCCGGTGTGGCTGGATTTATCAAAACGGTGCTGGCATTAAAACATCGTGCCATTCCCCCCAGTTTGCATTTTGAAACCCCCACCCCCCAGATCGATTTTGAAAACAGCCCGTTTTATGTTAACGGCAGACTGTCGGCCTGGGAAGGAAACGGCAGCCCGTTACGGGCCGGGGTGAGTTCCTTCGGGATCGGCGGCACCAATGTCCATGTGGTGCTGGAGGAGGCGCCTCCACCTGAAAAATCCCCCAAAAATAGAGATTACGAAATACTTTTGCTGTCTGCCCGGACAGGATCGGCATTGGCCCAATTGACCTCGCGGTTGGCCGATTACCTTCGGGATCATAAAGATGTAAACCTGACGGATGTGGCCCATACGTTAATGCTGGGCAGGGCAACATTTCAACACCGGAGGATGGCGGTTTGCGCCAATGTGGACGAGGCCATCGACATACTGTCGTCTGACAATTCCAGGAAGCTTCATACCGATGTACTAAGAGGAAGTAAGAAATCGGTGGTGTTCATGTTCGCCGGCCTGGGCTCTCAATATGTGAACATGGGATTGGAGTTATATCAAAGGGAGCCGACATTTAGAGCCGAGGTGGACCGCTGTCTCGACATTTTGCAGACCCTCGGGATTGAGGATCTCAAGTCCACTCTTTATCCCCAGGATCATCTGCAAGAAGCCCAGGAACAGATGAATCAAACGGAAGTCAGCCAGCTTGTGTTGTTTGTGTTTGAGTATGTGCTGGCCCGGTTGATCATGGATTGGGGCATTAAACCCCAGGCCATGATCGGCTACAGCTTCGGCGAATACGCGGCCGCCTGTCTGGCCGGGGTGTTTTCCCTGGAAGATGCCTTAAAACTACTGGTATGGCGGGGAAAATTAATAAGCACAGTGGCCAAAGGCGCTATGTTGAGTGTGCCTTTATCGGAACCGGAGCTCAAACCTCTCTTGAGTCCGGATCTCTCTGTGGCCATCGATAATGGCCCCTCCTGTGTGGTTGCCGGTCCCTGTGAGGCCGTCCACCAACTGGAGAGAAAGATGAAGGAGAGAAAGCTGCTGTGCATGCGCCTGAAAACGTCCCATGCGATTCATTCATCGATGATGGATACGATTCTCCTGGAGTTTAAGGAGAAGGTCGGCCAGATTGGCCTGAATAGTCCCGGCATCCCCTATATTTCAAACCTGACCGGTAAATGGGTGAGCGCCAAACAGGCCACCGATCCCGAATTCTGGATGCGGCACTTGCGGGGAAAAGTCCGGTTTGCCGACGGCGTGAAAGAGTTGATTAGCCGGGAAGACACCGTTTTTGTCGAAATCGGCCCCGGCCGCGACTTGAGTACCATGATGCTGCGTTATATTGAGAATCACCCACAGCATCGGGTCGTTCATCTGGCCCGGTCTTCGCAGCAAAATGTCCCGGATGTGTATCACCTGCTGGATAAAATCGGCCGGTTGTGGCTCTACGGTGTCGATGTAGATTGGAACCGGTTTTTTCTGACCCAGAAGAGGAGACGCGTCTCTATGCCGACCTATCCTTTTGAGAGGGAGCGTTACTGGATCGAAGGGAATGTGGTCAGCCTGGCGGCGGAGAAGTTGTCGGAGAAGCATCAATTAATGAGAAAACCAGATCCCGCAGACTGGTTTTATGTACCGGCCTGGCAGCAGGCAGTGCTGCCCGGCTCAGGAGTAGAACCCCTGTCTGATTCTTTGAACTGGCTGGTGCTGGTCGATGAGGTGGGTGTTAGCTCTCAATTGGTTGAACGGTTGAGCCAGGCAGGTCAAAATGTGGTTACCGTAAAGGTAGGATCGGAGTTTGCCCGGATAGATGAGTCCGAATTTTCGCTAAATCCGGAAAATGTAGATCACTACGATGCCCTGTTTGAAGGGCTGAAGGGGATGAAACGGCTGCCCCACAGGATAGTCCATTTGTGGAGCCTGGATGACGGGACAATAGCCGGACCATCTCTCGATACCCTTGATAGGAGTCAGTACCTGGGTTTCTACTGCCTGCTCCACCTGGTACAGGCAGCCGGCCGCCTGGGTCTAACCGATCATGTCTGCCTCACAGTGGTCACCAATAACCTGGTTGAGGTGAGCGGCCAGGAGGTCGTTTCGCCCCAGAAAGCCACCATGATCGGTGCGGTGAAAATTATTCCATTGGAATACCCCAACATCGTTTGCCGCTGTGTAGATATCGTGGTACAGGAGCCGGAAAGCCCTAAAAAAAGGAGTATAATCGATCAAATTTTAGTCGAATGTTCTACCGATTCCCCGGCCCGGGTGATTGCCTATCGCGGCCCCTATCGCTGGCAGCAGAATATGAGGGCGGTTCGCTTGAAAAAATCCGAATCTGTTCCCACCCGTCTGAAAGAACACGGCGTTTATCTCATCACCGGGGGATTCGGGGGCATGGGGTTCAGGCTGGCAGAGCACCTGGCCGGGGAAGTGAAGGCCAGGCTCGTTTTGGTGGGCCGTTCGCCCTTTCCCCGGCCGGAAGAGTGGAAACAGTGGCTGGATACCCACGGCGATGACCACCAGGTGAGTCAAAAAATAAGAAAACTACAGGAGTTGGAGGGGGCCGGTGCCCAGGTGATGGTGGTGACAGCCGATGTGGCCGATCTGAAACAGATGAGCGAGGCCATTGACCGGGTCCATCAGCGGTTTGGTCCCATCGATGGGGTGCTGCATACCGCCGGCTTAATCGATTATGACGGTGTCATCCAGCGGCGAACCCGGCAAATGACAGACAGGACCCTGGCGCCCAAGGTGCGGGGAACCTTGATACTGGATCATCTACTCAAAGAAGACAGGCCGGATTTCTTTGCCCTTTTTTCCTCTCTGGGCAATATTATTTATGGTATCAAGTTTGGCCAGGTGGGATACAATGCGGCCAATGAGTTCCTCGATGCCTTTACGTTTTACAAGAATGCCGTGAGTGCCGACACCACTGCCTTTTCCATCGACTGGTCCGACTGGCAGCATATTGGAATGGCCATTAAAGCCATCCATAAAATACATGAAAAAGACCCGAAGGCCATCGAATCTCATCTGAAATCGATGCACCACTATGCCCTGACACCGGCAGAGGGGGTAGACGCTTTTGATCGGATCATCGAAAGTACCCTGACGCGGGTGGCGATATCGCTGCCCGATTTGGGGGCCTTTATGGAGTATACCAACCGTCCGCAGGACAAAAAATTGTCGACCCTGGATATCCAGGAAACAATGGCGTCTCCCGATAAATTTTACCAGAGGCCGCAGTTGAGTACCGACTATGCACCTCCCCGCAATGAGATCGAGCATGAACTGGTGGCTATCTGGCAGAAGTTTTTTGCCATAGAAGAGGTCGGCATTTTCGACGATTTTTTTGAGATGGGTGGAGATTCATTGAAGGCCATCACGATCTTGTCGAGAATCCACAAGGCGCTGAATGTGGAAATCCCACTGGCGGAAATGTTCAGCCGCCCCACCATCGAAAAACTGTCGGCCTATATCGACAACACCGGCAGAAGGGAATATGTCTCCATCGAATCGTCGGAGAAGCGAGATTACTATGACCTCTCGTCTGCCCAGAAGCGGCTCTACATTCTCCAGCAGATCGAACCGGATAGTATCAGCTACAATATGCCCACGGTGGTGCTGCTGGAGGGGGAACCGGATCGGCTCAGAATCGAGCGCCTGTTTAACGATTTATTGAATCGGCATGAAAGTTTCCGTACCTCTTTTCACCTGATCGGCAGCCAACCCAGGCAGAGGGTCCACGAAGGGGTGGCATGTAACCTGGCTTACTTTGAGGTGCCGGAAGAGGGGGCGGAGGGAGTGGTTGAACAGTTTATCCGGCCCTTTGACCTGGGTTGTCCCCCCCTGCTCAGGGTAGGGCTGGTGAAATTATCTGCCCGCCAACACATCCTCATGGTGGATATGCACCACATTATCACCGACGGTGCCTCCAAGGGAGGGTTGGTTAAGGAATTTATGCAGCTCTACGGAGGCGAAGAGTTACCGGCGTTGAGATTACAATACAGGGACTTTGCCCGTTGGCAGAATAAAATGGTGGTTTCCGGTGAGATGAAGCGTCAGGAAGAGTTCTGGTTAGATGTGTTTGCCGGGGAGATACCGGTCATTAACTTGCCCACCGATTTCGAGCGGCCGGTATTTAAGAGTTTCGATGGAAACGTTGAGACCTTTTTTTTGGCAAAAGAGACGGTTGACCGGTTAAAAACCATGGCCCGACAGGAGGATGCCACCCTGTATATGACGCTGCTGACGGTATTGAACATGTTTCTGGCTAAGATCAGCGGCCAGGAAGATATCGTTGTCGGCGCCCCGGTGGCCGGTAGACGGCACCCGGACCTGGAGAATATCATCGGCATGTTCGTCAATACCCTGGCCCTGAGAAATTTCCCCGCTAAGGATAAAACGTTCAGGGAATTTTTCAGGGAAGTCAAGCAGAGAACCCTGATGGCATTTGAAAATCAGGACTATCAGTTTGAGGATCTGGTGGAAAGGGTGAAGGTGAACCGGGATACCAGCCGGAATCCCTTATTTGATGTGATGTTTATTTTCTTAAATATTAATATGGCGGCCGGGGATATACCGGAGATTGAGATTCAGGGATTGAGACAAAAGCCCTTTAGATACGGCAAGAGTTCAGCCAAGTTCGATATCACTTTCAGCGGAGTGGAGAGTGGAGACAGGCTGCTGTTTACGCTGGAGTATGGCAGCCGGCTGTTTAAGAAGGCTACTATAAAGAGGCTTATCAATTATTTTAAGAAAACCCTATTTTCCATAACAGAAGAGCCGGAACTAAAAATAGCGGATGTTGAATTGATATCGGCAAGGGAGAAGCAGCGTATTTTGTCTGAATTTAATGATACCCGGACCGACTATCCCGGGAATAAGCTCATCCATCAGTTGTTTGAGGAACAGGTGTTGAGAACTCCGGATAATATCGCCTTGACGGGATTCGATGTGCGCACCGGCCATTCTGCCAATGAAGAACGGCTCAGCTACCGGGAGCTCAATCAAAAGGCGAATCGGCTGGCCTGGAAATTGCGGGCCGCCGGCATCGAGTCCGGTGACATAATCGGTTTAATGGTAGAGCGTTCCGTACAAATCGTAATTGGGATGTTGGCGGTGTTGAAAGCCGGGGCCGCCTACCTGCCCATCGGACCCGAATACCCGGAAGAGAGAGTTCGGTATGTGCTGGAACACAGCCGGGTCAACACTCTGCTGGTGAAGGGTGAGGTGATGAGGCCGGATTTCATCGACCGGCTTATAGACCTTGATGAAATGGAGGATTCCGATGCCGAGGTTCCCGATCCGCCGCTAAATAGTGTGCCCACCGATTTGGCCTATTTGATCTATACTTCCGGTACCACCGGTGTACCGAAAGGTGTCATGATCGAGCACCGCAACGTGGTGAATTTCATACAGGGCATAACCGATATCATTTCCTTTGGAGAGACCGATAGCATTTTATCCTTAACGACATTGTCTTTTGATATTTTCGGTCTCGAATCCCTGCTTCCCTTGACCCAGGGGGCAAAGGTGGTGATTGGTACCCAGGAGGAGCAATTAAATCCCCGGGAAACCGCAGTCGCTCTTGAAAGAGATGGTGTTACAATTTTGCAACTTACCCCTTCCCGCTTACAGTTGATCATCTCAAACGGGGAAGCGGCCGAAGCCTTGAAGGCATTAAGGTATCTCCTGGTAGGCGGCGAAACATTTCCAAAGGCTCTCCTGGGAAAAGCCCGGGAGGTGGTTAGCGGGAAAATATTTAATCTCTATGGCCCCACCGAGACCACCATCTGGTCCACCGCCAAAGATGTAACCGGCGAAGAGATCCTCGATATCGGAAAACCCATCGCCAATACCCAGATTTACATCTTGAGCGAAAACGGCCAGGTCCAGCCTCCCGGGGTGACGGGAATGATCTATATTGCCGGTGATGGAGTCGGCCGGGGGTATTTCAGGAATGAGGAACTGACGAACCAACGGTTTATCGACGATCCCTTTGCCCGTCAACCTGGGGAAGAGGGGGAGGGGAAGGCGAAAATGTATTGCACCGGAGATCTGGGCAGGTGGCGTGAGGATGGTAACATCGAGTTCCTGGGCAGAATCGATCACCAGGTGAAAATCAGGGGATTTCGAATCGAGCTGGAGGAGATTGAGAATCATCTGCAAAAACATCCGCAGATAGAAGAGGCCGTGGTGATTCCCCGGCAGGAGGAAAGCGGCGTGAATTATCTCTGTGCCTACCTGGTATCAACAATAGAAATCTCAATATCGGAGTTAAGGGAGTATCTGGCGGTGAAATTACCGGATTATATGATTCCCTCCTATTTTATGCAAATAGAACGGATCCCCTTGAATCCCAACGGCAAGGTGGATCGCAGGGCGCTGCCGGAGCCGGAGTTGAAGGCCCAGCAGACCTATGTGGCACCGGAAACCGAGGTGGAGGAGAAATTGGTAGACATCTGGTCGGATGTACTGGGTGTTAAAAAGGAGATCGTCGGGATACATGATAACTTTTTTGAATTGGGCGGATTTTCCTTAAAAGCCACTGTCATGGCAGCCCGGGTCCAGGAGGAGTTTGATGTCAATATCCCCCTGGGAGAGGTATTTAAAACCCCCACCGTTCACGGCATCGCTTCTCTCATATCGGTGGTGGACTGGGTGAATGTCGCGGGCGCCAATACAGATCAAGAAAGTGAGGAAATAGAAATATGAGTGTCGTACCATTACTATCCAGACTCAAAAGGTCAGGCATCTATATCCAGTTGGGCAGCAGCGGATTGAAGGTGAGTGCTCCCAGGGGCAGGCTGGATGCCGATCTGGTAAATGAGTTAAAGGCACAAAAGCAGGAGATTCTCGATTTCCTGCAAAGTGTCCGGAAGCAGACGGAGTTTACCGCGGTAGAGCCGGTAGAGAAGAGGGAGTATTACCCCCTGTCCCCGGCCCAAAAACGATTGTATATCTTGAACCAGTTGGAAAAGGAGAGTACTGCATACAACATGCCGCTGGTGATGGAACTGACCGGAACGCTTGACAGCGTTAGGCTAAATGATTCCTTCCGGCAGCTAATTAAACGCCATGAAAGCCTGAGAACATCATTTGCCGTGAAGGATGAAGATGGCGAGCCGCGGCAAAAAATCCATGACGATGTCGATTTTGAAATAGAGAGATATGATGATGAAGGCCCCCATTTGATTCGTCCCTTTGATCTCTCCCGGGCACCGCTCTTGCGGGTGGCGTTGATCCGGGTGGGGGAGGGCAGATATCTGCTGCTGGTGGACATGCATCATATTGTGAGTGACGGCATGTCTATGGAAATATTGATCCGGGATTTCATGAGAACCTACCGGGGAGAAATGTTACCGGAGCTTCGGGCTCAATATAAGGACTATGTGAACTGGCAGAATCAGGGGCTGTCGAGTGGGAAGATGAAACACCAGCAGGAATACTGGTTCCAGGAATTTTCCGGGGAGTTTCCGGTATTAAACCTGCCCACAGATTATCCTCGCCCGGCGATCCAGCTTTTTGAGGGCAAAACCGTAAGCCTCGACATATCGGCAAGGGAAACAGAGTCGTTAAAAAAATTGGCCTTGCGTCAGGATGTAACCCCTTATATGATATGCCTGACGATATTTAATGTTTGGCTGTCGAAACTAAGCGTCCAGGAAGATATTGTAGTGGGAACGCCGATTGCAGGACGTCGGCATCGGAGTCTGGAACAGATTGTCGGAATATTTGTGAATACACTGGCCCTTCGGAATTATCCTTCAGGGGAGAAGGGATTCCAGGACTTTTTAATGGAGGTGAAAGCCAGGACATTGGCGGCCTTTGAAAACCAGGAGTACCAGTTTGAGGATCTGGTGGAACAGTTGTCGCCGAGCCGTGATGTGAGCCGTAATCCGGTGTTTGATGTTTTGTTCTCCTTTGAAAATATCGATCTCCATGCCGGAGAGATATCGAATATCGATCTACCCGGAATGCAACTGAAGCCCCGTGACTGGGACAGCGGGACATCGAAATTTGATTTGAGCCTGGGGGTAATGGATAAGGGGGATACCCTCCACTGCAGCTTGACTTACAGTACCCATTTGTTTCGCCCTGGGACAATTGAGAGATGGCTCGATTATTTTAGTCGAATAATAGTGACGGTTATCGATCACGCAGACGTCAGGTTAGCGGCGATCGATATCCTGTCGGAGGAGGAGCGGCGGCAGATATTGGTGGGTTTCAATGCCACCGAGAGTCCTTATCCCCAGGATCATACACTGCCGTCGCTGTTTGCGGCCCGGGCGGTTCAGACTCCCCGAAAGGTCGCTTTAATATACAGAGATAGGCACCTCTCCTTTGGTGAATTAAACGACAGTGCCGGTCGATTGGCCGGCTTCTTACAAGTTAAGGGCCTGAAACCCGGTATGATTGTCGGCATCATGGTGGAGCGGTCGCTGGAGATGCTGATAGGGATATTGGGGATATTGAAGTCCGGCGGTGCCTATTTGCCCATTGCCCCCGATTATCCGCCGGATCGGGTTTCATACATGTTGAAGGACAGCGGTGCCGGATTGCTGCTCACCAGCGCGGAAATCCGCTCGCCCGCTACTTTGACGTCCGGTCCTGCTGGGGGTTCCCCCTCCATTTCAACCAGTCCCTTTGACCCCGCCTACGTGATTTATACCTCCGGCTCCACCGGCAAGCCCAAAGGGGTGATGATCG